>NZ_JBQCYC010000005.1:0-52574 GCF_052087705.1 Flaviflexus sp. | reverse complement strand
CTATCAACCGATAGTCTCGCTCGCGCAGCGCCAAGGCCTAAACCCCTATAGCGAAAATTCCCCTCGAATAATCTAAGTATCGCAACTATGCATCGAGTTGTGATCGCTCAGAAATTCATTAGTGACCCAAACGCTTAGCTGGCATAACAGGAGACGAACTGTTTCACGTGAAACAGCAAACCTTCGGTGCTTGGAATAGAACTGATAAGTCAGGTCATATCCTGCAACAATCACATCGCGTGATCGTCCCTCACCAGAGAGGGCGTGCCGCTAGAAGTCTCCGACGCGAGAATCTTCTTTAACTAAAACCCGCGTCGTCCCACCGGGATTCTGAGCGCCTTCCTCTCGCTAGCCCGGACATAAGGTCCTCATTCGGGCGCTTCAGCACAACGATCAGGAACCTGCGACTTACTGTCCCAAGACAACAGAGTATGGATTGTGGAAACAGGTTGAGAGGGCCAATTGAGCTAGCGCCACTTCATTCTGTGCATCGCTCCGTCGCCAGCTGCGGATATAAACCGTATCCTCCTGAATATATTTAGGTACTTGACCTGTCTTTAGACAAGTGAGGGTGCCCAAGCCGTAGAGGCCAGGCACCCTCACTAAAATAACATACTATTATATCATGCTATTTCTTACGTGCTACTACAACGCGCGTAGGTTCGTCGGTTCCCGCCACATCGACGATGTGGAGATCGACTGTTTCCACCTTGTTCTTGCGAAGTGCTGAGCGAGCATCATCAATTTCTAGTTCTGCCCGCTCACCCTTGAGAGCAACGAGAACGCCGCCACTCTTAAGTACAGGTAGAGCCATCGGGACCAGCTTCTTGAGAGCAGCGACAGCTCTCGCCGTGACTGCACTTGCCTGGAACTCGCCATGGAGATCCTGGATCCGCGCTCGGTGGATAGTGAGGTTACTAAGACCGAGGGTATCAACTACTTCGGTTAGCCACGCTACTCGTCGCTCCATAGACTCAACTAGATGGACGTGGGTATCGGGTCGAGTGGTTGCTAGGACGATTCCTGGAAGTCCGCCACCGGAACCTATATCAATTGTGACAGCACGTTCAGGGATGAAGTCGTTGATGGCGGTCGAGTTGAGAATGTGTCTCGACCAGAGCCGTGGCAGTTCGCGGGGACCGATGAGTCCCCGCTCTTCTCCGTGGTCCCAGAGCATTTGGGCATAGGTTTCTAGCTGATCCCAGCTATCGCCAAAGAGCTCTGGACCATTTGCTGGAGTATCGTCCTGGCGCACCGCTACTCGTCGTCCTCGTTCTCTTCGACATCGCCCTCGTTGTCATTCTCATCCGCATTCAGCGTGATGACAACGTGACGATCGGGACCGACACCTTCAGAATCGGATGCCAGGCCAGCGTCAGCAACAGCGTCGTGAACGACTTTGCGCTCAAATGGGTTCATCGGGTCGAGGCTGGTCGGCTCACCGGTCTCGAGAACCTTTTTGATGGCTTCCTTGGCGATACCGAGGACGCGCTCCTTATGGTGTGCACGGTATCCATCGATGTCGAGCATGAGACGTGAGCGCTCGCCGGTCGACGTCTGTACGGCGAGTCGTGTCAGCTCCTGGAGAGCATCGAGGACCTCACCATTCTTGCCGACAAGGCGGCGCAGGCGAGGGTCCGACTCTTCGTCGTTGACAATCGCAACGCTGGCACGGTCGACCTCGACCGTGATGTCAATGTCGCCATCGAGATCGGCAATGTCGAGGAGTTCTTCCAGGTAGTCGGCAGCGATATCCCCTTCGGCATCGAGGCGCTTAACGAGCTCTTCGCGCTCGGTTGATTCAGACATTGGAGTCCTTTTCTGGTTGTGTGAAGCAGGCTCTGCTTCACGAACTAAAACTATTTACCTTCGCGCTTTTCGCGGGCAATACGGCGTTGCTCGGCGCGGCGGGCGGCACGAGCTGCGGCACGTTCAGCAGGTGTCATACCACCCTTATCGACCTCGGTCTCATCGCCAGGATCGGATGTTTCGGCCGGTTCCGGAATCTCCTGCTCGGCGGCCACGACTGCCTCTGCCTGACGTTGCTTCTTCGACTTCTTCTTGGAGCGCTGTGCCGGCTTAGGTTCTTCCTCTACCTCGGTCTCGGGTGTAGGCAGGGGAGCCGGCGTAATTGTTTGCGCTTCTTCCTTGTCGAGCCCCTTGCGCTTGGCACGGTTCTTACCGACTGGTTGCTGACGCTGGCCACGAGGCTCGTCGATAACGGCGGTCGACGTTGATGTGGGCTCCTCAGCCGGTAGTCCCTTCTTGATACGGCGCTCACGGTCGCGCTTCTGCTTGGTCTTGTAAGCTTCGGATCCCGGGGCGGGGGCCTGGGTGATCATGTAGAGTTGCTGACCAAAGGACCAGATGTTGGAAACAACCCAGTAGACGAGAACACCGACTGGGAAGGCAACACCGGAAATAAGGAAGATGAACGGGAAGATCCACAGCATCATCTTCTGCGTGCGGTACATGGGGTTGTCGGAGTTCTTTGACTCCTCAGGCATGTTCTTCGTGATCATCATGCGCTGCGAGAAGAACATGGTGACCGACATGATGACGACAAGGACCATCGCAACAATGCGAACGGTTACTTCATCGCCACCACCGGCGGTGGCGTTGTTGAACGACGCTGCGAGTGGAGCCCCGAAAACCGTGGAGGCCTCAATTTCCTTGGCAAGCGCCTGGTCGAGCGGACCAATTGCACCGCGCTCACCAGCAGCGATCGGCACAAGGTTGTTGAGTACGCGGAAGAGCGCGAGGAAGATCGGGGTCTGAATAAGGAGCGGTAGACAGGCCGCAAATGGCGAGGTGCCAGCGTCCTTGTAGATGGCCTGCATCTCCGCCTGCATGCGCTGCTGGGAGTACGAGTCCTTCTTATTCTTGTACTTTTTCTGAAGTTTCTTCAGCTCGGGTTGGATGAGCTGCTGGGCCCTAGATGAATTGATCTGCTTCTTGAAGAGCGGCAAAATCAGGATCCTGACAACAATCGTCAGTCCGACGATCGACAAAACCCATGTGGGGCCGGCGCCGTCTGGCAGGCCAATGGCGGTCAATCCCATGTGGACCAGGTTCATAATCCACGCGATGACCCACATGATGGGGGAGAGGATGGTATCCAAGGCTCAGTCTTTCCTTGTCTCGGAGTCATGCTTCTTATCGAGCATGTCTGTATCGGTCTGTTTCTGCTGTGCCGCGGGTGGCACGATGTCCTCGCCTGAGTGATGATCTCTGGACGCGGCAGAACTATGTACGTCTTCTTCGTTCCACTTCGTTAAAAGCTCCTCGTGTCCGAGTGGTTCGCCCGGCCATGCTCCCTTCTCGGGAACATAGTCGACCCCACCTTTCGACCACGGGTTGCATCGAAGAATTCGCCAACTGGCTAACAGTGTACCCTTGCCAGCCCCGTGTCTCTCTACCGCCTGCACCGCATATTCGGAGCAGCTCGGATAGTAGCGACATCTCGGCGCAAATCTCGGCGAGATATTCCGCTGATACCAGCGGATCATGCTTGCCATTGCGCGTGAGATGGTGCTCATCCCCGTGCCCTTGCTGCCCTATCCCAGGCTTTGTCGAGATCTGCTCGCAACTCGTCGTATGTACGGCCCCGTGCTGACGGGAAAACTCGAATGACAACACTGCCACCAGCATTCAAATCCTCGATGCGTTCGCGCATGAGGTGCCGGAGCTGACGGGTCAGTCTATTTCTTACTACTGCGTTACCCACCGTTTTCGGCACGACAAAGCCGACCAGGGTCGAATCCTGGTCGGCTTGCTCAGCGTCGCCCGGCGACTGCAGATGAAGCATGAGGCTGGAGGCTTTGCCCCTTACCCCATGCTTAATCGTGGCTCGAAAGTCTCCGGAGCTGCGCATACGGTTTTGCGCCGGAAGCATGAGCCCTCAGCAGCTTAGGCAGAGAGCTTCGCGCGGCCCTTGCGACGGCGGCCGGAAAGGATTGCGCGGCCTGCGCGCGTCGACATGCGCTTGCGGAAGCCGTGTACCTTCGCACGCTTACGGTTATTGGGCTGGAAAGTCCGCTTCACCATGATGTTCTCCACTCGGTCTTTTGGCTTCGGAGCGCAGTACAGCGACTTCCGAAATGTCACGTAACCAGAAAAGCCTAGGAAAAAGCGCGTCAGAGGTCAATAAGAGGGCTCGCGAGGTGAGCAGGTTCACCGAGATTCAGCGTCCTGAAAATTCGTTAATGCGGGAATTCACATCCGGTGTATAACTTTCATCCACAGCTGTGTAATCACACTATTGTAGTTCCAGACTTTCATCAAAGGTCAAGCCGAATTCTGACCTCAAAACTTTTCCACACTTGTGGAAAACCCTGTGGAGAAGTGGGACTCTCAGCGGTGGATAATCCGAAATTCTGGCCTACTATGGACCAGGTAGCCGCACCGGCTGTCGTCATCCCAAGGAGTTCATGAATGTCTGATTCACGCCACGCGCTCGAGGCATGGAATGCGGCAATCGAACTCCTTCGCTCAGAGAACCGCCTCTCGGATTCTCAAACGGCATTCCTTCGCATGGCTCAGCCGCTGGCGACCGTCGACGAGATTTTTATGATTTCCGTTGGTTCTGAGTTCATTAAGTCCTGGCTGGAGCAGAACGCACTCGAGGACATGACCGAGAAGCTGACGGACATTCTTGGACGCAAGGTCCGGGTTCTCACCTCAATTGACTCAACTCTTGGTGAGACCGCTCCTCCTGCCGAGCCCGAACCGGTGGCCCTTAATGAGTCGCCGATTCAAATTGCACCCCAGGTTCCGGTGAGGCCAACCGAGCTCCCGCAGTCCGTTTTGTCAGATCATGACCGTGACAATTCCGCGACAACTCGCTCCTATTCGGAACCGACGGCAGATTACCGACGGGGCGCCGGCCCGATCACTCCCGATCATGTGCTCAAGGCTGCCGGTCTCAATCCGCGCTATAACTTCGATTCCTTCGTTATTGGTGAATCGAATCGGTTTGCTCACGCAACTTCTTTTGCCGTGGCGGAGGCTCCCGGTAAGTCTTACAACCCGCTTTTTATCTACGGCGACTCGGGTATTGGCAAGACCCACCTCATGCACGCGACCGGAAACTATGCGCTGCAGCTGTACCCGGACCTCAAGGTCAAGTACGTTTCCGCCGAGGAATTCACGAACGACTTCATCAACGCCCTGCGCGATGAGAGAAAGCATTCGTTCAAGGAGCGTTACCGCACGATCGATATTCTCCTCATTGACGACATCCAGTTCATCGGCACGTTCGAGCACACGGTGGAGGAGTTCTTCCACACATTCAATGCTCTGTCGAATGCCAATAAGCAGATCATTATTTCCTCGGATGTTCCGCCGAAGGATCTCAATAACTTTGAGCAACGGATGATTTCTCGCTTCGCCTCGGGCATCACGGCACAGATCTCGCCGCCCAACCTTGAGACTCGAATCGCGATTCTCGATAAGAAGGCCGCATACGACAACATTCAAGTTCCGCGCGAAGTCAACGAATACATCGCTGCCCGCATGACCACCAACGTGAGGGAGATGGAGGGGGCGCTTCGTCGCGTCACCGCTTTCTGCGATCTCAACAATGAGGCGATCAGCGTTAGCATGGCCGAGTTCGTTCTCAAGGATCTGATCTCCAACACGGATCAGCTCGAGATAACGGCGGGTCTGATTATGGCTCAAACTGCGGGCTTCTTCGACATCACCATTGAAAACCTGACGTCGGCGGATCGCACTCGTGCCATGGTCAACGCCCGGCAGATCGCCATGTACCTGTGCCGTGAACTCACCGACCTGTCGCTGCCGAAGATCGGCGATCTGTTCGGAGGACGCGATCACACCACGGTCATGCATGCGACCCGAAAGATCTCGGATCAGATGGCTGAGAAGAAGAATGTCTTCGACGATGTGTCAGCACTCACAACTCGCATTAAACAGGCGGCCTCAAAACCCGCTCGCTGATAGGGAAATATCCACTTTTCCACAACAATCTGTGGATAACATGGGATAACTAGCCAAATTTTGTGGATAACTTCGCGAAACTGTGGAAGAATTTTTCATCGAAATGGCTCAATCCACAGGAGGCCCCATTTATCCACAGCTGGGCCCACATCTCTATCCACAGGACAAAGTCGAAGAATATCGCGGAAAAGTGTCATTTCCACAGAATCCACAAGCCCTACTACTGCTACTGCCTATTAACTAAGAGATAAAACTACGAAGTAACAGTGGCTGAAAATGGCTCACGCGATTGCTTCCCGGATTATTGCTAGCGCGGACGCAAAGCCCGGTTAAGTCGCGTAAGGTAAGCGTAGTTACAAGCTTTCAGAGGAAGGACTCTAGGGTGGAACTGAGGGTCGAGCGCGACGTGCTTGCGGATGCTGTCACATGGGCAGCCAAGACAATTCCGAGCCGTCCGGCAATCCCCGTTCTCGCGGGCATCAAGCTCGTTGCAGACGGCGAGGGTGTTTTACGTGTCTCCGCATACGATCCCGAGACGACGGCACTTGTCGAAGCCGAGGCAAGCGTTGATACTCCGGGTGAATGTCTCGTCAACGGACGCATCCTGGCCGACATTTGTCGCGCGCTTCCCAACCGCCCGGTCGATCTGACACTGGACGGTACGAAGCTTGAGGTTGTTTGTGGTAACGCCCGCTTCTCTCTCCACTCCATGGCTCTCGACGAGTACCCGGCCCTGCCGGATACGCCCGACGTCATCGGAACAGTTGACGGAGCGGAATGGCTAGAAGCTGTCACCCAGGTATCGTCCGCAGCTTCGCACGATGAAACCCTCCCGTTGCTCGTCTCCGTCTGCGTCGAGATTGACGGCGAAAACATCACCCTGATGGCAACAGACCGGTACCGTCTCGCGGTTCGAGAGCTCACCTGGTCCCCCGCCAAGACTGACGTTTCCGATCGCATTCTCGTCAAGGCTTCCCGTCTGTCTGACATCGCGAAGTCCTACGGCTCCGCTGGCCAGATCTCACTCACTCTCGATGAGGTGGGCAACGCCAAGATGATCGGTTTTGAGTCCGTGGGCCGGGAGAACACCTCGCGCCTCATCGACGGTGACTACCCGCAGGTTCGTTCACTATTCCCGAAGGAAATCAACGGTTACGCTGTCGTTTCCCGCACCGAGCTGCTCGAGGCAATCAAGCGCTCCCGCATCGTCGTCGAGCGCAACGCAGCTGTGCGCCTTTCGTTCACCGAAGGCCAGGTCACGGTCGAGGCAGGCCAGGGTGGCGACTCTGCGCAGGCGAAGGAAGTTCTCCAGGCATCGCTGAATGGCGAAGATATCGCGATGGCGTTCAACCCGTCGTACCTGCAGGATGCTCTCGCCGTGACGACATCCGACTACGTTCGTATTTCGTTTACTCATGCCAGCAAGCCCGCCGTGGTTTCCGCCCAGGAAGAGCTCGGGGGTGACGACTCTCTGGACTTCCGCGTTCTGCTCATGCCGATTCGGGCATTCGGCGTGAACTAGGGTGACAGATAGGTCGACGGAGTCCGCCATGAGGCGGACTCCGGTTATGGAAAGGAAGAGTTGTTAGCGTGTGGATTTCCAATCTTGCGCTCAATGACTTCCGTTCCTACGAGAGTGCCGTTCTCGAATTCACTCCGGGGACCACGGTCTTTGTTGGTGAAAACGGGCACGGCAAGACAAATCTTGTTGAGGCAATCGCCTATCTTGCAACTTTCGGATCGCATCGAGTAGCTGCCGATAGTGCTCTGGTACGTCAGGGCGGGGCGGCCGCCGTCGTCCGTGCCAAGGTGCACGATGGTGATCACGAGACGATGCTCGAGATCGAGATACTCTCTGGACGAGCAAACCGAGCCCGGCTTAACCGCGGCAATGTGAAGCCCCGAGAGCTACTCGGCATTTTCAAAGCGGTTGTTTTTGCCCCGGAAGACCTGCAGCTCGTCACTGGAGATCCCGGTGTGCGGCGCCGGCTCCTCGATGATATTGCGGTGCAGCAGATGCCTCGGATGGCGGGGATACGCTCCGAATACGACAAGGTTCTGAAGCACCGCACCGCGCTCCTCAAGGCATCCAAGGTTGCTCGTCGACGCGGTCAGCCCATCGACGAGGTCAGTTTCGCGGTCTGGGATGAGAGGCTCGCCGAGCTCGGGGCGCAGATTATTGCCGACCGGGTGGACATTGTTCGGACCCTGCGGCCCCATGTTGGTGAGGCATATCAGCAGATTGCACCCAACCGCGGTGTTCCGCATGTGACCTATCAGGCGCGAGTTGACGAGGCATCGAAGAACATTCCCGCTGCTCAGGATCTGGAGCGGGACGGGTACGGGGCGATGACCGAGATTGAAAAGTCCCTCCTGCGCTCTGACGAGGTCAGGGATCGCTTGCTTGCAGAGATTGGTCAGGTGAAGGACCGGGAGATCGACAGGGGAGTTAACCTTGTCGGCCCCCATCGTGACGATCTTCAGCTGGGGCTCGGAACTCTACCAGCGAAGGGTTTTGCGTCCCACGGGGAAACCTGGTCGTATGCGCTATCCCTGCGTCTTGCCCAGTGGCAGCTGCTGCGTTCCGAAGAGTCGGACCCCGTCTTGATTCTCGACGATGTTTTTGCCGAGCTCGATTCGAAGCGGCGTACCGCTCTCGCGCAGATGGTGCGTGAGTCGGAACAGGTGTTTATTACGGCTGCCGTGGGTGATGATGTTCCCAAGGAACTATCCGGGGCAAGGTTCCGGGTGCATGACGGCAAGGTGGAAGCCGATGAAGTCTGAGGAAGCACGGGCGAAAAACCGGGCGGAGACGGGCGATGATGTGTGCCTTCATGCGCTTGAGTGGGCGCGGCAGATGCAGGAACGTCACGGCTACCGCCGAGTGGGCAAACCCAAGCCCTTTGCCGGAAAGGGTGCCCGACGAGACGAATCACTGATTCCCCGTAAACTTGCCGTTCAAACTCCAGGGCCGGGCTGGGGCGATGTTGGCTCCGGACCGCGACCATCCTGGCGGGATCCGCGTCCGATCGGGGAATCGCTCAACGCATTTGTGAAGGGGTCAGGTTGGTCCCGCCAGCTACAGGTGGCAAAACTCCGTACCGACTGGGCGAAGATTGTCGGTAAAACGGTATCGAAGCATGCCGCTCTCGACAGTTTTGAAGAAGGGGTCCTGACAATCATGACCTCGTCGACGGCCTGGGCCGTGAACTTACGATCCATGATTCCCCTGATTGAGAAGGCAATTGTCGATCACGTGGGTGAGGATGTTGTCGAATCGATCGTCATTAAGAATCAGCCCCAGGTGTCTTGGAAGCGGGGACTGTTCTCCGTCCAGGGCAGGGGCGTGAGAGATACTTACGATTAAGAGATTTGAAATAGGCGAAAACGTTAAATCGCGCTAGAATGGGATGAGTCCTAAAACTAGGTATACCTACCTGTTTTAGGGTCCAGGCCTACAGGAGCCGTTCTAGGCATGTTTCTGAACGGTGGGGGTCTGCGATCAGTCAATGAAGGAGAATCCTGCACGTGGATGACGAACGCCCAAACGAGGAGCATGCTCGACGCCCCGGAACGGTCGATGAAAATCAGGCCTACGACGCTGCGAATATTACAGTTCTCGAAGGTCTAGAGGCTGTCCGCAAGCGCCCGGGCATGTATATCGGCTCAACCGGCGAACGGGGTCTGCACCACCTCGTTTACGAAGTTGTCGACAACTCTGTCGACGAAGCGCTTGCAGGATACTGCGACCACATCAAGATCACGCTTCTTGAAGACGGTGGAGTCCAGGTTGAGGACAACGGTCGTGGCATTCCCGTTGCCATGCATCCCACAGAAGGCAAGCCAGCCGTTGAAGTTGTTATGACGGTGCTGCACGCCGGCGGTAAGTTCGGTAACGGCGGCTACGCCGTATCGGGTGGTCTGCACGGCGTGGGTGTCTCCGTTGTGAACGCCCTGTCGACGCGCATGGAAACAAAGGTGAAGCGCGACGGTAAGAACTGGTCGATCTCGTACCGGAATGGTGTTACCGATCAGCCGCTGACCGCGGGTGAACCGACCGACGAGACAGGTACAACGCAGATCTTTTGGGCCAATGGCGACATTTTCGAGACGCTTGATTTTGATTTTGAGACGCTACGTCGCCGGTTCCACCAGATGGCATTCCTAAACAAGGGACTGCGGATCACGCTGACCGACAATCGGCCCGAGGCGATCGCCGAAGGTGACGAGGTCACCGGTGACGATGAGGGTACGTCGAATGATCCGGTGCAGGGTCACCGGCAGATCTCGTACCGCTACGAGGGTGGTCTTCTTGACTACGTGAAGCACCTCAACCAGATGAAGAAGGTTGACCTCGTTCACCCCGACCCGATCTACCTCGAGTCAGAGGACAATGACAAGCAGATCTCGCTCGAGATCGCGATGCAGTGGACAAACGGGTACTCCGAGGCAATCCATACCTTTGCCAACACGATCAATACGACGGAGGGTGGTACCCACGAAGAGGGCTTCCGTTCCGCTTTGACCACGGTCATCAACAAGTACGCTCGCGAGAAGGGCCTCCTGAAGGAAAAGGATCCGAACCTCACGGGCGAGGACGTACGCGAGGGACTCACGGCAGTCATCTCCGTGAAGCTTGGTGAGCCCCAGTTCGAAGGCCAGACGAAGACGAAACTTGGTAATACCGAGGCACGAACCTTCGTCCAGCAGCAGACCTACCAGCACCTGACCGACTGGTTCGATTCGCATCCTTCCGAGGCAAGGGACATTGTCCGCAAGTCGACGCAGGCCTACCAGGCTCGTTTGGCAGCGAGGAAGGCCCGCGAGGCCACGAGGCGAAAGTCCGTTCTCGAATCTGCTTCGATGCCGGGCAAGCTTAAGGACTGCACGTCACGTAATCCCGTTGATTCCGAGATCTTTATTGTCGAGGGTGACTCGGCCGGTGGCTCGGCAGTGAACGGTCGTGACCCCGCACATCAGGCGATTATGCCGATTCGAGGAAAGATCCTCAACGTTGAGAAGGCACGACTGGATCGCGCACTCTCATCGGACACGATTCAGTCGCTGATTACCGCGTTTGGCACCGGCATCGGGGACGAATTCGACATCAGCAAGCTCCGTTACCACAAGATTGTTTTCATGGCGGATGCCGATGTCGATGGTCAGCACATCGCAACTCTGCTCCTGACGCTCGTGTACCGGTACATGCGTCCTCTCGTTGAGGAAGGCCACATTTACCTGGCAATGCCTCCTCTGTACCGGATCAAGTGGACGAATGCTCCACACGACTACGTGTTCTCCGACATGGAGCGCGACGAGCTTCTTGAGGCAGGCAAGGCAGCAGGTAAGCGGCTCCCGAAGGATAAGACCGTCGGCGCTATCCAGCGCTACAAGGGCCTGGGTGAAATGAATGACCAGGAGCTGTGGGAAACCACGATGGATCCAGAGACGAGAACACTCAAGCAGGTGGAGATTGGCGAGGCCGCTGCCACGGATGAGACTTTCTCGATTCTCATGGGCGAAGATGTCGAATCTCGCCGAAGCTTCATCCAGCGCAATGCGCACGATGTGCGTTTCCTCGATATTTAAGATGTAAGGCAAGTTGTGAGCGAAGATACCGGAATATACAACCACGGGGAAATAGTCGAGGTCGACCTCCAAAGGGAAATGGAAAAGTCCTACTTGGACTACTCCATGTCCGTCATTGTGGGTCGTGCACTGCCCGACGTGAGGGACGGCCTGAAGCCTGTCCACCGCCGCGTCGTTTACGCCATGTGGGACGGCGGATATCGTCCCACCTCGTCGTTCTCCAAATCAGCGAAGATCGTCGGCGACGTCATGGGCCACTATCACCCCCACGGTGACAGCGCGATCTATGACACGATGGTCCGCCTCGTCCAGCCCTGGTCGATGCGTTATCCGCTTGTTGCTGGGCAGGGTAACTTTGGTACGGCTGGCGACCTGGGGGCGGCAGCTCCCAGGTACACGGAGGCCAGAATGGCTCCTCTGGCCGTTGAAATGGTTCGCGATATCGACCAGAACACGGTTGATTTCGAGCCAAACTACGACGGTTCACTTATGGAGCCGATGGTCCTCACGGCACGCTTCCCGAACCTCCTGGTCAACGGGTCCGAGGGTATTGCGGTCGGCATGGCGACAAGAATCCCGCCGCACAACCTGCGCGAAGTTGCCTCCGGCGCCCAGTGGTTCCTCGAGAACCCCGACGTTACAAAGGAAGAGCTCCTCGAGGAGCTCATGAAGCGCATTAGCGGCCCTGACTTCCCGACCGGTGCCACGATTCTTGGCAAGAAGGGGATTGAAGAAACCTACCGGACCGGCCGCGGCTCCATTACCCAGCGCGCTGTCGTCGAAGTTGATGAAATTAACGGACGCCAGTGCCTCGTTGTCACCGACCTCCCCTACCAGGTCAACCCCGACCGGCTGCTGGAGAAAATGGTCGAGGGCATCAAGGACGGCAAGCTCCCCGGAATCGCCGATATTCGCGATGAAACATCGGGTCGCGCCGGCCAGCGCATCGTCATTGTTCTCAAGAGGGACGCGGTTGCGAAGGTCGTTCTCAACAACCTGTACAAGCACACGCAGCTCCAGAACAACTTCCCGGCAAACATGCTGGCACTTGTTGACGGTGTGCCGCGTACCCTGTCGCTCGATGGCTTCATCCGACACTGGGTCAACCACCAGATCATCGTCATTCAGCGACGCACGCAGTTCCGCCTCGACAAGGCCCGGGAACTGCTCCATATCCTCACCGGCTACCTCAAGGCGCTCGACAACCTTGACGAGGTTATTGCACTGATCAGGCGCTCACCCACGGCCGACGCTGCTCGCGAGGCCCTCATCGAGCTCCTCGACATTGATGCCGAGCAGGCTAACGCTATTCTGTCGCTCCAGCTGCGCCGTCTGGCTGCCATGGAGAGGCAGAAGATCCTCGACGACTACGCCAAGGCCGAGGCCGAGGTTATTGATTACGAGGACATTCTTGCCAGGCCCGAACGTCAGCGCTCAATCGTTTCCGAGGAACTCACGGAAATTACCGATAAGCACGGTGATGATAGGCGCACGAAGATTCTGCCGTTCGATGGTGAGATGTCGGTCGAGGACCTCATTCCCGAAGAGGATGTCGTCGTCACGATCACCCGCGGTGGCTTTGCCAAGCGAACGAAGGTCTCGGAATACCGAGCCCAGCATCGGGGAGGTAAGGGCATTAGGGGGGCATCCCTGCGCGGCGATGACGTTGTCGATCGGTTTGCGGTTGCCTCCACCCACGACTGGCACCTGTTCTTCACCAACCTCGGTAGGGTCTACCGGACCAAGGGATATGAGCTGCCCGAGGGTGGCCGCGATTCAAAGGGCCAGCACGTCGCTAACCTCCTTGCTTTCCAGCCCGGGGAAAACATTGTGTCGGCGATTAGCTTCCCGTCCTATCAGGATGCGGAATACCTCGTTCTGGCAACGGCTGATGGTCTCGTCAAGAAGACGCGCCTTACCGACTACGATTCACCGCGAACCGGCGGCCTAATCGCCATTAAGCTTCGCGAACACGTTGACGGTTCCACCGACCAGGTGGTGGCTGCTCGCCTCGTCAACGAGGGCGATGACATTCTCCTCGTGTCGAAGAAGGGTCAGTCCCTACGGTTCACGGCAACCGACGAGACGCTCCGCCCCATGGGGCGCGCAACCTCGGGTGTGACAGGCATGAAGTTCCGCGATGATGACTCGCTACTGTCGATGGATATTGTCCGCGACGATTCCGAAGTCTTTGTCGTGACCGAAGGCGGTTTCGCCAAGCGGACCAGCGTCTCCCAGTACCGCAGGCAAGGCCGTGGCGGCCTCGGCATCAAGGTTGCGAACCTTGTTGAGGAACGTGGCGACCTGGTTGGCGCCCTCATCACGGAGCCCACCGATGAGGTCCTCGTCATCATGAGTTCGGGCAAGATTGTTCGTTCCGCCGTCTCCGAGGTCTCCCTCACTGGCCGTAATACGCAGGGTGTCATGTTTGCTCGCCCCGATTCGACAGATCGCATCGTTGCCATTGCCGGCAATGTGGAGGCTGAAGAAGAGCTCGTCGAAGCTGAAACACCGCCCACCGGTGAAACACCTGAGGGCGAAAATGGTGAAGTACTGCCAGGAGATGAAAATCCGGTGACTTCTACCGAAGCTGAGGACGCGGGCGATGTAGTGTCTACTCTAGATCAGTCGACCGATGAGGATATTGAGTCATGAGTGAGCAGACGAGCCAGCAGCAATCGTCGCAGGTCGCCGGACAACACCAGTCCCCGGCCCCCGAGCAGCGTACGCCGCAGGCAACGACGAAGCCGAGCGGCCGGGGGATCCGACGCGCACACATGACGATCTCAAGGATCGATCCCTGGTCGGCACTGAAGATCTCGTTCCTTCTTGCGGTCGGCATGGGGGTCATGATTGTCATTTCGTCGGTGGTCCTGTGGAACGTTCTTGATTCAATGAACGTCTTTGCCTCAATCAGGGACCTGCTGGAAACTCTCGGTTCCGAGCCGCTCCTCGAGCTCATGCAGTACCTGGAGTTCGGCCGAGTCGTATCCTTCTCGATTATCGTCGCGGTTATCGATGTTGTGTTGTTCACCCTGCTGGGTGGGATCATCGCGCTCCTCTACAACCTCACTTCCATGCTCGTCGGTGGCGTTCACATCACCATTACCGACGAGTAAACGCCGGGGAACTAGCGGATTTCGCAAAACCGTAAACATTACGTTAAGATAACGTTAGTGCCGTGGCCACCAGTTGAATTCATCCTGGTGGCCACGAGACAGTTCAGGGATGTATTCATCCTCACTGTCGGACAGTTTTGTATCGTGGCATGCCGTGAGATAACCTGATTTGGCACGTTACCGCGAGGTAACAGGGGCCTATAGCTCAGTCGGTTAGAGCGCTTCCCTGATAAGGAAGAGGTCGCTGGTTCGAGTCCAGCTAGGCCCACACCCTACTGATTGGTTAACATGAAGAAGTTCGTCGTCATCGCAGTGGCAGCCGGTATCGGCTACGTCACGTGGCTAAAGATTGCGGCGGACCGTGCTAATCAGGCAGTATGGGAACAGGTTGCTGATCCAACACCGGCAATCTAAGGGGCTATGGCGCAATTGGTAGCGCATCTGCTTTGCAAGCAGAGGGTTCGGGGTTCGAGTCCCCGTGGCTCCACAAGGAACGCGGCACGACAGTGCCGCGTTTTACTTTTCCCACAAGAACATCCGCCTTCTCCGAATGTTGACCTGGCTCATTTAGTCAGACACTTTGACACACCACTGGACCTGGGTCGGACCAAGCAGAGTCTGGGTATAACATCCTTCGGCACTTGTCATTCTTCGAGGGTGTCTATACGCAATGGATTCAGCTGAAAACTGGGGCACCAAGTCGGCATTTGCGCGCGGCTCCAGATCAATAAATCTGAGTCTTAGGTGTCGTTACCGCAGAAATAGCGCCCGTCAGCTCGTTGCGTGCGGCGATAAAGGTTTCGGTGTCATTACCAGAATGTCCCACATTCGTAACAAGACGTGAGTTCCACCGTGACTTTCAGGATGAGGGAGACCGGCAATAATCGGTTGATGGAGAACCGTAGAATCGGGACACTAAGCAAACTGTGCAGGTCACCTTAGTCAGACATTTTTGATTGCCAACCCGATACTACAGATTGCGGTCAGATCGGCACTGCTCAAGGAGGCACCTTCTGTCGCCGGGCATTCGATGTCCGTGGGTGAGGGAGTTTAGATAGTAATGAAAAGGAGGCCGACCCCGATCATTGGGGGCGGCCTCATGGAACCTCTTTATAGGACTGGTGTACTAGATCTCGTTAGGCGAAGACCTTCGAGACGGAATCAAGCTTCTCGAGCTCTGCCTCGGTGAGCTTTAGGTCCTTGGCTGCAACGATTGCGGGCAGCTGCTCGGGGGTGGACGCGGAGACAATCGGAGCAGTCACACCGCGTGCCAGAAGCCAGGCTAGAGCAACGGACGTGGGCTCTGCCGAGTGTGCGTCTGCAACCTCAACGAGTGCATCAATGACCTTGAGAGCATCGTCGGTCAGGAGATCCGTTGCGAAGATTGCACGGGCCTTACCCTCGAAATCCTCCCGGGTGCGGTACTTGCCGGTGAGAACACCGGAAGCGAGGGAGAAGTATGAGAAAACTGCCGCATCGCATTCGCGAGCGATCGGGGCGAAGTCCTCTTCGAAGTTCTTGCCGTTAATGAGGTTGTAAGCGGGCTGGATAGCAACCGGAAGGGTCAGGCCCTCGCGGGTAGCGACCTCGAACCATTCCTTCATGCGCTCGCCGGTGTAGTTCGAGAGGGCGATGTGGCGAACACGGCCGGACTGGACGAGCTCGTGTGCGTGCTTGACCTGGTCCTCAATGGAGACGGTCTCGTCGTCATAGTGCGCATAGTAGATATCGATGTAATCGGTTTGGAGGCGAGCAAGGGAGTCGTCGAGCGCTGCTTCAACGTTTTCGCGGCCGAGGCCCCTGCGTGTGGAAAGGACGCCAACCTTCGTGGCGATGATGACCTTGTCGCGGTTGCCACGTTCCTTCATCCATTCACCAAGAATTGTCTCCGAGGTGCCTCCGGGGCTGGTCTCCGACCACTCCGAGTGCGAGTCGGCGGTGTCGATGAAGTTACCGCCGGCCTCAACAAATGTGTCAAGAACCGCGAAGCTCTGTTCGCGATCGGACGTCCACCCGAAAGTGTTGCCGCCAAGGTTGATTGGGAAGATATCGATATTGGTGCGGGGAATGGTGGTCACAGAGTCCTCCTGGCCATGTTTGTATGGACAAAACTTGAATGGCAAGGCTTAATGTTTTCCTCTAGAACCAACCATAGAAGAAATTATTTGCCGTGTCAAGTATATGCTTGTTATGGAAACTGTTTTGCGTAGAATGGGGGCATGGCAGACAGCAATCAGGCCCAGTGGCTTGCCGAAAATGAAGACGAGGCATGGCGTTCCCTGTGGGCGCTCATGACCTGGCTGCCCGTGCGCCTCGATGCTCAGCTCGAGAAAGATGCGGGACTGAGCCTCGCTGAATACCACGCACTTTCGCAGATCTCTGAAGCTCCTGATCGACAAATTCGCCTCAGCGAACTGGCGAAGAATACGAACATGACGCTTTCGCACCTGTCGCGGGTGATCTCCCGGATGGAGAAGGCAGGATGGGTGGAGCGCAAGCCCGATCCGACAGATCGGCGAGCAACAATTGGTTCGCTGACCGAAGAGGGCTGGAATAAGGTCACCGATTCGGCTCCTGCGCACGTTGCCACGGTGCGATCGGTGATTTTTGACCTGCTTGACGACGAGCAGATTGCCGCACTCCGGGAGACCTCATTGATCATCGCTAATGCTGTCGCACCGGCACGCAAGCCCCCTCAAAACGATTGAGCATCCGCGCGGGATCATGCTGGAGCTTTACTTGCTGCTCCAAGAGAATACGCGTGCGAAATGGGCGGATGTCCCGACCCGTCCAATTTGATGATGTTATGACAGCGTTTACTATCATGCGGAAATTCTGGCTCCCGAGGTGAGGAATAACAACGCGCGGTATGGGACGAGTTTCTCCCCGAGGTGCATGCAAACCTTCGACCCGCAGGGGCACGCCGCTAAGTCAAGATTTTGTAACATATCTTCCTTTAGTGAGGTAAAGTACACTGATATCTTTCTAAATCGATAAAATGGCTGGCACTGGCGTCGACCAAGTGAGGACAGCACATGATCCGGTTCCAAGAAGTAGGAAAAACATACCCGG
The DNA here is from genome assembly GCF_052087705.1 of Flaviflexus sp. Lineage (NCBI taxonomy): Bacteria > Bacillati > Actinomycetota > Actinomycetes > Actinomycetales > Actinomycetaceae > Flaviflexus > Flaviflexus sp. The sequence goes on along the minus strand of NZ_JBQCYC010000005.1, from coordinate 34,836 downwards.
ATGGCACAACAGCGGTTGAGAACTTCTCTTACGAGGTTCGAGAGGGCCGGATTGTTGCGCTTGTTGGCGCCTCTGGCTCGGGTAAGACGACGCTCCTTCGGATGGTCAACCGCATGGTGGAGCCAACCAGCGGATCCGTCTGGGTTGATGGTCGTAACGTTTCTGACGTTGATAGAGTGCAACTGCGACGCTCGATTGGTTACGTGTTGCAGGCGGGCGGGCTTCTACCGCACCGCACCATCATCGACAACGTCGCAACCGTTCCCCTTCTGAACGGTGAACCGAAGAAGAAGGCCCGAAGGGCCGCTGAGGAACTGCTTGAACGAGTTGGACTCGAAGTTGGGATGGGGAAGAGATATCCGGCCCAGCTCTCCGGTGGCCAGCAGCAACGAGTTGGCGTAGCAAGGGCGTTGGCTGCAGATCCCAAGGTACTACTCATGGATGAGCCGTTTGGGGCGGTTGACCCGATCGTGCGAAAGGAACTCCAGGTCGAACTGCGCCGCCTCCAAACCGAGCTGGGGAAGACCGTTATCCTCGTGACCCACGACGTCGATGAAGCCTTCAACGTGGGTCACGATGTTGTTCTTCTGGCCAAGGGCGGGGAGATCGTCCAGTCCGGGACGCCCGAAGAGATCCTGTCATCGCCGAAGGATCAGTATGTTCGCCAATTCATTGGCGCAGATCGTGCGGAACGACAGTTCACGATCGAAGAGATTAACGGGCAGCGCCTTATTTTCGATGGCGATGGTCGTCCGGCCGGGATTCTGCAACAGTGACCTGGCTGTCCCACTCCTGGCGAAACGTCCTCGAGCTCCTGCTCGTGCACCTCAGCATTGCCGTTCCGGCAATCATCATTGCCACGCTTATTGCTATACCGATAGGCAGATTCGCATACAGGTTCCCGCGCGTTGGCGGGCCGGTCCTGTCCGCCTCCACCCTCCTGTATGCCATCCCGGCACTTCCCATGCTCATCATCATCCCGGTGATCTTCTCTACCAGCTTGCGGTCCGCCACAACCATCATCATCGCCCTTATTGCCTACGGTGTGGCGCTCCTCGTGCGTAGCGCGGCCGATGGTTTTGCAGCAGTCGATCGCAGTGTCCGTGAAAGCGCCATGGCGATCGGGTACTCAAAACGGCAGATGCTGTGGAAGGTGGACTTGCCGCTGGCAACGCCCGTCATCATCTCAGGCATTCGGGTTGTCACAGTCAGCACCGTCGGACTGACAACCATCGGTGCGCTTGTTGGTATATCGAATCTGGGTAGCCTCTTCACCGATGGATTCCAGCGGGGTATTCCCGCCGAGGTCATCACAGGTATCGTTCTTACCGTTGCCGTTGCTCTTCTTCTCGACGGCATCGTTCAGCTGATCGGACGGCTACTCACCCCGTGGGTCCATGCAGCGGCACCAAAGGGGGTGGGCGCGTGAACATCATTGACGACACTTTTGCCTGGCTCTCCGACCCCAGCCGCTGGTCGGGGGACGGAAGTATTCCCCAACGTCTCCTCGAGCACGTCGGTGTCACCCTTCTTGTCATTCTGATCGCAGGCCTCCTGGCCATCCCCGCCGGCATCGCTATCGGCCACACCCGCCGTGGTAAAGCTTTCGTCATTAGCTTTGCTGGTGCGATGAGGGCAATTCCCTCGCTCGGTCTTCTTACTCTCGTTGGTATCTGGGTGGGTATTGGCCTCGAGGCACCGATCGTTACCCTCGTTGTTCTCGCGATCCCCTCTCTGCTAGCCGGTGCCTACTCGGGGATTGAATCGGTCGATGCTTTGACCGTTGACGCTGCTCGCGCGGTTGGCATGAGCGAAGGCCAGATCATTCGCAAGGTTGAGCTCCCAATCGCGGCCCCGGTCATCGTTGGTGGAATAAGGGCAGCAACCCTTCAGGTCGTTGCGACAGCCACCCTTGCGGCCTACGTGTCGGATTACGGGCTTGGCAGATTTGTGTTCTCCGGTCTCAAGGGCGGCGATTATTCGCCGATGCTTGGCGGTGCACTCCTTGTCACGGCCCTTGCCATCATTCTCGAAATTGTTCTTGCGTTCGTCCACCGGACGTCTCGCCACCTCTCATATCCGGCCGCACGGGCGGCCACGAAGGGAACACCATGAAACGCACAATCGCACTACTCGCCGTAGCGGGCTTGGGCTTGGCGGCCTGTTCGAACGACGATCCGCTCAGCGAAGACAACGGAGGGAATGGGGGAAGCGGTGAAGCGATCGTTATCGGCTCCCAGGACTACTACTCCAACGAGATTATCGCTGAAATCTACGCCCAGGCCCTCGAAGCCGAAGGATACGAGGTGGAACGTGACTACCGCATCGGCCAGCGCGAAGCCTACGTTCCCGAGATCGAAGATGGAAGCATTGACCTGTTCCCCGAATACACGGGACCGCTGTTGCGGTACTGGGAGGGTGAGACCGAGGTCCGGGAGGCTGATGCTGTCTACGACGAGCTCGTTGACACTGCTCCCGAGGGAGTCCGCGTCCTGGAGTACTCACCGGCAACCGACCAGGATGCCTATGTCGTCACGGCTGAATTCGCAGAAGAATGGGGACTGGAAAGTCTCGACGATCTCAAGAACGTCGACACGCAGATCACAGTCGGAGCGAACTCGGAGCTCGAAACCCGCCCGAACGGACCGCAGGGTCTCCTCGAGGTATACGACGTTGAAGTTGGGTTCACTCCCATCGAAGACGGTGGTGGACAGCTAACCGTCAATGCCCTCAAGGACAACGATATTCAGATGGCGATTATCTACACCGCCGACCCGCGCATTGCGGATCCTGAACTGGTCGTTCTTGAAGACCCGCAGAGCCTCTTCCTCGCATCGCATGTTGTTCCGCTTGCCTCGGAGAACATCGATGAACAGGCTGAGGAAATCATTAACAGCATCAGTGCCGCCATGGAGCCCGAGGACCTTGTTGCCCTCAATATCCGATCGGCGGAAGAACAGCTTCCTGCCGAGACTATCGCCTCCGACTGGCTCACCGAAGAGGGTCTTGTTGAGTAAAGTCCTTCCGTAAGCGCAATCCCAGCCGGGGCTAACGCCGATGTCCTCTGAATAAGGACCGGGCGAAAACCCGGCGCAAGTAAAACTACTTTTGACACAAAAACTGAGGGTCCAGAAGCAAATGCTCCTGGACCCTCAGCCAATCTCAGCGGGGATTACCCCGCGTGGACACTACCCAATGCGGATAGCACCCAGAATGGACTACTTGGTGTCCGGCTTACCGAGGTCGGAATCCTTGTCAGACTGGGCGAGGCCAGCCTGCTCGGCAGCCTCAGCCTCGTTGAGCGACGGCTTGTCCACCTTCTCGTCAACCACCGGGTCGGCAACCTGTGCCTGTGCGTCAGCAAGCGGATCAACCGTTGCCTTCTCGCCCGATGCTACGGCCTGAGCGGCAGCGTCCTCAGCGGCGATGTCCTCCCAGTACGCCTCTGCCCACGGGTCCTCAATCGGCTGGTTGCGCTTCCAAATGAAGTAGCCAATACCGGCAGTGGCAGCGCCAACGACGAGCCAGCCGAACTTACGGCTCTTCTTCTTCGGAGCCGGGGGCGGAGTCTGCAGGGCCTTCGAGGTCGCCCCGGACACGGCTACGGCCTTGTCCTTGAGGCTGGAATCCTTGCCGGCCTCTTCGCGGGCAGCATCAGCGGCGGCCTGGACGCGGGGCCGAACATCGTGCTCCCAGCGGTCCACTGCAGTCTCCGTGAGCTCCTGGGCCTTACGGGATGCGGACTCAATGTGGGGAGCGGCCCACTTTGCGCCCTGGTCTGCGTACTGCTTCGCCTGCTTACCGGCCTTGTGTGCATAAACGTTGGCCTCGGTGGTTGCCTTTTCGGCGAGATGCTTTGCACTCTCACCGAAAGTGCCTGCACGGGAGCCAATCAGGTTTGCCCATTCGCCAGCCTGGCGGCCGAGCACATCTCCGAGCTCGCTGGTCTGGGACTTGGCCAGGTCAGGTGCGGTCTTCTTCTTGCCGAACATTCGACACCTCCATATGGATAAAACGATCGTTACGAAGTCTATCTTCCCATCCTGGACGTTCGCTTGGGTTGAGAATCATCTTTTGCGAAATACGCCGATGGCGCAAGGAATGGAGGCTCGGACGGGAAGCTGTTGGGCGAAGGCAAAGGTTAGTGCGAAGATAGGGAGCATGGAAGCAACACTGCATACGAACCATGGCGATATTGTCGTCGAACTGTACCCCAACCACGCACCGGCAACGGTCGCTAACTTTACCGAGCTTGCCACGGGTGAGCGCGAGTGGCAGAACCCGGCCACGGGTGAGCGCACCTCGGAGCCCCTCTACAACGGAGTGGTCTTCCACCGCATCATCCCCGGCTTCATGATCCAGGGCGGCGACCCGCTTGGCACCGGAACCGGCGGCCCCGGCTACAACTTTGATGACGAGATCCACCCGGAGCTTTCGTTCACCGAGCCCTACATTCTTGCCATGGCAAACGCCGGCAAGGTTGGCGGCCGCGGCACGAACGGCTCCCAGTTCTTCATCACCGTTGCCCCGACCACCTGGCTCCAGGGCAAGCACACCATCTTTGGCCGCGTGGCTGATGATGCCTCGAAGAAGGTTGTTGACGAGATCGCAGCCGTGGCGACGAACCCCATGGATCGTCCCCTCGAAGATGTCGTTATTAACTCCATTTCCGTCTCGGCATGAGTGAGTATCCGGATCCGGTGCCGGCAGGTCCACCGCCGGATCCGGATCGTCGCCGACGTCTTAAGAGACCGACCCCGTACGTCACGATCGGGATTATTGTCCTGTGTATCGGTGTCTACGGTGGCGGTCGGCTCTGGTCTGAGCTTGAATCAACCCTGATCTTTGCCCCGTGGTTGGGTGAGGATCAGCCATACAGGTTCCTCGGCTCCGCATTCTTACATGCGGACTTCTGGCACCTCATTTTCAACATGTATGCGCTGTGGCTCGTGGGCCAAGCGATCGAACCCGTCTTTGGCTGGTGGCGATTCACCTGCCTGTACGTTCTTTCCGCGATAGCGGGGAACGTCGCAGTGCTCGCCTTTGCGGACCCGACTGGGGCAAGCTGGGCAACGTTCGTTGTCGGAGCCTCCGGCGCTGTCTTTGGCCTCTTCGGAGCCCTATTCGCGCTCTCAAAGGGTCTGTCGCGAGATACGACTCCCCTTCTCGTCCTCCTGGGCATTAACCTCATTCTCGGATTTGTGGTGGACGGAATCTCCTGGCAGTCCCATGTCGGTGGTTTGCTCGCCGGCCTGCTCATCGGTTACCTCTACACGAAGTCCCGGAGGACCTGGGCAAACGTCCTGGCAACGGTCCTCGTTGCACTCGTTCTGGCTGGCATAACCTTCTACATCTACGCAACATGAATCTGCCCGGATAACGACTTAAGTCCTGAAAGCCGCCCTTCGGGGCGGTTCTTCTTTATCTCACTGTGAACAATTTTTCACACGTGGAAAAAGTTATCCACAGGTTTGTACACATCTGGGGATTATTTCCACGGCACGCATCGTCCCGATCGTTGAAATCTCGGATAACTACATTGATGTAGTTATCCACCTGTGGGTAACTTCTGTGGATAACTTCCTGCTTCTCCACAGCAGTGGATCAAATTGTGGGAAAGTTTCTGATGTGATAATTGGATTTCGTCCTGGGGACAGGTTTTGTTTACGAGAACTTCACCGAGACTCGCCGAGCACTATCCACCGGTCTCCGCGCGTGCGAAGGAACAGCGTCAGGCTCCGCATCCCCATGAACAGTCCCGCGTATCCGCCCCACAGCAGCATGAGGCCAATTCTGCCAAGATCCGCACCGGGCCCGGCCAGTAGAAGTGGCACGGGTGTGTACAGGGCAAGGGCGAGGATCATCATCCAGGCCAGGTACCGAGTATCCCCGGCGCCGATCAGGACGCCATCAAGCATGTAGGCAATCGCTGCGATAGGGAGGCCGATGGCGCAGACAATCAATCCCCAACCAGCCCAGCTGACGACCAGATCGGATCCCGTGAAGACTCTGGGGATAAGGAAAGAGGTGGCCGCAAGGCCAATACCAAGAACTGCACCAGCTCCCACACCCCACCACAGGCACCGGTTAAGAACGTCCCGGACTCGCTGTGACTCTGAAGCTCCGAGAGCTTGGCCCACGAGTGCCTGAGCGGCAATGGCCAGGGCATCGAGCCCGAAGGCCGCGAAGTTCCAGATCGAATTGATGATCTGATGTGCGGCAAGCGCCGTGGTTCCGAGAGCCGTTGCCGCCGTGATGGTGAGGAGAATACTGATGCGAAGCGACAGCGTGCGAATGATCAGCGGAATAGAGTCCTTGAGGGACTTGAGCACACCGGCCCCCGAAGGAAGAAGCGAGACTGAGTGTCGCCGAGCTGAATGAATAACAACCCAGGCGAGTGCAATTCCCATGCCGGTCTGCGCGATTGCGGTTCCGTAGCCGGCTCCCGCGGTCCCAAGGCCAGCGGGATAGATCAGGGCATAGGAAAGGGGAATATTGGCGAGAGCGCCAAGTGTGGCAACCACGAGGGGAGTGCGAGTGTCCAGCATCCCGCGAACAGTTCCCGTCGCCGCAAGGACCGTCAGTATCCCCGGAAGACCCCAGGCACTAGCAGCAAGATAGCTTTGTGCTTCGTGAAGCACCGCCTCCTCGGGCCCGAACCATCCAAGAATGGTGGTTCCGCCGAAGACAAGGGTCAGGTGGAGCAAAACACCAAGCCCAATCGCAAGCCAAATTCCATCCATGCCAAGCCGCAGGGCGCGTTCCGGCTTCCCGGCACCGAAGTACCGTGCCGTCGATGCTGTTGTCGCATAAGACAGGAAGATGCAGATGCCGACAAGGGTCGTCAGGATCGTTGAGGCCAGCGACAGCCCGGCAAGCGAATCCACACCCAGCCTTCCCACAAGCGCTGTATCTACGAGGATCAGAGTCGGTTCGGCGAGAAGAGTGGCAAGAGTTGGCAGGGCCAGGGAGATGATCTGGCGATTGAGGCTTGTGGTCACCTCCACACCCTAATCCCGCCTCAAGTAGAACTTGAGGAAAGCTCGAGGAATGGAGTGTTGTGGATAAACTCGTAATTCTAAGTTATCCACAGCTGTGGATAAGGTTGGGGATAGATTCCCGCCAGATCCTCGTGGAATTACAAGGATGTAATTTAACGCAGTCTGAACTTTGTGGACAACCCGGATGTTTATCCACAAGTTATCCACCGTATTTCGGGCGTGTTTCCACGGAAAACAAGAAGTTGTCCACAGGTTATCCACAAGCAGTTGAATCTCCATCCACCGGTATAGTCCACCTAGAGGGTAAAGGAGAGGTATGACAGAATCCGGAGGCGGTTTCGAGCGCACACCGCCGCAGAATATTGAGGCTGAGATGTCGGTTCTTGGCGGCATGATGCTGTCAAAGGATGCGGTCGCGGACGTAACGGAGATCCTGCAACCGGACGATTTCTATCGTCCCTCGCATGCGCTGATCTTTGAGATCATCATGCAATTCTTTGGGGACGGAGAGCCCGCCGATGCTGTGACTGTCGGTGCTGAGCTTAAGCGTCGTGGCGAGCTCGAGCGGGTTGGTGGCTTGCCCTACCTGCACTCGCTTGTCGCAAGCGTTCCCACGGCCGCCAACGCCTCCTATTACGCATCAATCGTGCGGGAGCAGTCGCAGTTGCGTGCTCTTGTCGAAGCGGGAACGAGAATTGTTCAGCTCGGCTACTCAACCGATGGTGCCGAGGTGGACCAGCTCATCAACATGGCCCAGTCCGAGGTCTATGCGATGACTGACTCGGACGATAACCGCGACTACGCGATCATGAGCGACATTATCGAGGACCTCGTTCAAACGCTGGAGCACAACGAGTCCCGCGGCGGCGAGATCGAAGGTATCTCGTCGGGCTTCCCGTCTGTGGATGCCATGCTGAACGGCTTCCGGCCGGGTCAGATGATTATTGTGGCGGCCCGTCCTGGTGCCGGTAAGTCAACGTTTGCGATGGACGTGTGCCGTGCAGCCGCGGTTCACCACAACCAGCCGGTCGTCTACTTCTCGCTGGAAATGAACAGGACCGAACTGTCTATGCGCGTGCTGGCGGCCGAGTCCAGCGTCTTCCTTGACCGCATGATCAAGGGCAATATGACCCCCGATGACTGGCAGCGCGTCGTTAAGGGCCTCGACAGAATCTCTAAGGCCCCGCTGATTGTTGATGACTCTCCGAACCTCACGATGGCGGAGATCCGGGCAAAATGTCGCCGACTCAAGCAGCAGAGCGATATCAAGCTCATCGTTATCGACTACCTTCAGCTTCTCACCTCGGGCGCGAAGAGTGTCGAATCCCGCCAGCAGGAAGTCTCCGACTTCTCACGTTCCATCAAGCTTCTTGCGAAGGAGCTCGGAGTGCCGATCATCGCGGTTGCTCAGCTGAACCGTGACTCTGAGAAGCGAGAAACAAAGAAGCCGATGGTCTCTGACCTTCGTGAGTCTGGATCGCTCGAGCAGGACGCTGACGTTGTTATCCTGCTCCATCGCGAAGACATGTATAAGTCCCGAGAAGAATCACCGTCGGGTCTAGGTGAAGTCATCGTCGGCAAGCACAGGGCGGGTCCCGTTGGCTCAATCATGCTGACCTTCCAAGGCCACTACGCACGCTTCATGGAGTCCCAGCTTGAGTAATCTGACCGTGCGACCCCGATGACCGTGCGATTTTGAGCTGTCCAATGCTGAAGTAAAGACTGAGATGTGCCCCCGACAATTTCGGGGGCACATCTTTGGCTTGCTCGAGGCTGCTCTGCCTGAGCTGGGTCTCAATAATTGGTGAGTTTCCGGCCAACGGTTCTTGCTCCCCACAGTATGAGTGCTCCCGCTTCTCTGAGGAGAGAAAGGGACGCGACCGGTTCCGGCGCGGGGATACCGCGGACTGCTAAACCCAGCCCTTTTGCAAGAAGCTTTGTTCTTGGGAGGTGACTGCGCGATGTCACGATCGTCAGCGGGACATGTTTGCCCGGTCGAAGTGTCCGCTGATCCAGGGTGCGGGGATCGGGGACATCGGTAGCGGGGAGTCCGGCCCAGGCCTCCGGAAAGCCGTCGTGGGTGAGAATTGCCCGCAGGTGGAGAAGATTCTCCTCCGTGGTCCGCGACCAGGCCTCTTCAACAAGGACGGCACGGGGAATTCCGTGTGATTCCAGGTAGTTGGCCATGACCGGCGCCTCCGGCTGGATGCCTTTTCCGCCGATCCCACCAAGGCAGATGGCGAGCGGGCGGAGCCCGGAACGGTGAGCCACCAACCACTCGTTCGCTGCCGTGTCTAGGCGACGACGAAGGGCGGGGCTGGGGGCCCCGCCCTCTACCGTGCTGCCGAGAACAGCAATAACTGGATCAGTGCTGGTAGGCACCTTGCCACACCGTGTCGAACGGAGGATGGGCGACAATTCGGTTCTCAATGCCGGCGGTGACTACATCCTTGGCTACCTGGACTGCCTGGCGAATCTCCGTGCCCTTTGCGAGCTCTGCGGTGATCGCAGCCGCCAGCGTACATCCGGCACCGTTGACACGGTAGGAGCCGACCTTCGGTGCCCGGTAAATCGTTGCCTCTTCGCCATCCCAGAGGACGTCGACAGCATCATCACCGGGGAAGTCAATACCGCCCTTAACGACAACGGAGCGGGGGCCATGATCGGAGATACGCTTCGCGGCCTCAACGAGATCGTCAACGCTGTCGAAGGATTCCATGCCTGACAGGGTGAGGGCCTCGAAGTGGTTCGGGGTCGTCACCGTTGCCTGCGACAGAATCTCGGTACGGAGTGCCTGATCGGTGTCGAATGCCTGGCCGGCTTCCTGCCCCTTGCAGATGAGGACGGGGTCGACCACGATGTTCTTCCACGGCTGCTTACGCAGTGCTTCAGCTACTGTCTCGATCGTGGGGATTGTGCCGAGCATACCAATCTTCACCGTGTCGAGATCGAACGAGGCCGTGGCCGCAGCGATCTGTTCGGCAATTCGCTCGGGAGGCATCGGGGTGAACTTGTGGCCCCAGTCATCGTCCGGGTGCATGGTCACGACACAGGTCAGTGCGCCGAGCCCGAAGACCCCCAGTTCGTGGAACGTGCGAATGTCGACCTGGAAGCCGGCAACGCCGCTCGCCTCAGATCCGGCGATCGTATATGCAAAATTCATGAATTCCCTTTCTGTCACAGACGATCCATGGTTGCGGGATTCGAGCCCTGACGACCGTCCTCTCCGCGGTTGAGCGCCGTGATCCTCTCATGATCCGCCTCGGTGAGCGGTACGTCAAAGATGTCCATATTGGAAGCAACGCGAGACGGCGTGACCGACTTCGGGATAACAACGTCACCGCGGTTCAGATGCCAGGCAAGTACCACCTGTGCGGGTGTTACGCCAATGCGCTCCGCGATCTCCTCGATCACCGGATCGGTCAGTACTGCGGCACGACCGAGCGGGGACCATGCCTGGTTAATGATCCCGGCCTCCGTGTTCCTCGCGCGGGAGTCCTCGTTCGTGAAATAGGGGTGAACCTCGATCTGGTTGATTGCTGGCACCACCTCGGAGCCCTCAAGCAGAACGTCGATGTGCTCGGGAAGGAAGTTCGAAACACCAATGGCCTTGGCGCGACCATCCGCATAGAACTCTTCCAGGACCTTCCAGGTCGACAGGAAGTCGCCATCGTAAAGGGTGGGTAGCGGCCAGTGGATGAGGAACAGGTCAACATAGTCGGTCCGTAGATCCTCAAGCGACTGGGCGAAGGATGCTCGAGCGTCCTTCGCAAGGTGATTCGTATTGTTGAGCTTCGTTGTGAGGAAGATGTCGCCCCGGTCAATGCTCGAGGCCTCAATAGCTTCGCCTACCTCGGCTTCGTTGCCGTACATCTGAGCCGTGTCGATATGTCGGTAGCCAGCATCCAGCGCCATCGTGACAGCCGCCGCCGCATCGGCGGGAGCAATCTTGTAAGTTCCGTAGCCAAGAACGGGGATCGTCGCTCCGGTATTCATTGTCAGGGTCTTAGTCATGCCACCATTGTCCCCCGATTCCAACTGCTACGTAAACTCCCGGTCACCGATTCTCAAACGATCTCATCGACAGTGACCCAGGTGCTTGTCCACAGGCAGTGGGGAGCAAGAGGCAGAAGCCGTATTTATGGACGGACTATCCTGTGACCTGCACTGTTGATACCTTGGAGGTATGCAACTCATACCGATTCTGGTTGTCGAAGATGACAACGCAGCACTCGATTTTTATACGAAGGTTTTCCAGGCGGACATCAAGAAGGTACACCGGAACACGACGCAGATCAGTGTCCAAGGGTATGCCATCGCGATCCGCAAGGCCGACGATCGGGACGCCTGCTCCGATGAGCATGGCATCATCCTGCTCATCGAAACCGCCGCGCCCGATGTTCTCGCTGAGGCGGCCATTAAGCACGGCGCAGAAAAGATTACCGACGTCGATGATTATGAAACCGGTATCCGTGCCGGACGGATCCGTGACCCGTTTGGATTCCAATGGATTCTCAGCACACCGGCACCCCTCTAGGGGCAACCTTCAGCCTCGGCTTCGCCGAGCTGTCGGTCTTCGTCGATGACGCGGGCACCGTTATCGCGTCCGGCTTTGACAGTCTCGATGCCATTGCGGCTGGCCGCCCCTACCGCAGGGGTGATCTGCCGAGCAATGTGACGGAAGCACTGGAGGCATGGACTAACGGCGACTTTGGTCGCCTCATGGACGTTCCTGTGTGGATCACGGGAACACCAAAGCTTGTCCAGCTGAGGGAACAGCTCCGCAAGGTCCCCGCGGGCTCGGTTGTGACCTATGGGGAACTGGCTGACCGTGCGGGTCTGCGTTATTTACCGAGGCTAGCGGGCCGAGCGTGTTCGGAGAATCCCTGCCTGCTGTTCGTCCCCTGCCACAGAGTTGTCGCTGCGTCCCACGTGGGCCCGCCCGTTGTGCCGGGAAGCTACGCGGCCACGGAAGGTATGAAGGCACAACTCCTGACTCACGAGGGTGTGAGCGTCCGGGAAGCAAAGCCAAGGGACGAATCGTCGGGATTCTGAATTCTCTCCACGAGTCCTGCGTTCCGGGCAATCCTTTAGAGATTGCCCGGAGCCATAATCCACAACCGTCCGGTAAAGCGTCGACACGTCTCTACTTCTAAATGGCCTGACGTGTGGCTCGAGTGGATGATCGCTTTGCGGTTACCGGATCTGGGATAGCTCAACTTCACGGGGATCCAGGACGACCATGTTGCCAGCTTCAAGGGAGTCGATGAGTGTGATGTCGTCGGCGCTCAGGTGAACATCGGCGGAGGATAGATTCTCTGCCATCCGGTCCGGGTTGGTGGACTTGGGAATGATGATCCTGCCCTTGGCTAGATGCCAGGCGAGAATGACCTGCGCCGGGGTTGCCTCAATGCGATCGGCAATTTCCTTGACCTCGGGCGCGTTTAAGTCATCGCCGCGCCCGAGCGGGGAGTATGCCTGAACGGCAAGGCCAGCGTCCTTCGATGTAGCCTCAACATCTGCCTGCTGGAACGTTGGGTGAAGTTCAAACTGGTTGACCATCGGCTTGATGCTTGCTTCGCCGATAATCCGATCGAGATACTCGGGAAGGAAGTTGGCGACACCGATGGCGCGCACAGCACCTTCCTCGTAGAGCTTCTCGAACGCCTTCCAGGTCTCTACATACAGATCACGCTTCGGGCTCGGCCAGTGGATCAGGTAAAGGTCAATAACATCCAACCCCAGGCGCTTACGGGAGTCGTCAAAGGCCTTCAGCGCGGACTCGTATCCCTGCTCGCCGTTGCGGAGCTTCGTGGTTACAAAAATGTCATCCCGGTCCACCCCTGTGGCTTTCAGTGCGGCACCGACACCCTCCTCATTGTCGTAGGCCGCAGCCCCGTCAATGTGCCGGTAACCAAGCTCGAGGGCGGTCTCGACAGTCTGCTGAACTTCGTCGGCAGGGACCTGCCACACGCCAAGACCGACCTGGGGGATTCGAACCCCATTGTGGAAAGTGATTGGCGAAACGGATGCCATGATGATGCTCCTGCTCTTGACAGTAAGAAAGGACGGGTCGTGAGTCGAACCCATCTCCTTTCCACTCTGGCACGCCTTAGAACGGTGTTCCACCCATTCCGCCACCCGCATACCATGCATAATCAAAGCATGACGATTGAGACAGAAAGATACAGAATCGGTGGAGATACCTTTTCCGATCACCGGATCGAGGTGCCGCTCGACCGCAGCGGCAAGCTAGCAGGGAACATCTCTGTCTTTGCTCGTGAAGTGGTACGTGATGGACAGGAGAAGGCCCCGCGCCTCGTATTCTTCCAGGGTGGACCGGGCTCACCGGCCCCACGCCCGGCACCCGTTGGTGGCTGGGTGGACTGGCTACTCAATCACTACCGCGTCATTCTTTTTGACCAACGAGGCACGGGCGCATCAAGCCCCATCGATTCTGCCATCGTTACCGCCCAGGGAGATTCTGCCGCGCAGGCCGACTACCTTGCCTGCTTCAGGGCCGACGCGATCATTGATGATGCTGAGCAGCTCAGGCAGGAACTGCAGGGGGATAAACCCTGGCATGTGCTTGGGCAGTCTTTTGGTGGTTTCATCAACACTGCCTATCTCTCACGGGCGCCCTACGGACTCGCTTCGGTCATGATCACGGCAGGCCTGCCCTCGGTCAGCAAGCATGCTGATGAAACCTACCGGTTGACGTGGGCTTCGACGAAGGCACGGAACGAAGAGATGTTCCGATCCTTCCCCGGACTTCACGACCGCGTATGGGATGTTGCCGTTCACCTCGAGAACAGCGATGAGCGGCTCGTCACCGGGGAACGGCTGACGCCGGCACGGCTCCGCATGCTTGGGCTCGTCCTCGGTTACTCCTACGGCCCGCAAACACTCCGGTTCCTCTTCGAAGACCCGTTCACAGTGATCAAGGGTGAGAAGAAACTAAACTCCCGCTTCCTCCTGCAGGTGTCTGACCGGCTCTCGTTTGCCCAGAACCCCATCTACGGGGTCCTCCACGAGTCGATCTACTCGGGAACAGCCGGCGGTCCAACTTCCTGGTCCGCACACCGCATGAGAAACGAGTTCCGAGACCATGCCCTCCCGGGAACCGAACAGTCACCGCACGAGACCGAGAAGGCGGCGCAGCAGGCCGGAGCACAGTTCCTCTTCTCCGGCGAGCACGTCTTCCCCTGGCAAATGAGCGACGACCCCAGCCTGGCTCCCATGGCGGAAGCAGCAAATCTCGTTGCCGAGCGTTCTTTCCCCAGGCTCTACAACACGGAGGTGCTTAACGAGAATACGGTTCCGGCCTCCGGTTGGGTGTTCTGGGACGACATGTTCGTCCCAGCATCCCTCTCCCTGGAAACCGCGGCACAGATCCGTGGCTTCAAGCCATTCCTCACGAACGATTACCACCATGATGGACTGAGGGCCGATGGTCCAAAGCTACTGGAACGAATGCATTCCTGGAACATGCAGCAACGGTCCGGGCACGCATAGGTTGCGGAGGAAAGGCTAGGAGGCTCCCGTCCGATCTGTCATGTTCAAGAGATATCCACAGTGACCGCTACAAACGGAACAGGAGCCGCCTCAGCGCGAGCGGACCCCGGGTTCCTAGAGTTGGGTCAGGCAGACGCAGTCGAAGAAGGATAGTTTATGCGGACAAACTTTACCCAGGCGGTAGTTGACGAACTGGCAGCCGCGGTTCCTGATGAGCTAGCCGGATCCGGACAACCCGTCCTTATCGGCACGGGGTGGGATGGCGCGGTGTACAAATGGGGGGACCGTTGCCTACGCCTGTCGACCTCGGCGGCGGCAGCCGAACTCCTGGCGAAGGAGTATCGGTGGACGGAACGGGCTACGAGCCTGCTCATTGAGAGCGGGTTCAGCGTCCCAACACCAAGGTTCTATGGAGAATCAACGGATTTCTTCCCCTACCGTTGGCTCCTCGTCGATTACGTGGCAGGAGCTCCCCTCTCCGACATCCCATCCGAAGACCGCGGGAGGGCAGCCCGGGACCTCGCGACCGTCTTTGCAGCACTCCACGAGAAGGCACCCCCGGGCGCTCCCGTCAGCCCCCACAGAAACGTCGCACTGGAAAAGAAGGCAGATGCCTTCAACAAATATGTTCGGGGAACTGACATGGAAGCTCTGCTCCGGCCCCTCTTCGAGCGGGGCGTTGCGGCCCTGCCGTGGGATAGGGAACCAGTCTGGTGCCATGGCGACCTACATGCGCGAAACATTCTGACGGCCGGCGGCTCGATTTCGGGAATCATCGACTTTGGTGACCTCGGTGCCGGCGACCCCGCAGTGGACTACGCGGCATTCATCTTGGCCTTCACAAAGCAACAGCGTGAGGATGCTCGAATAATCCTCCGCATGCTTGGCCAGCCCGATGATGCCTTCCTCTGGGAACGGGCGCGGGGATGGGCGGCATACATGGTTGCCGCACTCGCCAGCTCAGAGCACGAGGAAGATCGGCGGCTTGCCGAGGAAGCACGGCGGCTTCTTGCCAGTGAATTACCGGACTGATTCTGTGCTCTGATCGACGCGCAGCGGTGTGGGGCGACATGAAGCGTGAGGAATCTCGGATGACCGGTGTCAGGTTCAGGTCGTAAGCTGGTGCAATGGGCGAAAATCTTTCTCAGCAGGCTAAGGACCTGACCGACGAGGATCTCATCGCACTCTTCGGAGACGCCATGGTTGAGCGCGGACGGGGCTACCACCGGGAAGACAGACTCGCATCGGTCACCGTCGAGGACAGCATCGTTGCCCGAGTCAAGGGCAAAGGTCGCACCTATCTCGTCATGATTGACAGCATCGAACCATTTGACGGGCGATGCACGTGTCCCGTCGGTAGCTACTGTAAACACATGGTTGCTACCCTCATGGGACTCGGGGCCGGCGGGGATCTAGGGTGGCGGAGCTTGCTCACCGCTATGACATCCACCCGTAAGTCCGGTGGAGCTGGCCTGGCGCTGAAGGTCGATACGCGTAGCGAAGGCGGGCCCCTCACGCCGTTCCGGCGGAGTAAAGGTCACTGGGTGCTCCTACCGTGGCCGGACCTCACAAACAACCACTGGCAGTCCACGACGGACGGGCTCGACCAAAGCCACGTCAGTCTTCTCCGGCACCTCCACCGCACGGCACGCCGCAGTCGGCCTTGGAACTCGCCCACCGACATTCTGGTCTCCGACCTGGGAGCCGAAGGAATGTCCTTCCTCCGTCAACTCGCCAGTAACGGCATCGAGATTCTCGACCCCGACATGGAAACGCTGGCGCTCGCGGACGACTACTGGCCCGTGCGCATGGAAATCGAGGGTGCGGGTGATATTACGGCAAGGCCCGTGGTGGCCCGGCCCAGTGACGGGGTCCGTGCATACACGGTTCCCGGAGTTGTGCCCGTTCTTGCACTGTCAAAGGGGAAGCTTGCCAATATCGCGCCTTCCATCCCGACGCAGATCCAGTCCCTTATTGCCTCCCGTGGCACCATTCCCGTTAACGAGAAGGACCGGCTGGAGTTTGAAGCAACCTTCCTGCCCGCGGTTGGTGAGGTTGACATCGTGTCACCCGACGGGTCGTTCACGAAGACCGAGTTCACGGAGCCCCGCCTCCACCTCGATGTGACGAGGCCATCCGGGCTTTCCCTCCTGTTGAAATGGAAGCAGGCCCGCCGAGCAGTAGGCTCCAATGAACTGCTTGTCACCGATTTGATCGATGCATCTGGTCTTGCAGACGACGTGGCGATCGCGGAGCGCCTCTGGGCGGAGGCGGATCTCCCGCCGACATGGCGGATTCCAGCATCGTCGCAACTCGCCCCCGAATACTTGGAGACCTTCCGGGAGTTCTTCGTGCCCGCTCTCAAGGACGTCGGCATCGAGGTGTCGTTCTCCAAGGGAGGCGATATTGAGCTCGTGCGTGCCATCCCCGAGCTGCGGATCAATGCCGCAAGTGAACGTGACTGGCTGGATCTGGCAATGACGGTCGAGGTTGACGGTCACGATGTTCCGTTGCCGGTCCTGTACCCGGCATTGGTTGGCGGCCAGCCCTACCTGGAGTTCGGTAGCGTTCTTATCAAGCTCGGGGAGGAGTTTGACGAGCTACGGAAGCTCCTGCGAGAAGCGGCGATGCTCGGTCGAATCAAGGGTAAAACGATCAGTGTTCCCGCAGCCCAGCTCCACGCTCTCAGCATCCCTGACGATCAGCTTGATGGGCTCCTGGAGGACCGACTTGGCAGGCTCCGGGAGCTCGGGCAGCCCGTTGATGTTCCAGCTTCTCTGACGGCAACCCTGCGCCCTTACCAGGAGGTGGGGTACTCCTGGCTAGTCCGCCTAGCATTAGCGCAGTACGGGGGGATTCTTGCCGATGACATGGGCCTTGGTAAGACCGTCCAGGTCCTTGCCGCGATCACCAAACTCAAGGAACTGGGACGACTGGGTGGCCCCGTTCTGATCGTTGCCCCCACGTCGGTGGTTTCCACCTGGGCACATGAGGCAACCCGCTTTGCTCCGGGACTCACCGTCAATACGGTGACGGCAACAGCAAAGAAGCGCGAGGAGTCAGTGGAGGAACTAGCTGCCGCAGATATTGTCGTCACGTCCTACACTCTTCTTCGCCTCGAAGGGGATGCCTATGAGGGTGTCACCTGGGAAGGTGTTGTCCTTGACGAAGCGCAGGCAGTGAAGAACCCGCGGACGATTGGATATCGCGCACTGATCAAGCTACGTAGGGAATGGACCTTCGCGGTAACCGGCACACCGATCGAGAACACGATTGGCGACCTCGGCGCACTGTTTGGGCTATCAACTCCCGGGCTTCTACCGGCAGCCGATAAGTTCTCTGAAAAATTCAAGCGACCCATCGAACGCAACGGGGATCCCGTTGCCCGGGCTCTTCTCATGAAGCTAACGAAACCGTTCCTCATGAGGCGCAAGAAGTCCGATGTTGCTCGGGACCTGCCCGAGAAAATGTCGACAGTTCTCTCGATCGAGATGGATGACAACCATCGGGCACGCTACGTGAAACAGCTGGAACGAGAACGACAGGAAGTCCTCGGGCTTATTCAGGATCCGGACGGCAACAAGATCTCAATCCTGGCTTCGCTGACGAGGCTTCGTCGCCTCGCAATCGACCCCGGACTGTTGGATGATGGGGGGCCGCCCGCCACCAAGACCCAGGTTCTTCTCGAACACCTCGATACTCTTATTCCCGCCGGACACCAGGTTCTCGTGTTCTCCCAGTTCACAAGCTATCTGGCCAGAATCGGTGAGCAGCTTGATAAGGCGAAAATATCCTACGCTTATCTTGATGGAAGTACGAGAAACCGCGACCGGGAAATCCAGTCATTCAAGTCGGGAGAAAAGCCCGTCTTCCTCATCTCGCTTAAGGCGGGCGGTGTCGGCCTGACCCTGATCGAAGCCGACTATGTGTTTGTCATGGACCCCTGGTGGAACCCCGCTGCGGAAGAGCAGGCTATTGACCGCGCCCACCGAATCGGTCAAGACAAGCACGTCCACGTCTACCGCATGGCATCCACCGGCAGTATCGAAGAGAAGGTCCTTGCCCTCCAAGAACGAAAGCGTGGCTTCGCTGAGCTTATCGATAGCGGTAGCGGAGCCCCGATCACCGCAGATGACATTAGGGCGCTTCTCGAGTAATAGCTTGGTGACGGTGTGCGGTGCAAGCCGTCGGTCACGGGTCTCTACTGATGCCTTCTCAAAAAATGACTGTGGGCTTCGGTAAGCCCACAGTCGCAAGTTGTGCCGTGCACCAACCTGCCTAATGGGAGACCGGTGCGACCGAATCCTAGGAGACCGGTCCGTCGTCGACGGGACGGAGAAGGTACGCGGCGGCCTCCGCGTCGTCTTCTGCGCGCAACCGCGGCGTTGATGTCCGATCCGGCTTGAACCCCAGCATGTCCGCATAGAATGCCCGGATCACTTCCATGTCCTTCGTGATGTCCCACGTTGGTTCGAATGTGGGCCCGGTGCCAAAGGTTTTAGAAACCGAGTCCACGAAACCGAACGTGATGGGAAGCTTGTTCTCGTAGGCAATCCGGTAGAAGCCGGACTTCCAGAAGTCCTGTTTTGAGCGGGTACCCTTGGGCGTGATGCAGAGCGTGAACGTGTCGGCCTGCTGAGCAACCTGCGAGATCCCGTGGGTAAGGCCCGTGCTTTTACGACGATTGACGGGAATGCCGCCGAGCCAACGAACGATTGACTTGAGGACCGGGACCTTCATGACCTCGTCCTTAACGAGGAAGTTGAACTCCCGTTCGGCCCGCCACATGATGAGAACCATGAGAAGGGCGTCGAAGTTCGACGTGTGCGGGGCACCGATGATAATCGACTTGTTTGGCCAGGGTTCGATGCTGGGCTTCCACTTCGGCGTGACAGCAATGAGCGCGTTAGCGATACCGCGACGAAGAGTCTTACCTGCCTTACCGGACACTGGTCACCGCAACAGAGTAGTTCCAGATCTCCGAACCGGTACCGACAGGCTTCTTACCGCCCGACCGGTCGTGGCCCTCGCGGAAGTTCTGGGATGATGTCCACGCCTGGAAAGACTCCTCATCCTTCCACCGGGTAATGACGAGCCACGTGTTACGGCCGTCCTCGGGGCGCAGAAGCTCAAAGCCTTCGGAGCCGGGAACGTCGTCCATGGCCCGTGCACGGGGCGAGAAGCGCTCCGCAAGAGCGTCACCGGAACCTTCCGGAACCTCGATGGCGTTGATCTTGATTACTGTCATGGTCTTCCCTCCACTATCAGTGATCATGATAGTCCGGTTTTGGGCCAGCTCCAGTTACGAGCCCGGGTGAGCTCACGAGAGTGCCCGCGAAACGTTAGCTGACGACGTGTTTGCTCGCTGCGCTAGGGGAGCTTGCTTTCAACAACCTGGATAAAGGCTTCCTCGTCGAGGGCACCGGGGACAAAAACGTCCTCGATTATGAACGACGGGGTTCCCGTGACACCGAGCTCAAGATTGTGCTGGCGTGAATCCAGAACAGCCTCGAGGGTCTCCACGTCCTGCAGGTCCGCGCTGAACTGTTCGATGTCTTCAACACCAACCCGTTCCGCTACGGATTCGAAGTAGGCCAGGTCGTAAGCCGGACTTGTTCCGTTGTACGTGTCCTCGTAGAGAACATCACCGTACTCCCAGAACAGTCCTTGATTTCCGGCCGCTCGTGCCGCTGCCGAGGCGTAGATCGAGGCGTCCCCAAGGACCGGATGGTCGCGGTACTCGAACCGGACCTGGCCGGATTCGATGTATGGATCGAGAGCTTCGAAAACCTCAACATGCCACAGGGCGCAATAGCCGCACCTGTAGTCGGCATACTGGACAACGACAATGTCGGCGTCCACGTCACCGAGAGCATACGGATCCTCGGAATCCCTCTGGTGCTCCGCAAGAAGAGCGTCAGAATCCTCCACGGTGCCGGACGTAGCATCCTCCGTGGGTAGCGGTGCGACAGTCGCAGTTGGTGTTTCTGCAGGATGGGTTGCGGCGTCAGAATCGCTTGCCGTTTTGCTCGCGTCACTATCTGCTCCGTCGTCCGATCCCAATGTGGAATCGGGTTCAATTGTCTCGGCCTGGATGGTCTCGTGGGACTGGCCTGCCGAGGAGTCATCATCGCCGGAGATTGTCAGGATCAGCGCAATAGCCAGGCCAATGATGACGAGCAGGAGGATGATGATGGTGATCAGCAGCCCCCGATTCTTCGAATCGGGTTGCTGGCCCGGCGTCTGGAACTGGGGGCTGCTGGTGCTCATGACAGCCAGTTCTGCATCTGCTTGATTGCCTCATCGGGGGAAGCAATGCAGGTAGCGAACGTATCAAGGTCGACGTTGCCGCCCGAGATCACGGTTGCGACACGGGAGCCACGGGCGATCTTGCCTTCGTCGACAAGGGTCTTGACTCCGGCAAGGCCGAGAACACCGGTGGGTTCAGAAACGAGCTTCAGGCGATCAGCGACGAGCTTCATGGAGGTGAAGATCTGATCATCGGTTGCGGTGATGATCTCGTCGACGTTCTTCTTCATGAGGTCGAAAGTCAGTTCGGTGATGCTACGGACTCGCGCACCGTCAGCGATCGTTACCGGGGATGGGATGGTGACAATCTCACCCTTCTCGAGAGACTGCTGTGCATCGTTAGCCTCGGCGGGCTCAACACCGAAGATCTGTGCCTCGGGGCTGAAGACCTTTGAGACCAGGGCAGAACCGGAGATCAGGCCGCCACCGCCGACGGGCAGAACGAGCGCGTCGACGTGGCCGACCTCCCGTAGCAGTTCCTGCATTGCGGTTCCCTGACCGGCAATGATCTCAGCATCGTCGAACGATGGGATCAGGGGCCAGTCGCGCTCTTCTGCGAGTGCGTTGGCCATCGCAACGCGATCGTCCTTCTCGGCGTCATACATGATGACCTCGACACCGTACGACTTCGTCATGTCGATCTTGACCTTGGGTGCGTCGGTCGGCATGAAGACGGTCGCGGGGATGTCGAGCTGGTATGCGGTAAGGGCTACTGCCTGGCCGTGGTTACCGCTGGAGTACGTGATAACTCCGCGTTCCTTCGTGATCTCGCTGCGTTCCATGCGAGAGAGGATTGCGTTGAAAGCACCACGGGTCTTGAACGAGCCACCGCGCTGCTGGTTCTCGCACTTGATAAGGACCTCAACACCGAGGTACTTGTTTAGCAGGCGGGATCCAACGACACGGGTTTCGTGCGTGTACTGCTTGATCCGTGCGGCGGCTGCACCGACGTCTTCGAAGGTGGGTAGGGTGGTCATTTCTTCTCCTTCAGAGCAGGAAACTGAAGGCCGGTGTATCCGGTTCCAGTTTCTCGATAACCAGCGGTGACGCGTTCATTCTCTCAAGAAGAGAGGAAATCCGCGACGGCGCATCGATTTCGATGCCAACGAGCGCTGGCCCCGTTTCTCGGTTGTTCTTTTTGGTGTATTCGAAAAGGACAATGTCCTCCCCTTCGGAGAGAACTTCATCCAAGAAGTGCCGGAGAGCGCCGGGACGCTGAGGGAACGTGACAAGGAAGTAATGCCGTAACCCCTCGTGAACGGCGGAACGTTCGATGATCTCGTCATAGCGCGAAATATCGTTGTTGCCACCGGAAATAATGCAGACAACAGGACCGTCATCGGCGGTCACGTGGCCGAGGGCGACAACCGTGGAGGCGAGTGCCCCCGCGGGTTCCGCAATGATGCCGTCCGTCTGATAAAGCTCAATCATTTCAGTCGAAACCGCGCCTTCGGGCACAGGAATGATCTCGTCAACCAGATCGCGAATAATCGGGAAGGTTGTTTCACCAACGAGTGCAACGGCCGTGCCGTCAACGAACCCGTCGACATTCGGTAGCCGGACCGGGCCGCCCTCGTCGATGGCTGCTTGCATGGAAGCGGCGCCAGATGGCTCAACACCGATGATCTTCGTGTCCGGGTAGTTCTCCCGCACCCAGATCGCGGTCCCGGCAGAGAGCCCGCCACCACCGATTGGAACAATCACGGTCTTTGGGGTGGTTGAAGCCTGTTCAAAAACTTCCTTGATAACGGTGCCCTGGCCGGCAATCGTCCGCGGATCATCGAACGGGTGCACGTAGATCGCCCCGGATTCATCGGCGTAGGCCTGTGCGGCCTGCGAGGCAGCATCAAACGTTTGGCCTTCAATGATCATCTCGATCCAGGAGCCACCGATGTCTTGGATCCGGCGACGCTTCTGGCGCGGTGTCGTAGCGGGCAGGAAAACCTTGCCGTGGATACGGAGCTGTCGGCACGCGAAAGCAACACCTTGGGCGTGATTACCTGCGGATGCACAGACAACCCCGAGTTCCCGCTCGATGTCAGTTAGTGTGGAAATAAAATTGTATGCGCCCCGTACCTTGTACGAGCGACCAACCTGGAGGTCCTCTCTTTTGAGGAGCACATCCCCGCGCATAAGCCCGGACAGCCTGAGGGACAGTTCGAGCGGAGTCCGCCGAACCATCGGCCCGAGGCGTCCGGCCGCTGCGTTGACGTCTTCTCCAGTTGGTTGTGGCATATATCCATGGTGCCACGCGAAACTCGGACAAGTGCGGCACTTCGTCCTAATTTCACACGTCGGAACCTACAGAAAAGGTCACATTATGGATCTCGACCCGATTGAACAGATCTTCGAGTTTGAGAGGAAATTCTTTGTCTCCGCACTTCCTGACGTCGTTGAGCACGCGCATCACAACCTGATCATCCAGGGATACGTGTTTGCGGAAGACGGTTACGGTATCCGAGTCAGAGTGACCGCGCCTGACATGACGGTGGACTTCTCCGACTTCAATCCTGACACCGACCGGTTCGGTGCCTACGAACGCAAAGTCCTCGGGGGCGTGGTGGGGAAACTGTCAGGAGCCTGGATTACCGTGAAATCCCCGCCCGTCTCCGGCCAGCGGTACGAGCTCGACCAGCAGCTCGATAGCGCTGTTGCGGTCTCGACTCTCCAAAGATCTCAGCGGATCGTCATCAAGAACCGCCACTCGATTTGGCTGGGGGAGGACGGCTGGGAGATCGACGAGTTTGGCGGGCAAAACCACGGCCTGATCCTCGCCGAATGCGAACGAACCGGTCCGGTTGTTGACCTTGAAATACCCGACTTCTGTGAAACCGAAGTGTCATCGGATCTGCGGTTCACCAACGATAACCTGTCCAAGCACCCGTGGATCGGCTGGGACTCGTCCTACCTTGCTGAGCTAGCCACCAAGGGACCTTTCTTCGAAGACTTTGAGTCGTAAACCGTTCAAAGACTTCTTCCGCTATCCCGTTCGGAAACGTCAACTCCCAACGCGGACTGAGGCTCCTCCGTGCAGCGGAAGCGTGTCTTGATGCCGGACAGTGTTGTTCTTCGCCAACTTGCTAGATCGGTCTCAGCTAACTTGTTAGAAAAGAGTTCACACGACCTTTACCGTGTCCTATCTCACAGCGCAGTTTTTCCTGCGAGCCTAGAGGTACCGAGATGGAAGGTGAGCGGCTTGAGCAGGAGAGCACGCAAGTTCCCAACGTTCAAACGATCCCCGCATGATGGGCGGAAGCAGGTTACTTCCGCCCCACGAATGCGGACTAGGCTATGCAGAATAGACCGACGGTATAGACGGGCGGTGTCGCTGAGGCCAGAGCAGCCCTCAGCGTTTCCGACACGACAAATCGCCTAAGCGAGTGGTTATCCGCCTGGGCGGATAACCACGGGTACGTCGCATGTTAGCCGTGGTGGAGGACCTTCATGGTGGGCCGTGCCAGGATGGCAAGGGTTGCGACGGTGAAGGCCGATAGGGCGGATGCAACGCGCTTACGGTCGACGTTGTAGTTGTCGACGAGCCAGTCGGCAGCGACCTCGAGCGACCAGGCATCGACGTCAAAAACGTCAATGTTGCCGATCTGGTCGAGGACATTCTGGTCGATCGTTGTGCCCTTTTCGTGGTTCACGATAATCGCGATTTCCTGGTGCACGCCGCGGAGCGGTGTCAGCTTCGTGTCGGGCTTCTCGTCGAACATGCGGTAGATACCGGGGGTATCGATCTGTTGACCCTTGAGGGAGGCAAGAGGATACGTGACCTGGACGGGAAGACCGAGTTCTGCGGCGACTTCCCGCAGGAGCGGCTCCTGTTCGTTCGCGTAGTCGATGATGGTCGACAGTCCGTCTAGCGCCCCACATCCGCTAGAACGGTCGTCGGGGCCGGCGTGGATGTGACCCTCGGATCCGTACCAGGTGAGCCGGTTACTCAGTTCGTCAGCACCCCACAGAGGATCGGTGATTCCGCGGGCCGCAGCGAGGGCGACAAGCAGGCTGAGTGATCCGCCGGGAGCGCAGGGAACGACCTGTGCGTACGGGGTGGTTGGCCGACGACCATCAATGCAACGAGCCGGAAGATTCGTCTCGGTACGCATGTAGAGGGAACCATCGGAGTTCGCGAGCTGGAGAGGCTCGAGACCGGGATGACCGGGTTCTGGTGCGATGGTGCCTTTCGCGAGCTTAGCGAATACCCCCACCCGCTACTTCCAGCCCATTGTCATGAGGAAGCCAACGAGCATGACTCCGAAGCCGAGGAACAGGTTGTAGTTACCGTTGTCGAAACCGATCGGGTAGTTACCGCCGGTCACGTACGCGGTGACAACAATGATGAGGCCGAGAAGCATGAGGCCCACCATGAGGGGCGCCCACCACCGGGGTGAGCCCTTGAGCTCCCGGTTCTTCTCGATCTCCACATTTTCCTGAGCCCGCTTCTTCTGGACAGCGGCTTTGCGACGCCTTGATTCGGGCATGTTCGCTCCTATCCTTGTGATGGCATAATCTTAACCGGACTGGCGTTGCGATGAGGAGGGCGACCATGGGCCGACATACCAAGGCTAAACCGTCTGCTCCAACGAGGGTACTAGGTGTTGTTGGAGAACTCCTCATCACAGCGGGTGTCATCATCATCCTGTTCGTCGTTTGGCAGATCTGGTGGACCGACGTTATCGCCGGACGGGAGCAGTCCCGTGTTGTCAGCGAGTTCCGTGAGGAGATTCCAGAACCCGCGGAAGAACCTGCTGATGAACCGACCGAGTACCGGAGTGATCCCCCGGTGATTGATACTGCTACAGTAAAGGCCTCGATTGGCACGAACGACCTGTGGGGAGTTATGCACATTCCCGCTTTCGGTGATGACTACGAGGTTGGTATTGCCGAAGGCACAGACCTCTCGACCGTTATCGATAAGGGAAGCCTGGGCCACTACACGGATACGGCGATGCCGGGGGAGCTCGGCAACTTTGCCCTGGCAGGGCACCGGCAGTCCTACGGCGCTGCCCTTCGCAACCAGCCGGACCTCGAGGCGGGAGACCCCCTCATCGTGGAAACTGCCGAATACTTCTACGTGTACCGCGTGACCGAACACGAGATTGTTGCCCCCACCGCCATCGAAGTTCTCGCCCCGGTCCCCGGAAACCCAGGAGTCGCCGCCGACGGGTACTACCTCACGCTGACGACCTGCCACCCTCCCTTTATCTCGAACGAGCGCTGGATAACCTACGCAGAGCTCGACTACTGGATGCCCCGTAGCGAGGGCACACCGAAGGAGCTTTGATGTACTCTGCACTGTTCCGCCGGCTCCCCGGTCCGACGTGGCTCAAGGTGATTCAAGTGCTCATCATTGTCGCCGCGATTATTGTTCTTCTCTTCGGCTGGGTTTTCCCATGGGCAGCCGAACACCTCCCAATTTCCGAAAACACGGTGGGCTGATGGCAAAAATTCTTATCGTCGACAACTACGACTCGTTCGTTTACACGATTGCCGACTACCTTCAACAGCTTGGAGCGGAGGTCGACATTGTGAGAAACGATGCGGTTGACCCTGAAGATGCGGCGGAATACGACGGGGTGCTTATCTCACCGGGCCCCGGAACTCCCGTTAATGCTGGAGTGTCGATCGATATGATCCGTTACTGCGCAGACAATCAGAAGCCGATGCTCGGCGTCTGTCTTGGCCACCAGGCCCTTGCCGAGGTCTTTGGTGGCACCGTGTCCCATTCGCCGGAGCTCATGCATGGCAAAACCTCCCAGATCAGCCATGCCGGCGGCGGAGTGTTCGATAGCCTGCCGAGCCCCCTCGAGGTAACCAGATACCACTCCCTCGCCATCGAAGACGGAACGAATCCTCATGAGCTTGAAGTAACCGCCTCGGTCCTCAGTGCCAGCGGTGAAGTGATCATGGCGGTCCAGCACAGGAACCTGCCACTGTGGGGAGTCCAGTTCCATCCCGAATCGATTCTCACGCAGGGCGGGCACCGCATGCTTGCCAACTGGTTGGCACTCGCGGGAGACAGCGAAGCCGTCGGCAAATCTGAAGGGCTCAGGCCCCTAGTCGACCGCGGATAGTTACCCGGGGCAATACTGGGAGACGTCCAAAACCGGGAGACGTCAAGATCAAGGGAGCAGCTCGTGAACTGCTCCCTTGATTCATCCCGCGGGTCTACTCTCCCTCGGTAGGCGAAGGCTCCTCCGTAGGAGGTGGCTCTTCGGTGGTCGGGTCGGGCGTTGGATCTTCCGTGGGGGTTGGATCTTCTGTCGTCGGATCCTCGGTCGGTGTGGGATCTTCTGTTGTCGGATCCTCCGTGGCCGGGGGCTCTTCCGCAACCGTGATCGTGATCTGGGTGCCGGTATCGACGATTGAACCTTCGCGGTAGTCCTGAGCGATAACAGTATCGGGCTCGGCTTCGGTAGTTTCCTCGTACTCGATCCGGTAACTCAGGTTGAGATTATCCAGCTCTGCCGTGGCGATATCGATATTCATGTTGAGGAGATTCGGGATAGAGACGCGTCCCGAGGAAACCTGAACGTTGACCTGTGTCCCACGCGGTACCTGCTGATCGGCGGCAGGGTCCGAGGAAACAACTTCACCCTCGTCATATTCGGGGAAGTTATCAACGGAATCTGAGGTGCCCCACACGAGGCCCTCGGCCTCGATGAGGTTTCGAGCGGAATCGACATTAAGGCCTGTGACATCGGGGACGGTAACCTCACCAACGCCGGACGAGAACGACACGGTGACGGTGCTGCCCTCTTCGACAGAGGTGCCAATCTCCGGGTTGGAAGAAACAAAGAGGCCCTCTTCGACATCATCAGACTCGACGGGCTCGCCGATTACGAGCTCAAGATTGTGATCCTCCAAGGTTGTCCGCGCCTCGGTTTGGTCCAGACCTTCGAGGTTGGGAACGTCCACCATTGTGATTGTTGGTGTGGGTTCTTCCGGTGGATCATCGTTGCCGAATACCTGCCAGGCGACAAAGCCAAGAACCGCGAGAAGAATGACAATGATGGCCCACAGCCAGCCGTTGCTCGACTTCTTCTCCTGCGCCGGGAACTGGCCCGTCTGGTACGGAGGATAGTTGCCGGTATGTGCGGAAACCGCGGATGGTACCGACTGGCCGGTCGGGAATACGGTGGTGGCGATTGGTGTGGCCATTGGTGCGGGGGCCACGTAGGCGGTGGTGGCCGGTGCGGTGACCGCCTGTCCACGGACAGCACTCAGCAGGTCGGAGCGGAATGCCGCGGCTGTTTGGTAGCGATCATCGCGGTTCTTCGCGAGGGCTTTGAGAACGACGCGGTCAATAGAATCCGGAATATCAGCCGTCACGGTTGATGGTGGGGTGGGAACCTCGGAGACGTGCTGGTAGGCAACGGCAACGGCCGAGTCACCGGTGAACGGCGGCTTGCCAACCAACATCTCGTACAGGAGGCAACCAGCAGAATAAAGGTCGGAACGAATGTCGACCAACTCGCCGCGTGCCTGCTCGGGCGACAGGTACTGGGCGGTTCCAACAACCGTGTTTGTCTGGGTGACGGTTGAGTGATGATCGGACAGTGCGCGGGCAATGCCGAAGTCCATGACCTTGACCGACCCGTCCGGGGTCAACATGATGTTGCCCGGCTTAATGTCGCGGTGGATGATGCCCTCGCGGTGCGAGTATTCCAGTGCCGATAGGACACCGGCGGCCACGTGCGCGGCTTCGTCGATCGGGATCGGGTCGCCGTCGGCGAGTAGATCACGGACCGTCTGTCCGTTGACGTACTCCATGACAATGAATGGCAGGGTGACCTTGCCGGTCCCGGTCTCGACCTCTTCCTCACCCGTGTCGTAGACGGCAACGATCGACGGATGGTTCAGAGCAGCGGATGACTGGGCCTCACGCCGGAAGCGGGCGAGGAACGTGTCGTCCGTTGCCATGTCGGAACGCAAGATCTTGATGGCGACCGTGCGTGACAGCCTCGTATCGTAGGCGATGTACACCTGTGCCATCCCGCCACGCCCGATAAGCCGGCCAACCTCGTAGCGGTCGGCTAACATCCGGGGGAGTTGGTCCACCATGTTCTACCTTTCCTTTTGACCTAGTCGTTCAGTGCGGTCAGCAAGACCGACTGGGCCATGGGGGCTGCGAGCGAGCCACCGTCTGTTCCAAAACCTTGGTTTCCACCATTTTCCACTAAAACGGCAATTGCCACCTCAGGATTGTCGGCCGGCGCGAAACCAATGAACCAGGCGTGCGGGGCAATTGTGCTCGATATCTCGGCGGTGCCGGTCTTTCCAGCCACGTCCACACCCTGGATCTGAGCCCGGAAACCCGTCCCATTATCGACAACATCAACCATCATCGTTGTCAGTTGCTCGGCCGTGTCCTCGCTCATGGGTCGCGAGAACTCCGACGGGCTGGTTGTGCTGATCTCATCCAGATCGGCAGAGAGCGTACGGTCGACCAGATAGGGAGCCATGAGCGACCCGTCATTCGCGATCGACGAGGCGACCATCGCCATCTGCATCGGCGACACCTTCAGCTCGTACTGGCCGAAACCAACCTGAGCGAGCTCAGCCTGGGTCTGGCTGTCCGGGAACTGCGAAGGAGTGACAGGCATGGGGATCGACAGGGACTGACCGAAACCGAACCTCTCGGCCTGCTCCCTCATCGCGTCCTCGCCAAGCTCGACGGCCGCGATAGCGAAAGGTGTATTGCACGATTGGCGGATCGACTGAAGCAAGGTTGCCTCACCGGAACCGTCACCGCATGCTGCCTCACCCGGGTTGTGAATAACGTGGGTGGTACCGGGAGGTGAATACTCTGTCGGTGCCTCAATCTCATCATCCATGTCGGCGCCGCTTTCCAGCATCGCCGTGGCCGTCACAATCTTGTATACCGATCCGGGCGCGTACAGGTTGCCGCCCGTGGCGCGGTTAAGCAAAGGCTGATCTGGATTCGCGATCAGTGCATCATAGTTCGCCTGAGCGTCGGCAGAGTTGTGGGTTGCAAGCAGATTCGGATCGTAGGAAGGAATCGACACCATGGCAAGAATCCGGCCCGTGTCCGGCTCCAAAACCACAATGGAACCCTTCTGCCCGGCAAGAGCATCGACGGCTGCCTGCTGGATTTCTGGATCGAGAGTGAGCTCCACCCCGCCGCCGCGCTGCTCGTCCCCGGTAATGAGATCCCGGAGCCGCTGAATGGCAAGCGACGTGTCGGAGCCCCCGAGCACACTGTTCTCGTATCTCTCCACGCCCGTCATCGAGTTGAACGCGACAGAGAAATACCCCGTTGAGTGGGCATACAGTTCGCCCTGCTCGTAGGTGCGGAGGAACGAATACAGGTTGTCGACCGGCTCGGACGTCACGATCGTCTCGTCGGCCACGATGATGGGGCCGCGCTCGCGGCCGTACTCTTCGTAGATCGTTCGGACGTTGCGACTGTCGGCGCTCAGTTCGGGTGCCTTCACGAACTGGATCATGGTCACGGAGATCAAGAGAGCCAGGAACATGATGGCTGCGAGAGTGGCAAGCCGCCTGATGGGAAGGTTCACGAAAGGTTCACCGCCTGAGTGTCTGTGCGGTCAGCATCGGACTCGTCACGTGGAGTCTTCTCCTCTGAGTCAGCTGATTCTTCGTCGCCACTATCCCAGTACTCGTCATCAATGTCCCAGGCCGGCGGCAGGGGCTCGCTGGACCGCACCTGGGGCCGTCGTGCAGCATCCGAGATTCGCAGGAGCAGGCCGATGACGATCCAGTTGCACAGTAGCGATGAGCCACCAAGCGCGATGAGGGGGAGCGTGAGGCCGGTGAGTGGGATAAGGCGAGTCACGCCACCAACGACAACGAAAACCTGGAGGGCAATGGTGAAGGAAAGGCCCGCTGCGAGGAGCTTGCCGAAGCCGTCACGAACATAGGCAGCACTACGCAGGCCCCTAATGACGAGGATGAGATAGAGAGCGAGGATGGCAAAAACTCCGGCCATGCCCAGCTCCTCGCCGATTGAGGCAATGATGAAGTCGGAGTTCGCCTGGGGAACAATGCCGGGATAACCCTGACCGAGCCCCGTTCCAAACAGGCCGCCGTGCGCCATGCCGAAATTGCCCTGGACGACCTGGTAGGAGCCGAACGCAGCATCGTAAACCTCTGGGTCCATGGCGTTCAGCCACACGTTGAAGCGGGCCGTGACGTGCGGGAACAGTTGAAACACGACAAAGCCGCCGCCGAGTGCCAGGAGCCCGCCGATAACGATCCACGACAGCCGGTCGGTTGCCACGTAAAGCATGGAAACAAACAGGCCGAAGAACAGGATTGAGGTTCCGAGATCCTTCTGGAAGATCAGGACGGCAAGGCAGATAGCCCAGGCCAGCAAGATCGGAGCAAAGTGCCGGAGCTGCGGGAACTGGATCTTCAGAAACTTGGGGCCCGCCAAAGCCAGATTGTCGCGGTTGACGACGAGATAACCGGCGAAGAATATCGCGAGGAAGATCTTTGCGAGTTCCGCAGGCTGGAAGGAATAGCCAGCGATGCTGATCCAAATCCTTGCGCCATAGATCTCCCTGCCAAGGCCCGGGATAAGCGGCAGGACAAGGAGAACGGCGGAGACGATAAGAGACGTGTACGTGAACTTTCGCAACACCCGGTGGTCGCGTAAAGCAATGACAACGAGGGCAGCTAGCACCATGCCAAGGGGCGTGAAAATAGCCTGCGAGGTGACCTGGCTACCTCCGGTGGCAATGTCGATCCGTTCAATCATGGCCAAACCCAAGCCGTTGAGTGCCATGGCGGACGGGAAAATAACCGGGTCTGCGTAGGGAGCGGCCCATCGGATAAGAAGATGAACGAGCAGCGCTGTTCCGCCGAAGATCGCGGACACGACCATGATGTTCCCCGGCATTTCTCCATTCGCTCCGAGATGCACGAGTGAATACGCTCCCAGGCCGATCACGGCCGAGAGGATCGTGAGGAAGAACTCGGGGAGCCTACCGGGGTGGGCGGCGAGATGAGTGACTGTCGCCATCAGGGCGTTTCCTCAGGCTGAGTGTCACTCTCGGTCGGCTGACCACCGCTGTCGGAACGGGGCGGCGGAGTCTGCGACGGATCATCCGCTGGATCCTCGTTGGAACCGTCGACCGGACTTGGGGTCTCGGTGGGATCCTCCGTGGCGTCGTCGGCTTCCTTCTGTTCCTCGTTTTCAACGATCTGGTCCCGGAGGAATTCATCCTCAAGATCAGAGACGTAGTTCTCGGCGTCCTCCCGGGACGAATGCGTGACGGGCTCCTCGAGCCTGCGCTGCGCCGTTTGCGTCAGATCCTCGATTTGTAGGTCGGTGCGTTCATCAAGGTGCGAAAGTTCAATGGGCCCGAGGGCCTGAGGGACGCCCCGGTAGATACCGACGTTCCCGTCAGCCGAATAAACGTAGTACTGGGACTGCGTCCAGAACCAGGCGCCAAAGATGCCGCCAGCAAGAAGAACGAAAACACCGATAAGAACAGCAAGCCGTGCGGGCCATTTCTTTTTCTTCGGTGCTTCGTCGTCCTCAACGCAGTTCGGGTCGGCAACGTCCCCGGTGCGAACTGGACGCTTGCTCTTCCCGCTCTCAAACTCTGCGGAGGCGGAACCGACAACGACGGGAATCTGGGAGGGCGCGTTGGCGCCGGAGATCTCGCGATCGTCGAGGATGTCGGCGAGAACAACAGTGACATTGTCGGGAGCCCCGCCCGCGAGGGCAAGCTCAATGAGCCGGGATGCGCACTTCTCGAGGTTTGCGTAGTGGAGGAGCGTGTGGGCGATCGTTTCGTTGGAGACAACACCGAACAGACCGTCGGAGCAAAGGAGCCACCGGTCGCCAACGACCGCTTCACGCACGGACTCGTCGAGCTCGACCTCGCCCTCCGTGTCGCCAAGCGCCCTCATGATCACGTTCTTCTTCGGGTGGTTCTCGGCCTCTTCCGGCGTGATCTGACCGTGGTCGACCAGGTACTGGACGAGAGTGTGGTCCTTCGTCACCTGAATGAGGGAATCACCGCGAAGCAGGTAGGCCCGTGAGTCACCGATGTGGACCATAGCGAGCTTGTTCCCTGACCGCATGAGAGCGATACAGGTGGTTCCCATGCCCTTCAACGCCGGGTCGTCGGCTGCCATGGCAACCAGCTCGTCGTGAGCTTCCGTGACCGTTTCCCGCAGCATCGGTAGCAGGTCGTCGGCGCGGTGAATGTCGTCGAGTTCGGATAGTTTGCTGACCGTGACGCTCGAGGCAGTGTCGCCACCGGCCGCGCCACCCATGCCGTCAGCAAGCACCAGGAGATGCGGTCCAGCGTAACCAGCATCCTGGTTGTTCTTGCGGACCGCACCAACATCCGACCGAGCGGCAAAGCGAAGTTGAACTGACATTGAGCGCCTAGCGTTGCAGGGTGAAGGTGGTTTGGCCGATCGTGACCGAGTCGCCTGCCTTCAGCGGGATGGGATGGTCGATACGCTGACCGTGGACAAATGTTCCGTTCGTGGATTGCAGGTCCTCAACGAACCAGGAACCCTCGGAATTAAAGAACCTGGCGTGCCTGGCCGAAGAATACGAGTCGTTCAGTACGAGAGCGGAATCGGGGGAACGCCCAACAATGATTGATGCGGTGCCAAGCGGAACGGTCGTACCGGCCAGAGGGCCGTCGGTCACAACGATCTTTGTGGGAACGCCCTTCTTAGGCTTTGGCGGGGCCTTAGCCTTGGGCTGGTGGTAGTTAACGGGGGCAACCGGTTGCGGCTTCTGCCCACGCTTCTTGACGCGCACACCGTAAATGTCCCGGCGCAAAGTCAATGTCACCGCCATGACAAAGATCCACAGCAGGACAAGGAACCCGATGTGGAGAAGTGTCAGGACAAGCTCGCTCATGCGTAGCTCTCCGGGCTATTCCAGAACATGATTCTCGTTCGGCCAATCGTGATCGTATTACCGTCAACAAGTGTGGCGGCAGAGATCCGGTGGCCCTCAACGAAGCTGCCGTTCGTGGAACCAAGATCGGTAGCGATAACGCCGCGTGGCGTTACCCGCAGTTCGAGATGATGGCGTGATACGCCGGTGTCGTCAACGACAATGTCAGATTCGGAGCCGCGGCCAATGATCGTAACCGGGCCCGTCAGAAGGTAACGCTGTCCCTGAACATCGATGATGGGATTTGCTGCGGAGGGAACGGATGTAGTCACGGGTGCAACAGCTCCTCGAACGGTTTGGGAAGTGACGCGAACGGTGCCTGTGCCCTGTTCTTCGGCCTCCTCGAATGCAATGGCTATCGGACCAAGGAACGTGTAGTCCTGGGAGGTGGCGTATTTGATGGCGTGATCGCTGAGTTCATCCTCGATAGCGACCCGACCCCACTGGTCGATCTTCGCGTAGTCATCGGACGCCAGAGTGATCCGGAACTGGTTCGGAGAGATTGTGCGAGACCGAGAGTAGACCGCGGCCCCCTCGTCCATCGCACGGTTGATTGCCGACGCTATTTCGACCGGCTTGACCTCCGACTTGAAGGCGCGGCTGAACACGGAATTAACAGCATTCTCGATGCCGCGCTCGAACTTGCCAAAAGCTCCCACGCGTTTTCCCCTTTCCAATGACGGCCGGCCAGGTGGTCCGGAACTACATCAAGACTAGTAGGTTTTTGCCCCCAAGCGAGGGTCAGGGGGAGTTTCCTGGGGAGTCTTCCCTCCAACATTCCCCAGTGTTGATATTGATTGCACAGCTCTCTCCCCTGCACATCCCTACGCGTAAGCCGGAAAGAGACCTTTAACGCGGATAGCGCGCCTAACCTCTCCACTAGTGCGGACGTCGGCCGTTTCACACCGGGTTCACTTTGAGCAATAGCAACAAGCAAGATAAACTAGGCGAGCTGGTTACCAGCACTGCGCAAGTGGCGGAATAGGCAGACGCGCACGGTTCAGGTCCGTGTGCCCGTGAGGGCGTGGGGGTTCAACTCCCCCCTTGCGCACTCAATGAGCGATGTTGTAACCCGGGCCTGAAGAAACAGGT
>NZ_JBQCYC010000004.1:56477-151058 GCF_052087705.1 Flaviflexus sp. | reverse complement strand
AGGGCGACGAATCGCTGGCGGGAACGGAACTGACGCTTGTCCACTCATCGCTGGGCACGATGAGCGAAACGTCCGAGGAGGAACACCTGGTTCCTGGACGTAACTACGTCATCATTGCTTTGGAGTACACACCCAATCCCGGGACGGTGGACGGCACAGTATGGTCAACGCCCCTGGCGGGCCAAGGCGTCTTCCCGATCGTCGAGGGCGAAGTTGTTCCCACGCGCGCGGATGTTCTCCCTGAAACCTTCGGCGGTGGGTCCGTGTCATTGGACGTGCTCGACGAGTCGTAGAAAAGGCTCTTGGCAGTCGGATTCGGGCGGGTGACGGTCATGATCGTCACCCGTTGAACCGCTGCGGTAAATGAGATTGGTGCCGATGCGGGCCGGATGGGCAAGGCTGCCCCAATAGACATGGGCAAGGCTGCCCCAATAGACAACGGGGTTTCGATAGACAGTACCGTCGCGATAGACAACGTTGTCGCGGTCGCCGACGTGAACGCGGCCTCGAAATGGAGACGAGCGTTGCCCGACGAGTTATTGCTGGGAAACACTCATCCAAAGAATTTGTGGACGCGTGGTGCGTCAATGGACTGGGTGGCGACTACTGCCCGGGATTCGACTACCGCCGTGGGGTCACCGATTCGACCTGCTGCTCGGGGACGTCGAGCCGTTCAGTACTACCGTTGGCTTCCATCACCGGGTAGGTGGCGTCGCCGCGGGCAATGAGCTCAGCGTCGCCCAGGGTAAGTGTCGCGGGCCGTCCGCCCCGGAGTTCCTGGTTGAGGAAGTAGAGGCGGTTCGCTCCTGGGGCGTCCTGCGTGACAACCGTCCAATCCAGCCGTGCGACAGTCGCGGGACCCTCGCGGGGAACATCGATGGTTGCGGTACCCAGGTATCCGGTCGTAACGCGATAACCGTGGTTGGCGATTGTCTGGCCGGAGATGAGGTTGCCCATTGACCAGGCCACCCACATGCCGTCGCCGCGCGGGCCACCCTCAAGCTCAACGACCGGCTCCGGGACGTGGGAATGATTGCCGTAAACAAGGTCGACCTGACCGGACTCTGCCAGTTCCTCAGCAATAATCAGCTGCTCATCAATCGGCTCCGAGACGTATTCGGTGCCCCAGTGCATCGACACAACAACGAGATCGGCGCCGTCCTCGCGGGCCTGCTCCGCCATGTCGACAACATCGGAAGTCTCGTAGGGACCCAGCTCTCCGATGACGAACCAGGACCACGGCTGCTCGCCACGGATCGGGATTCCATTCGTCAGCGTCGTGGCAGAGATATGAGCGACGGTAACCGTGCGCTCTTCCAGGTCCAGATCGTAGAACTGGACCTCCTCGGACTCTTCCTCGGTACGTGCCCCGCCATGAAAGCCCATGCCGTTCTCTTCAAGAACGGTGTTCGTGCGCTCCACGCCGGCGAAGCCTCTGTCCATCGTATGGTTCGTTGCCGTGTTGCACCCGTCCCAGCCAACCTCCTTCAGGGAAGGAATGAGATCGGCGGGAGCCCCAAACGTCGGATATCCGGAATATGCCGTGCCCTCCGGGGCGATCGGGACCTCAAGCGAACAGAGCGCCAGATCGGCTCCGCTGATCCACGGCTCGATGTGCTCGTACTGGTAGGTGAAGTCGTACGTATCACCCTCAACCCAGGCGGTCTGATAGATCGACGGGTGCAGGAGAATATCCCCGCCCGACACGATCGTCAGTTGCGAAATAACCTCATCCGGATCAACCTCGGGCTCCGTCGGCTCCGGCTCACCTGACTCGGAAGGCTCAGCGGTATTCTCGTCGGAACCCTCGGCCGAGCCTTCGCCAGTGTCTGTATCGGAGGAGGCCGTTGGCTCCTCCGCACCTGTGTGAGAAGGCGCGTCGGTGGTGGCGTCATCGCCCTCGGTCACGCTCGAACACGAGGCAAGGAGGAGCGTCGCCGCGAATGCGGCAGCTGTGAAAGTGCGGATGGACATGGGTCAAGCATAGGGGACAGGCGGACAAGACAACGTAGGCTAGGGGTGTGAACACTCAAGAACCGGTACCGGTCCTCAACATCGCGAACTTCGTGACGATCATCAGGTTGCTGCTGATCCCGGCGTTCATATGGGCGTTTTGGGAAGCCGACACCACATCGCGGTGGATAGCCACCGGCATATTCTTCGTCGCGGCCATGACCGATAAGCTCGACGGACACCTGGCGCGCTCGCGGAATCTCATCACGGATTTTGGGAAGCTGGCCGACTCGATTGCCGACAAGGCACTGATCGGCGCCGCCCTCATCATGCTCTCCTGGCACGACATGCTGCCCTGGTGGATCACGATCGTCATGTTGCTCCGCGAAGTCGGCATCACCGTCATGCGCATGTACATGAAGCGGAAATCGGTGATGGCGGCGG
Source organism: Flaviflexus sp. (assembly GCF_052087705.1). NCBI lineage: Bacteria > Bacillati > Actinomycetota > Actinomycetes > Actinomycetales > Actinomycetaceae > Flaviflexus > Flaviflexus sp. Next base: position 148,661 of record NZ_JBQCYC010000004.1, on the reverse strand, counting down.
GCAAGGGCGGCAAGCTCAAGATGATGCTCCAGTCCCTCTTCATCGGCGGACTCCTCCTGCCCTGGCGCTCCTTCCTGCCGGACTGGGCAGCCACAACAATGGAGTGGGCAACCTGGGTCCTCGTTGCAGGGGCCCTCATCACCTCCATTTGGTCCGCGATCCAATACGTCCAGGATGCGATCCGAATCAACAAGGAATACGAGAAGAACCATGGCAGCGACAACCAGCCCGAGTGAGGTCCTCCTCAAGAAGGGCGACACCATAGCGGTGGCGGAATCCCTGACCGGCGGTCTCGTCTGCGCAACCCTTGTCCAGGTCCCGGGAATCTCCGAGATCCTCCGGGGCGGAGTTGTGTCCTACACGAATGAAATCAAAGCCCATGTTCTAGACGTCGACCGGGACCTTCTAAACCGAGAAGGCCCCGTCAACGGCCAGGTGGCAGTTCAGATGGCGCGGGGAGTTGCCGAGCTGACCGGAGCGGCCCATACCGTTTCGACAACGGGAGTGGCGGGACCCGGCCCCGCCGACGGTTTCGACGCTGGCACCGTCTGGATCGGCCGGGAGGATGGTCGGGCAACTCTGTTCCTATTCCCGGGAGGTCGAGAAGATATTCGGGAATCTTCCGTCCTAGCCGCCCTGTATATTCTGGCGGAGATGGAACTACCGGAAAAACTGGCGAAATTCCGCCAAAAGATAGAAACCTGGAAATAGTCTGTGGCGTTCCCGGCCTTTTTGGCTCATCGGGAACAAATATCGGGAATACCTCGTTGAACTAGGTGATGACAATGGAAACACGAACCGGCGTAAACCGGAAAAACCAGACCGAAATTATTCGCCCGCGCGACATGGGCGCCTCCAAGTCGTCCGAACCTGTACTCCTTCGTCGTGAACTCGGCGATGTCCTGCGGGCATACCGCCAGCGCCAGGGCCGCACGCTACGCGAGGTGTCTTCGGACGCACGCGTATCGCTCGGCTACCTTTCGGAAGTTGAGCGTGGCCAGAAGGAAGCTTCCTCGGAGCTTCTTCTCTCAATCACGCAGGCGCTCAACGTCCCCCTCGGCCACGTGCTTCGCCTCGTAGCTGACCGGATCGACCTGTCGGAGGGCCGTGTGCCCCCGAGCTTCCGGGTCCCCGACACCGTCCAGGAAGCTCTCGCCGAAGCTGGCGTGAACTAACCTGATACTGCGGAAGCCGCGGCTGATGCCGCGGCTTTTGCATTCCCCACGACAATGACCGCACCATTGCGCACCATCCGAACGATCGCTGAGACCCCCGCATGAACCACTCGGAATTCTGGAAAGTTGTCGACAACGAATTCGGCACCGCCTACGGCCAGGCCCTCACCAGGTCCCTTGCCCTCCCGTCCCTTGGACACAAGACCGCGGCAGAGCTCATCGAGGACGGCGAGAATCCACAGAAGATCTGGCTCGCCCTATGCGAAGAGATGGACTTGGGGGAGGACCACATGTTCCCGCACCGCAAGGAACAAAAGAAAAAGTAGTCCGGACCGGTCGCACCAAAATGCCACGCCGACGGCGTGGCGGATTTCTTCGAACGAATGTTCAGTTAGGATGTTCTCCGGAGCGATGCAACCGCAGATGTCCACAGCGTGGAGTTCTGTCGATTATTGTGCCTAAGGCGTGGCCTAGCGTTGCTCTTAGGTTGCCGCTCGGAGAGGGCGGGTTCCCTACAGTTCGCCTGTTCTACCCGCACAAGTCAAGGAGAAATAATGGCCGTGAAAGCCGAAGACCGCCAAAAGGCACTCGACACTGCTCTTGCCCAGATCGATCGCCAGTTTGGCAAGGGGTCGATCATGCGACTGGGAGACCAGTCTGCCCAGAAGGTCAAGGTCATCCCGACCGGATCCGTTGCCCTTGACGTTGCGCTCGGAATTGGCGGCCTCCCGCGAGGCCGCGTCGTTGAGATCTACGGCCCGGAATCCTCCGGTAAGACAACCGTCGCCCTCCATGCGGTAGCAAACGCTCAGAAGGCTGGCGGCATCGCTGGCTTCATCGATGCGGAGCACGCCCTCGACCCGGCCTACGCCCGCAAGCTCGGTGTCGACACCGACGCACTGATCGTTTCCCAGCCCGATACGGGTGAGCAGGCCCTCGAGATTATGGACATGCTGATCCGCTCGGGTGCTCTCGACATTGTCGTCATCGACTCCGTCGCCGCCCTTGTCCCCAAGGCAGAAATTGAAGGCGAGATGGGAGACTCCCACGTTGGTCTTCAGGCCCGCCTCATGTCCCAGGCCCTTCGCAAAATCACCGGTGCGCTCTCAGCATCGGGAACGACAGCGATCTTCATCAACCAGCTGCGTGAGAAGATCGGTGTCTTCTTCGGTTCCCCCGAAACCACGACCGGTGGTAAGGCCCTGAAGTTCTACTCCTCGGTCCGCCTCGACGTTCGTAGGATCGAGACGCTGAAGGAAGCCGGCCAGCCGATCGGTAACCGCACCCGCATCAAGGTCGTCAAGAACAAGATGGCCCCGCCGTTCAAGCAGGCCGAGTTCGACATCCTGTACGGCCAGGGCATCTCCAAGGAGGGTGGTCTCATCGATATGGGTGTCGATAACGGCATCGTCCGTAAGTCCGGCGCCTGGTTCACCTACGAAGGTGAGCAGCTGGGGCAGGGCAAGGAGAAGGCGCGAACCTACCTCATCGAGAACAAGGACACCGCCGAGGAAATCGAGCAGAAGATCCTGCAGAAGCTCGGCATTGGACAGTACGCGGACGTGGAATCGGCGGCCAGCCCCGAGGGTGCCGACGAGGAAGCGATCCCGACTGACTTCTAATGAAGCTCACCGGTGAGGAAACCCCGGAGGAACTCCGCAAGGAGGCCCGTGCGATCGTCATGAGGCAGCTGGCGATGATGGACCGCTCTCGCCAGCAACTCATCGACGCCCAAACCTCCCGCGGGGTCCCCGAGGATCTCGCCATGGAGATGGTCGACAAGTTCGAGAAAGCCGGACTCGTCGACGACGAAAAGTTTGCGGCCTCGCTCATTCGAAGCCGGATGGCCGAGAAGCCCATCTCCCGCAGGGGACTCGCCCGCGACCTCGATCGAAAAGGCATCTCTCGCGAGATCGCCGAAGAGGCACTCGCAGAAGTCAGCTCCGATGATGAGCGCCGGGCCGCCTTCGAGCTTGCGAGGAAGAAGGCACGCTCCACCGAGGGCCTTGACTATGAGGTCCGGCGGCGACGCATCTATGGCGCACTTGCGCGCCGTGGCTTCAGCCCCGATCAGACCATGTCAGCCGTTCGCGCCGTTCTTGATGACAATGATTACTCAAGCTATTACACTTGAAATTAATAAATCAAGGTTATGAACTTGGGTAGGTGACGGCATGTTCGTCCTAACAATTGACCAAATTGGATCTCGTAGCGGGGATGACCGAGTGCCGGAGCTTCTCGCTCGGCTCGGATCGTATGAGTGCGAGCGCCCGTTCGAGAGAACGGTAGGCGACGAAGTGCAGGGTGTCATTTCCAACCCCAGTCTCGTCCGAGAGATCGCCCTTGCTCTGATCCGCGACGGCTCCTGGCATATCGGCATCGGTGCAGGCGAGGCAAGCCTCGGTGACACGGCGCGGTCGGGAACGGGCCCCGCCTATCTGCACGCCCGCAGCGCCGTTGAACGCGCCAAGTCCGCAAACCGTTTTACTCCATCAGTCGCGGTCGACTCCGATAACGCGGATGCCGCCGCGTCCGCGGAATCCCTGTTACGGGTTCTCGGCTTCATCATTTCCGGGCGGACGGATGCTCAATGGGAAGCCATTGAAGCGCACAGGGCGGGGGAATCCGTCTCAGATATTGCGGACCGCCTGGGCATCAGTGTTGAGGCCGTGTCGCAACGAAGGGGCTATGGTGCTCAGTCGATCGAGGAGGCCGCCTGGCCGACGCTTGATGCTCTCCTGGACGGAGCGCAGTAACCGTGGACATTCTTATTTCCATCATTGCCCTTCTCGTCTCCTCGGTTTTTGGGTGGGCGGTCGTTGAGGGCGTGCTGGCGATCGCCCGGGTCGTTCCGGAGGAAACGAAGGACGATGGGGATCTCGTCATTAGCCCGCCCGCCCCGGCGAAGAAGCACGTGCTCCGTGGCGGTGCGGTTATCGGTGTGCTCGAGCGCATGGCCACCACAGGACTTGTCATTGTTGGCCAGGCCGGACTGATTGCCGTGGTTGTTGCGATTAAGTCGCTTGGACGGTGGGCCGAGCTTCAGGATGATCCGGCGGTGAGTGAACGATTCATCATCGGTTCCCTTGCCAGCTACCTGTGGGCCGGGCTTGTCGGGTTCATTGCGTTGCAAATCATTGTCTGAGTTACCTGGTAGTTCGGGCATGGGCCCTACAATGGTGGCGATGACTGAGATGACCCTGCCCAGAACATATGCGATCCGCACCCTCGGATGCCAGATGAACGTCCACGACTCGGAGCGTTTGGCCGGCATGCTGGAGGAAGCGGGATATCGTCACGTCGACACGGTCCCCGAAGCAGCCGCACGTGCCCATGACGGGGCGGGCGACGCCGGAGCGGACGTTCTTGTCCTCAACACCTGTTCTGTCCGCGAGAACGCGGCCAACAAGCTTTTCGGCAACCTCGGCCAGCTCGCTGCCGTCAAGCGTGAGCGCCCCGGCATGCAGATCGCCGTGGGCGGTTGCCTTGCTCAGCAGATGGGCGATGGGATCGTCGAGAAGGCCCCCTGGGTCGATGTTGTCCTCGGAACCCACAACCTTGATGTGCTTCCCACGCTCCTGGAACGGGCTCGCCACAACAATGAAGCGGCTGTTGAGATCGAGGAGTCACTCAAGGTCTTCCCCTCGACTCTTCCCACGAAGCGCGAGTCCGCCTACGCGGGTTGGGTCTCGATCTCTGTGGGATGCAATAACACGTGCACCTTCTGCATCGTTCCCCAGCTAAGAGGCAAGGAACGTGATCGCAGACCAGGGGAAATCCTCGCCGAGGTTGGCGCGGTTGTCGCTGACGGCGCGATCGAGGTGACCCTGCTCGGACAGAACGTCAACTCGTACGGCGTTGGCTTTGGGCAGAAGGGGGCCTTCGCGGACCTGCTGCGCGCCTGCGGGGAGATTGAGGGGCTGGAGCGCGTCCGGTTCACATCCCCGCACCCCGCTGCCTTCACGAACGACGTCATTGATGCGATGGCGGAGACGCACAACGTCATGCCGTCGCTGCACATGCCGCTCCAGTCAGGCTCCGATCGTATTCTCCGTGCCATGAGGCGCTCGTACCGGTCAAAGAAGTTCCTCGGAATTCTCGATGCTGTTCGGGAGAGGATCCCGAATGCCGCGATCACGACAGACATCATCGTCGGCTTCCCGGGGGAGACCGAAGAGGACTTCCAGGCAACGCTGGACGTCGTTGAACAGTCCCGCTTCTCCTCGGCCTTCACATTCCTGTACTCCCCTCGGCCGGGCACCCCGGCGGCCGACATGGAGGACCAGGTTCCTGCCGAGGTCGCAGGAGAGCGCTACCGCCGGCTTCTCGACCTTCAGAAGCGCATCTCCACCGAAGAAAACGAGGAGATTGTTGGTCGCACCGTCGAGGTCCTCATTGCTGAGGGTGAAGGACGTAAGGATGCCGATACCGCTCGGCTAACCGGCCGGGCCGAAGACAATCGGCTTGTCCATGTCGCTCTTCCTGAAGAGCTCCGTCCCTATGCGGACACGTTCTCTGGGGAGAACCACGTTGAGAACCTTCCCCGTCCCGGGGATATGGTGCGCGCCGTTGTCACGCACGGCGCCCCGCACCACTTGCTTGCGGACTCTGCGGTGACCGGTGGAACTTTCGAGATCATCCGGACCCGGGCCGGAGAGGCTTGGGCACGTGGCAAAGCCCGCGTGGCGGAGCTAGATGCGGAGGCGCGCGGACCCGTCTCGCTCGGGCTCCCCACTCTTCGCGTCGGACCATGACAATTATTGCCGTCGTGGGCCCGACAGCGGTCGGGAAATCCGCTGCGGCAGTGAACCTCGCCCACAGCCTCGGTGGAGCGGGTTCCTCCGAGATTGTCGGAGCTGACGCCATGCAGCTTTACCGCGATATGGATATTGGTACCGCAAAGGTGACAGACGAGGAAAAGCGCGGAATTACGCACCATCAGATCGACGTCCTCGACATCTCCCAAGAAGCCTCGGTTGCCGCTTACCAGAATCATGCCCGGGAAGATATTGACGGAATCGTTGCCGCGAGCAAGACCCCAATTCTCGTGGGAGGTTCGGGTCTGTACGTCTCGGCGGCTCTCGACAAGATTGATTTCCCGGGGACCGTACCGGAGGTAAGGGAGCGGCTCGAGGCGAAGTTTGCCGAGGTCGGTGGCGCCGCCATGCATGCGGAGCTGGCGCGCGTCGATCCTGCCTCGGCGAAGGTTATTGATGCTCGCAACGAGAGGCGCGTGGTTCGGGCGCTCGAAGTCAACGAAGTGACTGGGAGATCGTTCCAACCGGTCTTTCCCCGGCATACGAGCCACTACGACAGCACCATGGTCATTGGCCTGACGCTCGATCAGAAGATCCTTGACGAAAGAATTGCGCAGCGCACCGCAACAATGTTTGAGCTCGGCCTTCTTGAGGAAACGAAGGCGTTGAGGAAGTGCGGGCTCGACGACGCGCCAACTGCCCGGACCGCCACCGGTTATCGGGAGGCGCTGGCGGTGCTCGATGGGGTAATGACGGTGGAGGAAGCGATCGAATCGGTATCGGTCGCGACCCGCAAGCTCGTCAAGAAGCAACTGACCTGGTTCCGCCGAGATCCCCGGATCACCTGGGTTGAAGCAGGGCCGGGAGTTGACACCAGGATTGGCGAGGTCCTCGATAGACTGACCCCATGATCATCCCCAGTCTCGAAGGCCTGACACTCACCAAGGGAAACGTTGGGGGCAGTGACGCCATCATCTTTCCTGATCTCAACAGTTCGAGGGAGGTGCGGCCCGAACAGATCGCGATGATTTGCGATCGTAGGCTCGGAATCGGCGCCGACTGCCTCATACGTGTCGTGCGGACCGAGACGGAAGCTGGATGGAGGATCGATGCTTGGAACAGCGCGGGCAGGCCTCTCGTACATGCTGGGCCGTTCGCTCGGCTCGCGGCCCACTACCTTCGTGTCTCGGGGCTCATCGATCTGTTCGACGGGGAATCGGTGGCGTTTGATGGTCCGGAGGACCCGCTCTACGTGACGCGCACCGGGCTGCACTATTCGACCGGATACGAACTGGCGTTGCCGGTGAGCGAGGAGTCGGTCAGCCGGGGATACGACGTTGCTGTTTCGCTCGATGGAGTGAAGGGGGTGCGCGGCGGCCTCGTGGTCCGTTCCTCGGACTTCGGTGTGGTCGTCGCCCTCGAGAAGGACGAGGAAATGTCGGCTGTGACCGGTCAGGCCCAGTACGATCCGAACGTCCCCGGAGCCCGCCTCACGGTGGTTGTCCCGCAGGGCGATGCCATGTTCACGGACTTTGACGGCGTGGAGAGGCCCTTCAGTGCGTTTGCCGCACGCGTGTTTGGTGAGGGACCGGCAGTCGAGCAGGGTGCCCGGGACGCTGCGGTGGCTCTCCACGCGTGGGCGGGGGAGACTGCTACCGGGATCTACCGGGCTGACGTCGCGGGAACCGGGCTGGAAATCCGATTTGCCCGGGGAGAGATCGAGATGACCGGGCCGGCCGAGATTGTCGCCGAGTTTAGCCTGACCGGGATTGCCGGCGACGGTCGATAATCTCGAGCACCCGGAAGCTTCCCGAAGACCCAATCCGCTCAACTTCGTAGGATTGGTTCTCAAGCCACGCGTGAAGCGAATCCGCTCCAAGGTTCTTTCCGATGACAAGGTCAGCGTAGCCGTCCAGGTGCTCGAACCACGAGAGAAGCAACTGGTGGAGCTCCTGCTTGCCGATGCGTACCGGGGGATTTGACCAGATAGCGTCGATCCCGCGCTCTGCTGCCAAGGCAAGCCCCTCGTCGGGGGTTGCCACAATGATATTGGTTAGGCCTGCACGCTTGGCGTTCTCCTCCGTGAGGGTGCGAGCCCTCTCGTTCACATCAACGGCAAGTACGGTGGCGTTCGGTGCCGCCGTGGCAAGGGCTAGAGCGATCGGCCCCCACCCGCACCCCACGTCTACGAGCAGGCCCTCCTGGGGCGGGTCGACCACGTACTTGAGAAGAATTTGCGTGCCCTTGTCGAGTCTGTCGTGCGAGAACACCCCGCTATCCGACACAACGTCGAAGCGGTCGCCGCGGACCGTAAAGCTGTAGTCGCGGCGCTTTTCGGGGCCGGTTGGCTGTGAGGAGAAATAATGGTCTGACACAGATCTAAACTACCGCAGGACACGGCTGCGTGAGACAATGGTGCAACGAAAAGGAGAGACACATTACCGATCGCGATATTTCATCCCGCAAGGGCACGGCCCTGCAAGCAGACGCTGACTACCAGCAGGAGTATGCCGGAGACGAGCTTGACAGAGAACAGAGATCCTCGCTCAAGAGGGTTCCGAACCTGTCGACCGAACTCCAGGACATCACCGAGGTCGAATACCGAAAGCTCCGGCTTGAAAACGTTGTCCTCGTCGGTATCTGGACATCCGGCACCGCCGAAGATGCGGAAGTCTCTCTACGCGAACTTGCTGCCCTTGCCGAGACCGCTGGATCCGTTGTCCTGGCGGGTGTTTTACAGCGCCGAGATAAGCCGGATAATGCCACGTACCTGGGTTCGGGCAAGGCCCGTGAAGTTGCTGATCTTGTTGCAAGCACCGGCGCTGACACCATCATTGTGGACTCCGAGCTTTCGCCGAACCAGCGAAGGAACCTTGAGGATGTTACGAAGGTCAAGGTCATTGACCGCACGACGCTTATCCTCGATATTTTTGCCCAGCACGCCAAGTCCCGAGAGGGTAAGGCCCAGGTGGAACTCGCCCAGCTCGAATACTTGCTTCCGCGACTGCGCGGCTGGGGTGAATCGATGTCCCGTCAGGCGGGCGGACGCGTCGGCGCCGGTGACGGTATCGGCTCCCGTGGCCCCGGTGAGACCCAGATTGAGCTTGATCGTCGGCGTATTCGCCAGCGTATGGCGAAGCTCAAGCGCGACATCGCCAACATGGAACCGGCACGCCGAACCCAGCGCTCCAACCGCAGGCGCCACGGACTTCCCTCCGTCGTCGTTGTTGGATATACGAACGCCGGTAAGTCGTCGCTCATGAACCGCCTGACCAATGCGGATGTTCTCGTTGAGAACGCACTGTTTGCCACGCTCGATCCCACGGTCCGCAGAAGCGAGACCGAAGACGGTCGCGCCTACACAATTTCCGACACTGTTGGTTTCGTGAGATCCTTGCCGACCCAGCTCGTGGAGGCGTTCCGTTCGACGCTGGAGGAGGTTGCCGAAGGGCATCTCATGCTTCACGTGGTCGACGCGGCCCATCCGGACCCGGTTGGTCAGGTTAACGCCGTGCACGATGTCCTGCGGGAAGTTGACGGTGCCGAGGACGTCTCGGAGATGATCGTCCTGTCGAAGGCTGACCTGGCGGACCCGATTGACCTCGCTGCGTTGCGTTCCCGCTACCCGGGCGCCGTGGTGGTCTCGTCGAAGACCGGTGAAGGCATCGAGGAGCTTCGTGACCGGATTGCGGACGGATTGCCGCGCCCGAGTGTTGCCGTGTCCGTCACGATCCCGTTTGATCGCGGTGACCTTATTTCTCGTGTCCACACGGATGGGGAGATCCTCAGGGAGGAGTACTCGAAGGACGGAACGGTCCTTGAGGCTCTCGTTGACGAGGATCTTGCCGCCGAGCTCCTCAGTGTCGGTCGTTGAGGTTCTCGACGCCGTTGTTTCCGAGATCGGGGGCAGTCGGCGCGAGGGCCAGGTTGAGATGGCGGAAGCCGTCTACGATGCACTAACTGATGGGGGTCACCTGCTCGTCCAAGCAGGCACCGGCACCGGTAAGTCCATGGGCTATCTTGTCCCTGCCGTTCAATGGGTGGCAAAGACCGGTGGAAGAGCTATCGTCTCGACCGCGACGCTTGCCCTGCAACGGCAAATCACCCAGGAGGACGCTCCCAGGGTCATAGACGCGGTTGCGGCAGACACGGGTGTGCGCGTGAAGACCGCCCTCCTCAAAGGCTGGCAAAACTATGCCTGCCTGAAGCGCGTGAACCAGACCGCAGGACAAGAATCTCTCTTTGGTGAAGCACTCTTCGGTGAAGAGCAGGCTACCGATATGGGTAAGCACGTTTTGCGGGCTCGGGAATGGGCGCTGGAATCCGAGAACGGTGACAGGGACTCCCTGGTTCCCGGTGTGCCGGATTTGGCGTGGCGGCAGATTTCCGTGTCGAAGCAAGAATGCGATGGCAAGGACTGCCCCCTGTTTAACGAATGCTTCCCCGAGAAGGCCCGTGAGGAAGCCATGGAAGCCGACATTGTTATCACCAACCATGCGATGTTGGGCGTGCAGTCCTCAGGAATTGAAGTGCTTCCCGAGGCCGGTGCCGTTATCATCGACGAGGCCCACGATCTTGTCGGTAGGGTGACCAGCCAGCTGACAATCAGGGTCGGTGCCGCAGATATCGGCCGAATCTCCCGCATGATGCGATCAGCCGGAAAACTCGACACCGAATTCTCTCGTCACGGCGACTCCCTGCTTGACGCACTCAAGGAAGCTGAAGGGCGAATACGGATCGTGCCAGACACGATCCGGGAACCGCTCGGCGCCATGGCGCGAGCTCTCAAGGATTCCTGCGAGTCAGAACAGTGGGCGAAAGCCTTCATGAAGGACATCGACGATCTTCTCTCCGAGGATGGCAAGTACGTTGTGTGGGCAAACGAGGACGCCCTGTATGGTGCTCCTCTTGACGTGGCAGGCCCGATCGCGAACAACGTCTTCTCTGAACGGGCCGCAGTTCTGACGTCGGCCACCCTCGAAATTGGTGGTTCCTTTGACCCCATGGCATACCAGGTTGGCTTAGCCTTCCCCGACCAGGGTCCGTGGGAGGGACTGGATGTTGGCTCTCCCTTTGAGTACCCCAAGCAGGGAATCATGTACGTGGCCGCTGACCTGCCGGCCCCCGGTCGGGACGGACAGGGCGACGAGGCGCTCGCCCGTATGGCCGAGCTCCTGAGAGCATCCGATGGTGGTGCGCTCGGGCTGTTCTCCTCGCGAAGGGGAGCTGAGGTGGCCGCGGAATACTTCCGCAAGCACACCGATCTGCCCATCTTCTGCCAGGGAGAGGATCAGCTTTCTACCCTGGTCAGTGACTTCAAGGAAGACGACCGCGCCTGCCTCGTTGGCACTCTTTCACTGTGGCAGGGAATCGATATTCCGGGGAGAGCATGTCGGCTCGTTCTCATTGACAGGATTCCGTTCCCCAGGCCGGACGATCCCGTTTCGCAAGCTCGGACCGAGCAGGTGGGTAAGCGCGGCGGGAATGGCTTCATGCAGGTGTCAGCAACCCATGCGGCGGTTCTCATGGCCCAGGGGGCTGGCAGGCTCCTGCGTTCGACCACCGACAGGGGAGTTGTCGCAATCTTTGACTCCCGCCTCGTCTCCAAGGCATACGGAGGCTACCTTCGCTCCGGTATGCCGGACATGTGGCCAACAAAGGATCTTGAACTCACGAAGAAGTCCCTTGAGCGTCTTGCACGCGGTCAATAGGGGGCTAAGTGTCAATAGGGCCTCGCCGACATGAGTAGCTGCGGGGACCTCGTGAGAATCCGGGGCCTAATCTAGGGCAAAAACAAGCACTGCCGCTCCACGAGTGACCGATGAGTGACAGTGCTTGAGTACTTAAATTCTCGACTATAAGGCGCGAATAACGGTGACGACGCGCCCAAGAATGGTGGACATGTCTCCCGGAATTGGTGCGTAGGCGTCGTTATGGGGGAGAAGCCACACGTGCCCGTCCCTCCGGTCGAAGGTCTTCACGGTGGCTTCGTCGTCGATAAGAGCGGCAACAATATCGCCATTACGTGCGTCCTGCTGCCTGCGGACAACCACCCAGTCACCGTCGAAGATGCCTGCGTCGACCATCGAATCACCGGATACCTCGAGCATGAACATCTCGCCGTTGCCGGTCATCTGGCGCGGAATGGAGAAGACTTCCTCAACCATTTGATCGGCGAGGATCGGGGAGCCAGCGGCAATGCGTCCGACGAGGGGAACATCAACAGAGTCAGCCCGAAGCTCGTCAATACTTGCGACCGGTTTCGGAGCTTCTTCCTCAGGGAGCAGTGCTCGGCCGGCAGGCGTCAGAGTGAGCGTGCGAGGACGCTGGGGATCGCGATCGATCAGGCCGTGCGACTCGAGTGCATCAAAGTGGTACTTGACCGACGAGGGGCTGGACAGGCCGATGCCGGTGCAGGTCTCGCGAACCGTTGGGGCGTATCCGTTTTCGCTAATGGAATCGCGTAGGAACGCAAGAATCTCGAGCTGTCTCGTACTGATCTTGTCGGCCATGCTGCCCTCGCTATCGGGTTGCGACTTTTTCTGTCCGAGTCGCTTCGTAAGTTGGATCCAGGATATGCACCACGAGACGAACAATCAAACACTTGTTCTAATCGGCATGTCGTGTATAGAATGCAAACAGATGTTCGAGAACAAACGTTCGAGAAAAGAAGGAGATACGCCATGAGTGCTCTTCTCGTAACCAAGCCTGAGACAACAGGGTTGCGTCCCATTGATCTGCCCCGTCTGCGCCCCGTCTCCAACCGGACCCCGATCGACGTTCCGCAGATGGCGGCACCGGAAGCTCCAGCTCGCAAGGCTCGACTGAGCGTCGTGGCGGAGCAGCATGAGATCGCTCCCGACGCCGTTGTCTACCCCGGCCTCCAGCGCCTCGTCGGCGTCCTCAAGGCCAGCGCCCTTGTCGCTGCCAGCGTTGCCCTTGCTTTTGGGCTACAGCTCTGGCTCTCCATGTAAGACGCCCTGTGTAAAATGGCAGAATGCATTGCCCGTTCTGCCACAACACAGATTCCCGCGTCATTGACTCCCGTTCGCTCGATGAGGGTCAGGCCATTCGACGTCGTCGCGAGTGCCCCGTGTGCAAGCGGAGATTCACGACAACCGAGACGGCATCCCTCGTCGTCGTCAAGCGTTCGGGTGTCACCGAACCTTTCTCACGAGAGAAGATCATTGACGGTGTCTTGAAGGCATGCCAGAACAGGCCCGTCACCCGAGACGACCTGGCGGTCCTTGCAAGCCAGGTAGAAGAGAATGTGCGCGCCACCGGTGCCGCCCACATCAATTCCGACGACATCGGTCGCGCAATCCTTGGTCCGCTTCGTGAGCTCGATCAGATCGCCTACCTGCGCTTCGCTTCCGTCTACCTCAACTTCGAAGATCTCGATGACTTCCAGGCGGCCATCGAGGAACTCAAGGAATCGGGTGGCGAACTGGCTCCGGCTGGCGATAGTGAGCAGTAGGAATACTTAACATAGTTGTGCTCCCGACCGTTTTGGTGGGGAGCACAACTATGAGAACGACAGTTACGTTCCTGCGCGTATCCGACTACTTGTCGGAAGTGTCGTCGCTACTCGCGGACTGATCACGTGCTGATTGGTCGGACTGGGGTGCATTTGCATTGCCCGCAGGCTTTTCCCGTGAGCTATCCATGCGGTGGCGGAATTCGCTGGCGCGTTCGCGTAGTTCATCGCCGGTTTCGGAAAGCTTCTTCCGCCACTGGCCGGCCTGAAGCTCAAGATCGTCGAGTTGCTCGCGGACGGAGCGCCTCATGACCTTGCCGAGCTGGGAGCGGGGGAGCTCGTCGAAGACGGCGATGGACTTGGGCATCGAGTAGTTGGAGAGCTTGTCCTGGGTCCACTTGCGCACATTCTCCAGATCAATTGAAGCGCCGGGCTCAAGAACGAGCGCAGCAACGACGGCTTCGCCTGCGGATCCGTCGGGCATTCCGACAACGGCGACGTCGTGGATGCCGGGCATGGAGCGGACAGCTTCCTCAACCTGCGAGGGGTAGACGTTGAAGCCGGAACGGATGATCATTTCTTTGCGGCGGTCGGCCATGACCAGGAAGCCATCGTCCCAGCGGACGAGGTCGCCCGTGCGGAGCCATTCGCCGTCGATCAGGGTGGCAGCAGTTTCCTCGGGCTGGTTGAGGTAGTCGACAAAGACATTCGGTCCGCGAACGAGCAGCTCGCCAACCTCTCCCAACGGCATCTCCTCTTCAATGTTGTCGGGGTTCGCGACCTTTGCGTCGACAGACGGGAAGGGAAGCCCGAGGGTGGAGGGCCTGCGTGCAGCGGAAACGGGAGAACCGGAGAGCACGGGGGAGGACTCGGTCATGCCGTAGCCCTCGATGACGAGGGAGTCGGTCTTCTCTTCCCACTGAGCTGCGAGCTCGGGAAGGAGCGCCATGGCGCCGGATACCGAATAGCGGAGCTTCGTGAACGGGTTCGGGTCGTCGCCAATCTCGGCGAGGATCTTCTCGTACATCGGGGGAACACCCGCGAAGAATGTGATGGGGTGACGCTTGTTTGCGGCGATCAGCATCTTCGGGTCGAAGCTGGGAAGGATGTCCTGCGTAGCACCGAGGCCGATCGAGAGGACAAGGGACAGCATCATGCCGAAGGCGTGGAAGAACGGCAGGATCGACGCAATGGTCTCCTCGCCACGTTTGAACTCGTGGAGCCAGGCAATGACCTGCGTGTAGTTCGACATCAGGTTCATGTGGGTGAGGCACACGGCCTTCGGCACACCTGTTGTGCCACCCGTGTGGAGGTAGACGGCCACGTCGTCCATGCCCGGCGTCTCGCCGACAAACGAAGCCGGTGCCGAGGCCACCATCTTCTCGAAGGAGTAGACGTGATCGGGCACGCGGCCCCTCATCTTCTTCTTCTGCGCCTTTGCGGCCTTGATTGGAAGCTTCAGGAGCATCTGGGAACGCTTGGGGAGGGCGGCCGTCAGGTTGACCGCAAAGATTGTCCTGCCGGGCAGGTGGTCGGCGAGATCCGTTAGGGTCTTTTCCCAGCCAACGACAATCTTGCCGCCGTGATTGTCGAGCTGGGCGATGAGCTCGCTCGTCTTAGCGAGCGGATTGTGTTCGGCCAGGGTCGCGCCGAGCGACCAGGTAGCGTAGGCGAGTGCCACGTGCTGGGGGCAGTTGGGAAGGATCGCGGCGACAACATCGCCCTTCTTCACGCCGGCCAGCGACAGCATGGAGGCGGTCTTCTTGACGAGTTCGCCCAGCTCTTCGTAGCTGGTCTTCTGTCCGATGAAGTCGATCGCGTGCCTCTTTGGTAAATCGGCGACCGCGCGATCAAGCAAGTCGGTCAATGGAACTGTCGGAAGCTCGATCTCGTCGGGTACTCCGGCAGGATAGTGGGCACGCGCCATAGTGTTCTCCTCACATGCAAAAGTGGACTACGGTCCAGCTTGTCATGTTGGATCGCTGTAGTCCCGAAAATTAATCTCGTGACAGAACTCGAAGCCGGATTGTTTCGGGGGATTTCGCCAGAGCAGCGACCGCATCTTCGGGAATATTGGATGCGATGTCGGTCACCATGTAACCAATCTGGCCCTGGGTGGCGAGCTGCTGGGCGTCGATGTTGGCACCGGACTCTGCGAATACCTGGTTGACCTTGGCGAGGGCGCCCGGCATATTCGAGTGCACCCAGGCTATCCGGTAGCGGGATGACAGCGCAGGCGAATCGACGATTTGGGGCATGTTGATCGACATGTCGGTGGCGCCCTTGCGGAAGTAGCTCACGAGCTTCTCCGACACGAACAGGCCGATGGCCCGCTGGGCTTCTTCGGTGGAGCCACCGACATGGGGCGTAAGGATAACATTGTCGAGGCCCGTGAGGACCGAATCGAACGGGTCGCCGTTCCCGCGGGGTTCGGTCGGGAAGACGTCGACTCCGGCTCCGGCAATCGAACCGTCCTTCACGCGAGCAGCGAGTGCATCAATGTCGACAAGGAAGCCGCGGGACAGGTTGAGGAAGATAGCGCCGGGCTTCATCAACTTAAACTGCTCCTCGCCAAAGAAGTTTTTGTTGGAGGCGCGACCATCGACGTGGATGGTGACGACGTCCGCGACCTCGAGGAGCTCCTCGAGGGAGTTCATGCGGCGGGCGTTACCGATCACGAGTTTCTCGGCCGTGTCGTAGAACACGACCCTCATGCCCAGTGCTTCGGCAACAACCGATAGCTGCATGCCGATGTTGCCGAATCCGATGATGCCGAGGGTGCGGCCGCGGACCTCGTGGGAGCCGGCCGCCGACTTCTCCCAAATGCCCTTGTGGAGCGCGTCGTTCTGCACCGGCAGACGTCGCGACAGTGAGATGATCTCGCCAATGGCGAGTTCCACGACGGAGCGGGTGTTGGAGTACGGGGCGTTGAATACGGCCACGCCCTTGTTCGTGGCGGCTTCCAGGTCAATCTGGTTGGTGCCGATCGAGAACGTGCCGATGGCCAGGAGGTCGGGGCGGGCCTCGATGACTTTCCGGGTGACCTCCGTCTTAGATCGGATACCGAGGATGTCGACACCGTCGAGGGCCGAAATGAGATCGTCTTCGTCGAGGGCGCCGCGGTGGCGGATGACCTCGATGCCGGCGCGAGCAAAGGCGGCGTCAGCGTTCGAGTGCGGATTCTCAAGAAGCAGGGCACGAGTCATGGGACCATCTTCGTCGCCTGTCCACCCATTGGGCAAACGTGTGCCGAAAGATGAGAAGTAATCCTCAAGATGTGCCGGCCCATTGACGTGGTCCTGAGGCTGCAGAGCCGGGATTGGTGGACCGTGCCAGAATGCGTTGGCCCGTGCGGTGATGCCTCCCACCGGGCACCACCGGGTTGCACGGTCGGTTTCCGTAAGCGCGGGCCAGCCAAGTCCGGCAACCGCGGAAGACGGTGCTGCTACTTCTCGAGCTGGGCGCGGGCGGAAGGATCGCAATCGTCGAGGAACTCGGAGATCCTCGTAACCTCGTCGGTTTCTCCAATGGCCTCGGCGGCGCGGCCCAGGCAATGGAGGGCCTGGAGGAAACCGCGGTTGGGCTCGTGGGAGTAGGGGACGGGGCCCTTGCCTTTCCAGCCATTGCGACGGAGCAGGTCGAGGCCGCGGTGGTAGCCGACGCGGGCGAAGGCATACGACTCGAGTTCGTCTCCGTGGTCCCAGGCGTCCTGCGCCAATACTGCCCACGCAAGCGGGGAGTCGGGACGGACGCGGGCTACGGTCTCCGGATCCTGGGAGGCGATCAGGGAGTCGACCTCGGGGTCTTCGGGAAGGTAGGTCGATTCTGGGCCGATAGAGATATGCATCAGATTTCCGTTCCTGGGGTAAGGATGAGGTGCTGGGTTGGTCTGGTCATGGCGACGTAGAGATCGCCCGGCTCCTCGATCGTCCCATGGATGATGACGGAATCGAACTCCAGGCCCTTCGACTCGCGTGGCGTCATGGTGTGCACCTGCGGGTGGTCGATGTGGGGAGGGGCGTTCGAGATCACGGCAATGAGTCCCTGGCCCGGCCCAAACTCGCTGTTGAGGAACTCGAGTTCCTCCTCGATTGCGGTCTCCAGCGGTGCGGTGCGCAGTGAATTCTCGACCTCTCGCACGGCATTCACGGGGTGGTGGAGCTTGATGTCGCGCCGGTTCATTGCAGCTTCGGCCTCGTCGAGAACGGTGGCGGGCGTGCGGTAGGAGATCGTCAGGACCTCCTCGGTCAGGTGCGATGCTAATGGGCCGAGAAGCTCGCGCCAGCCACCTTCCGGGGCGCCCTGGGAACGCTGGTCGAGGTCGCCGACGATCGTGAGTGAACGTGAGGGCACCCTCCGTGCCACCATGCGCCATGCGAGCGGAGACAGTTCCTGCGCTTCGTCGACCACGACGTGGCCGTAGGCCCACGTGCGGTCCGCCGCGGCACGTTCCGCCAGGGGTAGGTGCGATGCGGTTGCCTGGCGCTGCCTGTCGGCAAGCATTTTCGCGGTGACGATACCGCCGCCTAGATCCATGCCGGACAGGGTTGCCTGCGTGTATGCCTCGAGCGTGTCCTCGATCTGCTCTTGGATGGGTGCATCGCCGAGTAGTTCGGCAAGTTCGTCGAGGATCGGGATGTCCGCCGAGGTGAAGCCTTCGCCGCGCGGACGAGCGAGGAGTGCACGCTCGCTGCCCGAGAGTTCCGGCGCAAGTTCGGCTAGAAGGTTGGGGTGTGCGTAGAGGTGCTCGAGAAGCCACGTGGGAGAGGCGGGCAGCCACCGGAGGTTGACTTCGCGGCGCACCTTTTCGTTTGAAGCAATGTCGGCGAGCAGCCAGTCCTGGTTCTCGGTGTCGGTGACCGTGAGGTATTCCTGGACGAGTTCTTCAACGACCGTGCGAGCATACGCTTCGCGGGCGGCGTTGTGTGGTCCGCCGTGGCGGCGCGCCCGAGCCTGCCCCGCGGCCACCATGTCCGGGGTGAGCCGGATGTTGTGGGAGTTGACCCTGATCGTGACCGGTTTCTTGAGCGGCCTGCGCAGGTAGTTGACTGCTCGCTTGGCGATCGCGGCCCACACCGTTCTGCCCTTGACGTCGGCGGCTGCGGGGGTGTCTTCGCGGGTTGGGGTAATTCCAGGAAGGAGATCGGAGACCGTTGACGAGACGACGTCGGACTCGCCGAGCGACGGGAGGACGCGGGAAATGTAGGAGAGGAAGCCCGTGCTGGGGCCCAGAATAAGAACACCGGAACGGGAGAGCCGCTTGCGGTGTGCATACAGGAGGTAGGCGGCGCGGTGCAGGGCCACGGCTGTCTTGCCGGTGCCGGGACCGCCCTGGACGACGAGGACACCGGTGGAGTCAGCGCGAATGATCCTGTCCTGTTCGACCTGGATCGTGGCAACGATGTCGCTCATGTGGCCCTGACGGGCAGAGCCGAGAGAGGCCATGAGGGCGCCCTCGCCCGTGAGGTTCAGGTTTTCCGTCGCCTCGGCGTCGGAGGTCAGGAGCTCATCTTCAACGGAAACAACTTTGCGGAGCCGGGACTGAATGTGGCGCCTGCGCACCATGCCCTGAGGGTTGAGTGCGGTTGCCTGATAGAAGGGCTCCGCCTGCGGAGCCCTCCAGTCGAGAAGAATCACATTGCGATTCTCATCACGCAGTCCGATGCGCCCAATATGCTCCACGTCACCGGTTTCGGCGTCGAGTCGGCCGAGAACGAGCTGGTGTTCGACGTGCGAAAGGCGGGCCAAATGGTCCTCGTAGTCGGCCGCGAACGAGTCCCTCTGGAACAGTTCCTCGGGGTTTCCACGCCCACCCTGGGCCCGTATTTCGGTGAGTTTGCGGGAGTATCCTGCCGCTAGGGAGTCGAGACGTGCATACGCCTGATCGACGTACCCCTGCTCCTCAGATAATGCGTCCATTGTTCCTCCCTCGCTGATGAGACATACAATTATCCAAGACGGACAGGCGTCTTGTCATCATCGAGCGGAGGTGGACCATGACGGACCTGCTGGAATTCACATCAGATCCTGACGAAACTCCACAGCAGATCACGACATTGATCTGCGCGGTGGGCGGTGGACCCTTCGACGCAGGAGGGATCTCCGGTGCCATTGGACAGAGCATCGGGGAAGGGGAGCTCATTGCTTCTTTCGACCCCGATCTGATCTTCGACTTCCGTTCCGAACGCCCGCTTATCACCTTTGAAAACGGTGCGATGACGAGGATGACGGACCCGCGGCTCGACGTGCACATCGTCGAGGACATCGAAGGGGAGAAGCTGCTTCTGCTGCGCGGCAACGAGCCGGACCTGCGCTGGCACTCCCTGGCCGAAGGCGTTCTTCAGCTTGCCACCCAGTTCGGTGTGGAAAAGTTCTACGCCCTTGGCGGACTACCGTCCGGGATCCCGCACACGCGCCCCGTCGACCTCCTGATCCGCGGCTACCGCAAGTCCCAGCCCGACCAGGAATCCTCCTACATTCAGTCCGTGAACTTCTCCGAGTTCCTCGTCTACACCCTCGGTGCCGCCGGCATCGACACGTCCTCGGTTCTGGCCCGCGTTCCGTTCTACCTCGTGAACTCCGTCTACGCGGCGGCAGCCGGAGCGGTTGCCACGTACGTGGCCGACGACTCGGGGCTTGCCCTGCCGGTCGGTGACCTTGAGCGCGTCGCCCAAACCGAGTCCGACCAGATCGAGGCCGCCTACGGAGAACAGGAAGACTTCCACAACCTCGTGACGTCCCTCGAGCAGGAGTACGACACCGAAGGACCCAACACCGGGTTCATTATTCCTTCCGACGGCACGACAGAAATTCCGACCGCTGACGAACTGGGAGAGGCGGCGGAGCAGTTCCTTGCTCGCCGCAGCACTCGTCCCAAGCGCAAGCGAGGAAGGCACGCCAAGCGCGACGACGAATGAGCAAGCGTATCTGGCTGGCGGGGCTCGCCGTCTACATCATGGCGGTCGCGGCCCGCACCAGCTTCGGAGTCGCCTCTCTTGACGCGCTATCTCGATTCGACATCTCGGCCACCGAGCTGTCCCTCTTCACAGTTATCCAGCTGGGAGTTTACGCGGGTTGTCAGATCCCGCTCGGGGTGCTCCTGGACCGCTTCGGGTCCCGCCCCATCATCGTTGGTGGAGCTATCATTCTGGCGCTCGGCCAGGGTTGGCTTGCCTTCGCCGGAACCTACGGATCGGCACTCGTTGCCCGCGTTCTGATTGGACTCGGCGATGCCACCGCCTACACCTCCGTGATCCGACTCATCCCGCAATGGTTCCCCGCCCAGAAGGTCCCCCTCTATACGCAGCTCACGTCGATTCTTGGCCAACTCGGGCAGGTTGTCTCCTCCCTGCCGTTTGCCATGGCACTCGCACACTTTGGCTGGGAATCAGCATTTGTGGGTCTCGGTGTTGCCGGCGGCATCGTCGGGCTCACTGCCGCGGTCTTCATTCGGGAAAAGGAAGCGTTCGTCCGTAACGCCGAGAAGGGCGGCGCGAGTGCATTCACCCATCCCGGTGTCTGGCAGGGCTTTTGGGCTCACTTCGCACTCGGATTCTCCTCACACGTTTTCCTGCTCCTGTGGGGCGTGCCGTTTATGACGGTCACCGGAATCGACCAGGCCGTCGCCTCCGCCGTCCTCATCGTCTTCTCAATCTCCGGCATTATTGCCGGACCTCTCGTGGCGAGACTGACATCCAGGCATCCGCTGCGTCGGGAATGGTCGGTTGTCGGCATCATGCTTGTGCTCGCGGGATCCTGGGCCTACCTCCTGACTCGCGACCGACCCGTCGAGATCTGGGAGTTCTCCGTCCTCCTGTTCGTCATTGCACTCGCAGGATCCGGCTCCACCATGGGCTTCGACTATGCTCGAACGTCCGTCCCACTCAGCAAGCTGGGCTCCGCAAATGGTCTCGTCAACCAGGGTGCCTTTACGGGAGCTCTCCTCGTCTCCTACGTCATCGGCGTCATCCTTGACGCTCGCTCCCCGGACGGCGACTACACGGCCATGGACTTCCGTGTTGCCCTGTCCGCCCAGTTCGTCATTATCCTTATCGGGCTTATCGGCTTCCTCGCTCTCGGACCAGCGTCAAACAGGCGATACGAACAGCACCTGGGCATGACAATCGAACCGGCACGGGTTGCCATCGAACGCATCGTCAGAGAACGACGAGCCGACTTCCCGCGCTTCAATGAGCTACTGCGCCTGGAAAAGGGCGTGGCGGGCCCGTCAAGTACCGTACCTCCCACGCGTCCCACCGATAGTGACGGAAAACCGGCTCGTGACGGCGCGAGTACGTCGTATCGAGCCGCGACCACGGACCAGCGCGAAGATCCTGCCAATGGTTCGGTTGAAGACCCTGCGACGGATCCGGAACGAAATTCGTTACCGGCGGCGGGCGGGCAATCGTCTTCCGAGTAAGTAGATGGTTTCCCCGCTGAGCGAGCGGAGCGTTCCTCACCCATGCCGGAGGAAGGCCCTGGCGATCGGGCGACTGATTCCTCACCCGAGGGCGATTCACCGGAAAAGCCCTGACCGTCTAGGGAAAATCCTGATCGCATCGACCGGCGGACAGGTGAGCTACTCCGGCCCAGCTACTATCGATCAGTGCGTCGGGGTGAAGTCTTCCGGTAGGTCATGGAACGGAGCGGCTGAGGGCGTGAGATCGGAGTAGATCCGGGCCGGGAGCGGTAGTCGGAAAACTTCCCTGTGCATGTCCCGCCATGGCGTCATGGATGCGCCAAGCGTGATGTTTCCGTAGCGGCGTCCGGCCCAGATGGCCGGGTCGGTGATAGCAACGACGTGCGGGAAGACCGCAAGAATTGTTGCGATCTCCGGCTTGTCGTGCCGGGACAGGTTAAGCAGGTAAGCGCCGTCGGGAGCAAGAGCATTTCGCGCGTCGACCGCGGCCTCGTAGGTCATGAGCTGGTAGGGGACGGTGCCTCCCGCGAAGGCGTCACGCACGATGATGTCCCAGTTGCGTCCGGCCTGCTGCTGCAGGGTCTGTCGTCCCTCGGCGGCCCGAATTCTCAGGAGCGGTGAGCGGGGGAGCGGGAACCATTCGCGGACCTTTGTGGCAAGAATTTCGTCGACCTCGATGGCGAGCTGTCGGGAGTTCGGGTGGGAAGAATCGAGAGCTCGCGGCAGTGCGCACCCCGCGCCGCCGATGTGGAGAGCCTTTATTCGCGTACCTCGAGGCCGCTTTGCTTCCACCATGATCCTCATGTGCTGCATGTACTCGAACTCGAGATGCTCGCGATCGGTCAGATCCAGCGCTGACGAAGGCAGACCATCCAGATAGAGTGTTAACAGAGAGGGTCGATCGGGATCGACCCCAATGCTGGCCACGCTCATCGATGTCATTTCTTCCATGAGGTTAGATTACGGGAGGTGTCATGTCTCGGGCTCCCAGATCCCAGGCGGCTCGCCGCATGAGAGGCGGAGACGACTCTCAAACGCCGATCCTCCACGTCGACATGGATGCTTTCTTCGTCGAGGTGGAACTTCTGGAAAGGCCCCATCTGCGCGGACTTCCCGTTGCGGTTGGCGGTGCAGAGCGCGGTGTCGTCACGTCCGCGTCCTACGAGGCGCGCGCCTTCGGTGTGAATTCGGCTATGCCCGTGGGGCAGGCAAAGCGGCTGTGCCCGAACCTCATCATGATCCCCGTGCGGCACGGAATCTATTCGACCGTGTCCCGCAGGGTCATGGAGATCCTGGGAGAATTTACTCCGCTCCTTGAGCAGATCTCGGTCGACGAAGCGTTTCTCGACGTGTCGGGGGACCGCAAACACTCTCCCGTTCAGATTGCGCAAGAGATTCGCCGCCGGGTCCGCGAGCAGGAGGGCGTGCCCGCCTCCGTTGGGATCGCCGCAACAAAGCACGTGGCGAAGATTGCTTCCGCTCACGCGAAACCCGATGGTTTCCTGCTGGTTCCGAAAGGGCAGACGCAGGCGTTCTTGGATGATCTTCCGCTGGAAGCGATATGGGGAGTGGGAGAAGCGACCCGGACGAGGCTCCGCCAGCGGGGAATTAACTCCGTTGCCGACGTTCGGGAACTGTCCCGCGATGACTTTTCGCGGATGCTGGGTAAGTCCGGTGTGAAGCTCTGGGAGCTTGCCAACGGAATTGACCCCCGGCAGGTTGTCACAACCCGGGTGGAGAAATCGATCGGTAAGGAAGAAACCTACTTTGAGCTGTTAACCGACCGTTCCGAAGTTGAAGCCAGGATGCTTGACCAGTCTCACGCCTGCGCCGGAAGGCTGCGAGACCGGGGTTTTGTGGCGTGGCGGGTCAGCATCAAGGTGCGGGATGCCTCGTTTACGACCATCACCCGCTCGCACACCCTTCCCACCCCCACGAACCTCGCATCGGAGATTTACCGAGTCGCTGCTTCGCTGTTGGAGATGCCCAAAGATGGGGTGCGGCTCATCGGTGTTCGCGTGGAAAACCTTGAGGAGGGGGAGAGCTCCCAGGCGACCCTGGAAGACGATGGGCGAGTGGAACAAGCTGAAAGAGCCCTGGATACTATCCGGAAGCGGTTTGGCACAGGGGTAGTGGGACCCGGCACTCTGCTATCACCTAAGGGTGATGAGCGGGTATGATGGACGATACAACGACTAGGAGGTCCCCCATGGCGCTGTCAGAATATGAGCAGAAGATGCTCGAACAGCTCGAAGAACAGCTGAGGGATGAAGATCCCAAGCTTGCCGAGTCATTCCAGCCTGTTCGCCAGGTGTCCCTCAAGAGACTCGTTCTCGGTCTCTTCATTGTCGTTGCCGGCCTCGGCATTCTCGTTGCTGCGGTCGCTTTCTCCATGAGCTGGGTCGGAATCATTGGATTCGTTGTCATGCTCGGTGGAGCCCTCTACATCTTCTCCGGCCCGATCGGCGTATCGTCCGGACCTAAGGTCAGCGCGGGAGCACAGGCTTCCAGCACCAAGGAATCTTTTATGGCGCGCCAGCAAGAAATGTGGGAGCGCCGCAGGGACCAGGACGGCAGGTAGCCCTCCACTTCCCTCCACGTCGCGAAGAGCCCGGCCTCGGCCGGGTTTTTTCGTGCCTGAAAATAGGCTGATAGTCTCTTTTTCCCTCCACTGCCTTTTTGGGCTAAAAACTGCCAAAATCTCCAGGTCAGAACGGTGATTCGCGGTTGCGCGTGGAGGAAAGTGGGGTAAAGTGGGGCGCAGTGATAGCCGGGGGAGGTGTGTCAGATGTTCCTAGGGACCTTCGAGCCGAAGCTCGACGACAAGGGACGACTGATTCTGCCTGCCAAGTACCGCGACCAGCTCGCGGACGGAATGGTTATCACCCGCGGCCAAGAACGCTGCCTCTACGTGTTCGAAGTCGACGAGTTCATGCAGATGCAGGAGCAGGCCCGGAAGGCACCGCTCTCGAACAAGGAGGCGCGCAACTACCTGCGCGTGTTCCTCTCGGGAGCTGTCGACCAGGAACCTGACCGGCAGGGACGGATCTCCATCCCTGCCAACCTGCGGGCGTATGCGGGACTTGACCGGGACCTCGCCGTCATTGGCGCGGGCAACCGGGTTGAGATCTGGGACCTCGCCGCCTGGAACACGTTCCTGGAAGAGCAGGAAGCTGCGTTCGCGGACCGAGATGACGAGATCATCCCGGGACTCTTGTAGCCCCGGGGCGGCGGCCCCTTCCCGTGGTTCTGGCTTCATTCCCCACTGCCAGAGATACGGGAAGGGACCACTGTCAGACAGCAGAAATAACTGGGAAGAAAGAACTGGGAGGTGTCATGAGCGCAGCGGATCTGCATGTACCCGTCCTACTGGACACCTGCATGGACCTACTCGCCCCCGCACTTTCCGAATCATCCCTTTTCATTGATGCGACCCTCGGCATGGGAGGCCACACCGAAGCTGCTCTCACCCGCTTTCCACACATCCAGGCCGTCGGTATCGACCGCGACCCGGCAGCAATCGCCCTTGCCTCCGAGCGGCTCGCGCCGTTTCGAGACCGGTTCACGGCCGAGCATGTTGAATATGACTCGATGGACGAGGTCGTTGCCAAGCACGGCAAGCCGATGGGAATCCTCATGGATCTCGGAGTGTCCTCACTCCAGCTCGATGACGCGAGCCGCGGCTTCGCCTATGCGCAGGATGCGCCACTCGACATGAGGATGGATACCTCCCAGGGGCAGACTGCCCAGGAGCTGATCTCCACCTCCTCACACGGTGAGCTTGCTCGGATCATCTCGGTCTACGGCGAGGAACGCTTCGCGGGCAAGATCGCCTCGAAGATCATGAACCATCCCGACCGGCACAACCTGACGACGAGTCAGCTTGCCGATCTCGTGAAGGAAGCGATCCCGGCAGCGGCCCGCCGCACGGGAGGCAACCCCGCAAAGAGGACGTTCCAGGCCCTGCGGATCGCGGTCAACGACGAGATGGTGATCCTGGAGCGGGCGATCCCGATGGCAATGGATTGCCTCGAAGTCGGCGGCCGCCTTGTTGTGGAGTCCTATCACTCGCTCGAGGATCGGATCGTCAAGAAGGCTATGCAGGCGGGATCGACCTCCAGTACGCCCCTCGACCTTCCCGTTGACATCGACAAGCCCCCGTTCAAACTTCTTACCCCCAAGGCCATTCAGGCAGACGACAAAGAAAGACTGGCAAACCCGCGCTCCGCCTCGGTACGCGTGCGAGCCTGCGAGAAACTCAGCGAAGGACGACGTTCATGAGCGCAACAGCAACGGCAACTGCACCAGCTCGCCCGGCCCGCCGGCCAGTCGTCACTGGACTGCCCTCGATACAGGTAGTACCAAGCCCCGCACCGATACGGGGCTTTATCGCGGCCACCATCGCCTGCATACTCCTGTTCTGCGGGGCACTAGCCACCGTGTTCTACCTCAATACTTCGATGGTCGAAGGCGCCTACCACATTCAGGAACAGCAGGTTCTTCTCAATGATCTCGCTGACACTCGGAACACTCTGCAGGATGAGATTTCGGAGGCGTCAACGGCCGTTGCTCTGCGGGATCGTGCGGAAGAAATGGGGCTGGTCCCAGCCACAGAGATACGTCACGTTGACCTCGGCGCAGGTGTCGTTACCGGTGGTAGCGACGACAACGCGCAATAATGGCAGACGTGAGTACCACGTCCAAGCCCAAACGGCGCTCGCCTCTTCGCCGACTCCGTGAGAGGCTCAGCGTCAAGAACAGCTTCGTTTCGAGGCTGAAACCGATCGTCGGTATTTTCCTCGTGGGCGTGATCCTCTTGAGCGTTCGCCTCGTCGACCTTCAGGTCGTTCGGGCCGACACGCTTTCCGAAACTGCCGTCCAGCACCGCTCCCGCACCTACACACTTCCTGCCGAACGTGGCCAGATCCTCGATGCCAATGGGAACGTTCTTGCCGTGTCGCGAGAACGTTACAACGTTGCCGTCAACCAGAACCTCATCGAGGAATACGTGCGTAGGGACGAGGAAGGGAACGTGATCGGCCGAGGGGCTCCCGCAGCCGCTGCCGTTCTTTCCCCAATTCTCGATATTGAAGAGGCCCGGCTCGCCGGAATCCTCTACGGTGGGGAAAAGAAGTCGACATGGCGGTACATTGCCCGCGACATCTCTCCGGAAGTGTGGCGCCAAATCAACTCTTACGGGATTCCCGGAATCGAACCAGAGCAGTTCATGCGCAGGGAATACCCGAACAACCGAGTGGGCGCCTCCACCCTCGGCTTCCTCGGCGAAGACGATGCTGGCAATATTGGTGGTCAGGCGGGGATTGAGCGGACCATGGATGACGTCCTGACCGGAGAGGACGGGTCGCTGACCGTCGAGATCTCCCGCTCCGGTGCCGTTATCCCCACCGGGCGCACCATCGAAGAACCCGCCACCCACGGCGCTTCCGTGACGCTCACGTCCGATGTCGACCTGCAGTATGCCCTGGACGAGACGCTCCAGCGTTCGGTTGAGGAACAGGGCGCCGAGTGGGGTTCTGCGATCGCTATCGAGGTGGCGACCGGACGTGTTCTCGCGCTATCCGACACCCATACCTTCGATCCGGAGAATCCCGACGCCGGTGGATCGATCGGATCCCGTGCCGTACAGACGCCCGTCGAGCCCGGCTCTTCCGGCAAGCTTATGACGTTCGCAATGACACTGGACCAGGACGCGGTCACCCCGCTCACGCTCTTCCCAGTCTCGTCGACGATCACCATGCCGAACGGCGAAACGATTCGCGATAATGACCCGCACCCGTCGGAGAACATGACAGTTGCAGGTATTCTCGCGAAGTCGTACAACACCGGCCTCATCCAGATCGGTGACACGATTTCGGACGAGACCCGCTACGACTACATGAAGGCCTTCGGCATTGGGGAACGCACCGGAATCGAACTGCCCGCCGAGTCGCCCGGTATCCTGTCCCACTACACGACGTGGGGTGACCGCACGAGGTACACGACCATGTTTGGCCAGGCCTACGCACTCACCACAGCCCAGCTGGGGCAGATGGTGGCAACAATCGGTAACGACGGCGTACGCAACGACCTGCACATCATTGATTCCATTACGTACGCGGATGGCACGGTCGAGCCGACCATTGTTGACGACCCCGTACAGGTTCTTGACCCCGAGACGTCGGAAGAAATGCTGGAGATCATGCAGGCCGTTACCGAATCCGGCTCAACCGGATACTATGCTCGGATCCCCGGATACAACGTGGCTGGTAAGACCGGTACGGCGCAGATGGCGGACGAGACCGGCCAACTCAACGACCGCGTCGGCACGTTTGCGGGATTAATCCCCGCCGAGGACCCCCAAATCGCTATCGCCGTCGTTGTCTATAACGGTAATGGCCCCGGTTACGGCAGCGAAACAGCAGCACCCGTCTTTGGTGAATTCGGTGCTTTCGCCGTCCGTCACCTCGGCATCCCGCCCTCAACGACACCACTCGTCCAGTACCCCTGGACGGAAACGGAACTCAACTATGCGGAGGGCGAGGGTCTCCTCACCGAGGGCGGAACTTACAGGGAGTACACGGACCGATGAAACTTCACGAACTAGCCAACTATGGCCTCGAGGTCCGTGGCGACTGCGACATCAACGGCGTCGTCTCCGATAACCGGGATGTCAAGCCCGGCGACCTGTTCGCGGGTGTTCCCGGCGAACGCGTTCACGGTGCCCGCTTTGCCCAGGACGCCATCGACCGCGGTGCGGCCGCGATCCTCACGGACGCTGCCGGGCTGGAGCACGTGCCGGACGGCTTCCCCGTCGTCATTGCCACCGACGTGGCGGGTATTCTCGGCTCCGTCGCTTCCCTAGCCTACGGGGAACCCACCAAGCACTTGCGGAGCTTTGGCGTGACCGGAACGAACGGCAAAACCACAACCGCCTACATGCTTGAGCACATCCTCTCCAAGCTGGGCTCAACGGTTGGCCTCATCGGCACCATTGCCCTACAGATCGCCGGCCGCGAGGTCCCCGCTAAGCTCACCACCCCTCAGCCCGCCGACCTGCAACGTTTCCTCAGCCAGCTCGTCCAAGCTGGTGGAAGCGATGTGGTCATGGAGGTCTCCTCCCATGCGCTGGCTCAGCGCAGGACCGACCCCATCGTTTACACGGTTGCGGGATTCACGAACCTGACCCAGGACCACCTGGATTACCACGACACCATCGAGGAATACTTCGAAGCCAAGGCACTGCTGTTTTCCGCTGACAAGTCGCAAACCGCCGTGCTGTGGACCGACGACGAATACGGCAGCAAGCTCCATGAGCGACTTCTTGACGAGGGCCGCGATGTGCTGTGGGTGGGTCGTACGATCCGCCCGGGCATGGGATGGCAGGTGGAAGGCGACGCTTCCTTCACTCTGACCGGTCACGGTCACGACCCTGCCGGGGCTGGCCTCAGGAACGCGGTGAGCCACGGCGACCGAGCCGATAACGTGTACGAGTGCCGAACCGGCCTGCCGGGAGAGTTCAACGTTGCGAACGCCGCACTCGCCGCAGCCATGGTCCTCGCAGCAGACATCCCCGGCACCCGCGACGCCATTGCCGACATCACCCCGGTTATACCGGGTCGCATGGAAGTGCTCGCTAAACGCCCCCGAGTGATTGTCGACTTCGCACACAACGCGGATGCTCTCGAGAAGGCCATGTCGTCCCTGCGGGAAGATACGGCGGGCCGCCTCATTACCCTGACCGGTTCGGCAGGGGACCGCGACGCTGTCAAACGCCCCATCATGGGCAGGGTTGTCGCCGAAGGTTCCGATGTTTTCTACCTGACCGACGATGATCCGCACAGCGAGGATCCCGCGAAGATCCGAGCCGAGATACGTGCAGGCGCGGAGGGACTCGTGGAGATCGTGGAGATCGGGGATCGCGCCGAGGCTATTCACGCCGCGATCGCCGACGCGAAGGACGAGGACACCGTTCTTCTCGCCGGTCGCGGACACGAGACGATTCAAGATGTCGACGGAGTCGAGATTGAGCTCGATGACCGCGTGGAAGCGAGAGCCGCTCTCGCAAGGAGGCATGGGCAATGATCCCCGTTTCGCTCAACCAGATTGCTATGGATACACGGGGACGCCTCCTCGCGGAGGGCTCCGGTGACACTATTGCCGCATCGGTCACCATCGATTCCCGCACGGTTGCCGGTGGCGCCCTCTTCGTCGCGATCCCCGGAGAGCGGGTCAACGGCCACGATTTCGCGAAGGCCGCCCTCGACGGCGGGGCCGCTGGAGTGCTCGTCGAGGACCCGGATCGGGCTGTTGCAAACGGCGCCGACCCCGCACGACTCATTGCGGTTCCCTCTACTCAGGATGCGTTGGGACATCTTGCTCGGGCATCTCTGCGCCGAATCCGGGAGGTTGCCAACCCGCTCGTTGTCGGCGTGACCGGTTCTGTTGGTAAAACAACAACGAAGGATCTGCTTGCCACGCTTCTGGAGCCGCGCGGACCCATCATTGCGCCCCCCGGTTCCTTCAACAACGAGCTCGGGCTACCGCTGACGGTGCTCCGAGCCGACGAGAACACCGCCACCCTCGTGCTGGAAATGGGAGCGGACAAGATCGGTAACCTCGAGCACCTGACCGATATTGCCCCGCTCGACATCGGTGTTGTCCTCGCGGTTGCGCGCGCCCACCTCGGCGAATTCGGTGGCATCGAGAACGTTGCAAAGGCAAAATCCGAACTGGTCTCGGGAATTCTGCCCGAGGGCGTAGCGATCTTGAACGCCGATGATCACCGGGTTGCCGCCATGTCCTCCAAGGCACATAAGGTGGTCACCTTCTCCGCCACCGGCAGTGGCGACGTCACCGCGTCCGACATCGCACTCGGAGACGATGGCAGGGCGTCCTTCACCCTCGGACACGGTGGGAGCACCGCATCGGTTTCCCTTGGCCTTGTGGGCGAGCACCACGTATCGAACGCTCTGGCGGCCGCGGCCGTTGGCATTGTGAGCGGCATGGACCTAACTGAGATCGCCGAGCGTCTCGGCGGCGTTGGCGCCGCATCTCCGCACCGGATGGACGTGTGGCAGTCGGGGGACCTGACCGTCATTGACGATTCCTACAACGCGAACCCGGATTCGATGAGGGCGGGAATCAGGGCCCTCTCTCAACTTGGGAAAGGCCCGAAGGTTGCCGTTCTCGGTGCCATGCTCGAACTTGGTGAAGAATCGGATGCTGAGCACACGAGCGTCGGCCTTGAACTGGGTCAGCTGGGAATCGACACGCTTGTCGCGGTAGGAGCTCCTGCGCTCGCTGAAGGTGCCCGTCAGGCCAATGTTTCCGCGGTAGACGTGACCGATATTGAATCGGCCTGGCCGGTCGTCCTCTCACTGGCTGGCCAATCAGGCACTATTCTGTTGAAAGGCTCGAACGGTTCAAAGATCTGGCAGCTTGCTGACCGGCTGAAGGAGGAGATGTGCTAAGCATCATGGTGGCCATGGGAGTGGCGATGGTTATCTCCCTGTTTGGCACCCCCCTGTTTATCAAACTCCTCGTTAATAAGCAGTACGGACAGTTCATTCGCCAGGATGGTCCGACCAGCCACCTGACCAAGCGTGGCACGCCCACCATGGGTGGCGTTGTCATCATCCTTGCCGCGGTGCTTGCCTACGCCATTGCGAATATTGTGGCGGGTCGTATGCCGGGGGCCTCCGGCTGGCTTCTCCTGTTCCTCATGGTCGGCATGGGATTCATCGGCTTCCTTGATGACTACATCAAGATCACGAACCAGAGATCCCTTGGCCTGAAGCCGATGGGCAAGATCATTGGCCAAGCCCTCGTCGGTATTCTGTTCGCGGTCCTCGCCCTCCAGTTCCGCAATGATGATTTCCGAACACCCGCCTCCATGCGGATCTCAATTGTTCGAGACACCGACATGACGCTGGCGTTCGCCGGTGCCGGTATCGGCCTCGTTCTCTTTGTTATTTGGGCGAACTTCCTCATCACGGCCTGGTCGAATGCAGTGAACTTGACCGACGGCCTCGACGGACTGGCAACCGGCGCCTCCATGATTGCTTTCGGCGCCTACACGATTATCACAATCTGGCAGTCGAACCAGTCCTGCCTGTCCCTCCTCGACCCGTCGACGGGATGCTACGAGGTCAGGGACCCCCGCGATCTCGCGATGATCTGTGCGGCAATCGTTGGTGCCTGCTTTGGCTTCCTCTGGTGGAACGCATCTCCGGCCCAGATCTTCATGGGCGACACCGGTTCCCTCGCGCTGGGCGCCGCCTTCGCAGGCGTCTCGATCCTGTCCCGCACCGAGATCCTCGCGGTCCTCCTCGGCGGCCTCTTCGTCATCATCGTCTTCTCCGACATCATTCAAATCGGGGTCTTCAAAGCCACCGGCAAACGCGTGTTTAGGATGGCGCCATTGCACCACCACTTTGAGCTCAAGGGCTGGGGCGAGGTTACGATCGTTATTCGCTTCTGGATCGTTGCGGCCCTTCTCGCGGCCCTCGGTGGCGGCCTGTTCTACACCGAATGGTTGGCGCTCCAGTGAGGCACGTGCCGCGCAACTCCGACTTCGATTCCGTCCGCATCGCCGTCATCGGCATGGGGGTAACCGGCCGCGCCGTCAGCGCGGCCCTGGCCGCCCACACGGGGGCGGAGGTCTCAGAATGGGACGGCCGGGGTGATGATGCCGGGGCCAAGCTCCTCACTCCCGAGGCGCTCCTTGAATGGCGTCCGGATATTGCGGTGGTCTCTCCTGGGATTCCCGCCGTGGGTGACATCTACGAGGCTCTCACGGCCTACAAGATTCCGATCTGGTCGGAAATAGAGCTGGCCTGGCATCTGCGGTCCCGGGACGAGAACGGTGAAGCCGCCCCCTGGCTGGCCATCACCGGTACGAACGGGAAGACCACGACGGTGCAGATGACGGCGGCAATGGCGAACGAAGCGGGTTTTGATGCTCGCGCCGTTGGCAACGTTGGCGATCCGCTCATCACGTCCGTGACGGACGAGGAGGGCCCCAATCTCATCGCCCTCGAACTGTCATCTTTTCAGCTCCACTCTACGCATTCGATGTCTCCGCTAGCCGCGGGCTGCTTGAACATCGCCGATGATCATCTTGACTGGCATGGCTCCCGCGAGGCTTACCGAGCTGCCAAGGCCCGCGTATACGAAAACACTCGCGTTGCCTGCCTGTACCCGACCGCCGATCCGGTTGTGTCGGCGATGGTCGAAGATGCCGACGTTATCGAAGGGGCCCGAGCTATTGGGCTCACCATGGGAGTGCCCGCACCCGGTCAGATCGGTTTGGTCGAGGACATCGTGGCCGAGCGCGCCTTCGGCCCGGAGCGTTTCCATTCCGCCAATGAGCTGTTCCGTGTTTCCGACCTTCAGCACCTGTCCCACGGCGGCGTCCCCGTTCATCTTGTCCAGGACGCAATGATGGCGGCGGGGCTGGTTCGGGCGGCCGGAGCAGCCCCCGAGTCCGTCCAGCGCGCGCTTGTTTCGTTCAGTCTTGGAGGGCACCGGATTGAGACCGTGGCCGTGCATGATGGAATTACGTGGATCGACGATTCGAAGGCGACCAACGCCCACGCCGCACGCGCCTCCATTTGGGCCCAAGCCGATCGGTCTGTCGTGTGGATTGTTGGTGGGGTTTTGAAGGGCGCGCGGCTCGACTCGCTTGTTGCCGACGTGGCATCGAAACTGAAGGGCGCTGTTGTCATCGGAACGGACCAGCAGCCGGTTGTTGAGGCACTGAAGTCGCAGGCCCCGGGCGTGCCCGTCACCGTCATCCCGCCTTCCTCCGATAAAGTCATGTCGGATGCTGTCGAGGCCGCACGGCGGCATGCCGGCCAGGCGGCAGTTGTCATGCTTGCACCAGCATGTGCCTCCTGGGATCAGTTCACGTCGTATGCC
This sequence comes from Flaviflexus sp., assembly GCF_052087705.1. Lineage (NCBI taxonomy): Bacteria > Bacillati > Actinomycetota > Actinomycetes > Actinomycetales > Actinomycetaceae > Flaviflexus > Flaviflexus sp. Next base: position 114,914 of record NZ_JBQCYC010000004.1, on the reverse strand, counting down.
GATCGGGGCCAGCAGTTCGCCCGCGCAGTTTTGGAGTAGCCCATGAACGTCACACTCACCGCGAAGGATGAGCGGGCGAGGGACGTCATCCGGCACGCCATTGTTCTCGTTGTTTCGGCAACGCTGATCCTGACCGTGCTCGGCATCGTCATGGTCTTCTCCGCCACCTCGGTCACGTCGATCTCCCAGGCGGTTGTCTACGACAATCCGAGTGCCCGTTTCGCGGATGCGTCCCGGCAGCTAACCTTCGGCATCATCGGTCTTGTTCTCATGCCGATTGCCGCGGCAATACCGCCGTCCGTTTACAAATGGGCAGCCTGGCCAATCTTTATCGCGGCCCTCGGACTGCAGTCCCTGGTGCTTACACCGCTTGCTCATACGTCGCGCGGTAACAGCAACTGGGTGAACCTGGGCGGTATCACGGTCCAGCCGTCGGAGTTCCTGAAGCTCGCGGTTGCGCTCTGGCTCGCCGTCATTATTGGCAGGAAAACCCGCGAAGAAATGAAGAACCCTCGGCTCGTTGCCGTTCCCGCTGGAATTGGTGCCGTTGCGGCACTCGGCGGAGTTCTTGCCGGTAGGGACGTCGGCACCGCCATCATCTTTGTTCTCATGATTGGGCTCTGCTTCTGGCTGGCCGGGATCCCCTTCAAATGGGTTGCGGTTCTCGCCGTCGTGGTGGGAATCGTGGCGGTACTGCTTATCGCGGTGGAGGCGTCCCGTCTCAATCGCGTGCTCGACTACTTCGAGAATCTGTTCATCACTCCCGACATTTACGATCCGACCCAGTCGGAGTACGCGATGTGGGCGTTTGGAACCGGTGGCATCGGGGGAGTGGGACTCGGTGCTTCCAGAGAGAAGTGGAACTACCTTCCCGAAGCGCACAATGACTTCATCTTCGCGGTGATCGGTGAGGAACTTGGCCTGTTTGGTTGCCTCGCCGTGATCCTGCTCTTCCTCGTTCTCGGCTACGGCCTCGTCCAGATTGTCGCCTACCACAAGGAAATGTGGGTGCGCCTGTTTGTCGCCATGATTGCGATTTGGCTCGTGGGTCAGGCGATCCTCAATATGATGGTCGTGACGGGAGTCCTGCCGGTGTTCGGCGTGCCACTTCCGTTTATTTCCCAGGGTGGGTCGTCCCTGATCGCGTGTCTGCTGGCGATCGGCGTTGTCCTGTCCCTGGCTCTACGCCAGCCGGGTGTGGCGAAGTCGTTCCGCCTGCCCCGCGGTACCTTCCAGTCAACAGCGTCCCTGAGGAGCACACCGTGAAAGTCCTCGCAGCCGCCGGCGGAACCGCTGGCCACGTCAATCCCATGCTTGCCACGGCCGACCAGCTAGCCCGGCGGGGCCACGAGGTTCTCGCAGTGGGGACCAGGACCGGCCTCGAAGCGGAACTAGTACCAGCCGCGGGCCTTGAACTCTATCCCATTGCTCGCATCCCGCTCCCGCGCAAGCCTTCTGGCGATCTTTTCCGCCTGCCGGGCCGGCTCAAGGGAGCCGTCGATGACCTTCGCGGTGTCCTGAGAGACCGAAGTATCGATGCTGTTCTCGGGTTCGGTGGCTACGTTTCGGCACCGGCCTACCTGGCTGCGAGGCAAGAAAATGTCCCCGTGATCGTTCAGGAACAGAACGCCCGGCCAGGGATCGCAAATAAGCTGGGTGCCCGATGGGCGAAGGGAGTGGCCCTCACCTTTGAGCAGACCCCCCTGAAAGCCAAGAACGGGATGACCCGGGTGACCGGCCTGCCCTTGCGGGCGGAGATCAGCAAGCTTGCGGATGACCTGCGCGATGAGAAGCGGGCGCGCTTCCGCAGGGAAGTCGCGGCGGCCCGCTTCGGCCTTAACCCCGATGAGTCGATTGTCCTCGTCACGGGTGGGTCTTCCGGTGCACAGCGCATCAATACCGTCTTCTCCCAGGCCGGTAACGTCATCAACTCCCACGCCCAGGTCCTGCACGTCACAGGCAAGGGCAAGCTCACCGATATCGCCGATGGCACAGAAGGTGAGCGCTACCGACTCGTCGAGTATGTGTCGGACATGGAAGAGGCATACGCGATTGCGGACCTTGTGGTGACACGTGCCGGTGCAGGCATGGTGGCGGAGCTTGCTGCGCTCGGTATTCCCGCCGTCGTTGTCCCCTTGCCGATCGGCAACGGGGAGCAGTACCTCAACGCCAAGTCCGCGATCGACTCTGGCGCTTTCACTCATATTTCCAATGACGAGTTCAGTCCCGAGGCGGTACGTTCCGCAATCGTTCCCCTGCTCGACACCGCCGAACTTCGTCGGCGCAGGGAGATCCTCCTGGCGTCCGGGGTGGGCAACGGGGCGAGTGCCGTCGCCGATCTTGTTGAGGAGTCCCTGTGAAATTCCATCTCATCGGTATTGGCGGCGCCGGCATGGTGGCCGTCGCGGAGCTCCTCGCTGCTCGCGGTCAGGAAGTTGTGGGCTCCGATCGGGCCGAGTCTGACAACACGAGGCGGCTTGCCTCTCTCGGCATTGCGATCCACGTCGGTCACGACGCCGAGCACGTCGACCCCGATGCTGCCGTTGTCGTGTCCTCTGCAATTAAGGATGACAACCCGGAGTATGCGGTGGCGCGTCAGCGCGGCCAGCGGATACTTCACCGCTCCGAGGCGCTCGCGCTGGCGGCAACCGGGCTCGACTTTGTTGCCGTTGCCGGTGCGCATGGGAAGACGACAACGTCTGGAATGCTGGCCGTTGCCCTGCGGGAGGCGGGTTTGGACCCGTCCTACGCGGTCGGGTCGACCCTGCCCGGGGGCGCCTCCGGCGCATATCTGGGGGCCGGGGAAGTCTTCATCGCGGAGGCCGATGAGTCCGATGGGTCCTTCCTGAACTACACCCCGGCGATTGCAATCGTCACGAACGTTGAGCCCGATCACCTTGACCACCACGGCAGCGCCGAAGCATTCGAGGAATCCTTTGTCGAGTTTGCCAAGTGCCGTGTGAAGGGCGGGCTTCTCATCGGCTGTGCCGACGATGTTGGGTCGGCACGCCTTCTGCACTCTGCCGAGGGCAGGCGCTGGTCCTACGGAACGGGCGCTCGGGTTCCGGGAACCGAAGCCCACGTGTCACTGGAGATCACCGGCCCCGGGCAGGGCCGGGTCACGCTCATCACCGCTCGAGGGCCCTCCGTGAGTGCCACCCTGGACCTTGCCGTTCCAGGCGACCACATGCTACTGAACGCAGCCGGCGCGTGGGCTGCGGGCATTGAACTCGGTGTTGAAGCGGACCGGATGGCACGGGCACTCGGCAGGTTCACGGGAACCGGTCGGCGCTTCGAGAAGCGTGGCACCGTTCGCGACATTGTCGTTTACGACGACTACGCGCACCACCCGACTGAGGTTGCCGCAACAATTAGGGCCGCGGCGGAGGAAACCGAGGGCCGAATCGTCGTGCTCTTCCAGCCGCACCTGTACTCCAGAACCAAAGAGTTCTCCGCAGCGTTCGCGCGCTCGCTTGACTTGGCAGACGCCGTGGTTGTCACAGGCGTGTTCGGTGCCCGTGAAGAGCCCGTTCCCGGCATTGACGGCCACCTTATTGCCGACAAAATGGTGCGCGGCCAGTTCGTGGCCGACATGCACGAAGCGGCCCGCGAGGTCGCTCGCCTCGCCGAGCCCGGCGACCTCATCATGACCATGGGTGCGGGCAGCGTCACCTCGCTGGCCACGGAGATCCTGGAAGCCCTGTGAGGCCCCCGAAGAAACCCCGCCCGGTTACCCACCAGCGTCCGGGCCCCGTCCGCGAGGAGCGGCAGGCACCTCGCAAGGATCCGGCACCCCAAAAATCAAAGACCCCACGAGCCAAAACGACGAGGTCCGCCAATGCTGGTAAGCCGCGCCGCGAGGCGGAAGCGGCGGATCAGCCGATCGAAACGCATCCGGGCACGCCGGCTCGAAGCCTTCCGACGAGGCCGCGGCGCAAGCGGACGGAATCGGCGGCCCCCGAGATCCCGCTGCACGAGCACCGGAAGAAGTCTTCCGATCCGTATCCGTTGAGCTCGAAGATCGAGACCAAGAGGAAGGCGCGCCGCAAGAAGCTGCTCCTGCGAAGCCTCGCGCTCCTCACCGGTATCGCCATTGTCGCGGGCGTGGTGTGGGCGCTGTTCTTCTCCTCCCTGTTCACGGTCGACTCTGAGTCCATCGAGGTCGCGATCGACGATCCGGTTGGCATTGTTGACGAGACGGAGGTCCGGCAGATCGCGGAGACCGCGGTCGGTAAGCCGGTGTTGCGCATGCCGGGGGGAGAGATCGAGTCTGCACTGGAGGACCTCCCCGAGGTTCTTGATGCAACGGTGACAACGAGCTTCCCGAATGGAATGGCTGTCACGATTGATGCTCGGGAACCAATCGCCTGCGTTGGCACCTCCGATAGTTGCGTGGGCATTTCCGACGACGCGACCCAGATTGCGCTAACCCAGGAACAGCGGGACAGCCTGCCGAAGATCACGATGAATGTCGATTCCGATCGCGCACAGGCGCAACTCACCGGACTGATCGACGCAGTATCGACGCTTCCCGAGGATGTACGTGCACGGGTGCAGACCGCATCGGTGTCCGACAGCGGCCTCATCGAATTCCAGCTGGATGAGGGGCTCGTGAAGTGGGGGTCTTCCGAGCAGAACGAGAAGAAGGCTCGCATCATCGCGGTTCTTCTCGAACAATCTGCCGGAACCTACGACGTGACGAGCCCGGACGCACCCATCACCTACTGATCCGCGTGGGGCGTCCCCGGTCTTTTCCTGCCGGTAATGATCCACGCCGGAAAGTGACTTGCGACGAGTTTCGACACGCGGCGCGTCGGTAGTTGATCGCGGCCCTGAAGGTCCGTAACTTATGCGCGAGGTTGGAGCCAAGAAACCTCAACCACAACTTGAGGTCCCGGAGGAAACATGTCAACAATCAACAATGCAGCAAACATCAAGGTCATTGGGGTTGGCGGTGCAGGAGTAAACGCCGTCGATCGAATGATCCAGGACGGCGTCTCCGGGGTCGAGTTCATTGCCGTCAATACTGACGGCCAGTCGCTCGTCAAGTCGGAGGCCGAGACGAAGCTCGACATCGGTCGTTCCGTTTCCAACGGTCTCGGTGCGGGTGCCGACCCGTCGATTGGCCGCAAGTCGGCCGAGGAAAACATCGACATCATCCGTGCAGCCCTCGAAGGTGCCGACATGGTGTTCGTCACCGCAGGCGAGGGCGGTGGCACGGGAACCGGTGCGGCCCCGATCGTCGCCAAGGTAGCTCGCGAGCTCGGTGCACTGACCGTTGGCGTGGTAACCCGCCCATTCGACTTTGAGGGCCGCCAGCGCGCCTCCAAGGCAGCCGAGGGTATCAAGGAGCTCCGCTCCGCTGTCGACACCCTTATCGTTATCCCGAATGATCGCCTCCTGGAGATCGCCGAAACAGAGCCGTCGATCATCGAGGCTTACCATATGGCAGACGAGGTGCTCCGCTCGGGTGTCAAGGGAATTTCCGACCTCATCACGATCCCCGGCCTCGTGAACCTCGACTTCGCAGACGTCAAGGCCGTCATGAAGGATGCCGGTACGGCCATCATGGGCATCGGCTCCGCCTCCGGTGAGGACCGCGCCATGAGGGCAACGGAGAACGCTATTTCCTCCCCGCTTCTCGAAGCACGTATTGACGGTGCCCACGGCGTCCTCCTGTCATTCCAGGCAGGTGCCGACTTCACGATGCGAGAGCTGGCAAGCGCCTCGCAGCTCGTCAAGGAATCGGTTGACCCGAACGCGAACATCATCGTGGGACAGATCATCGAGGACTCCCTTGGCGACGTCGTCAACGTGACAGTCATTGCCGCAGGCTTCGATGAGGCAGAGGACCACATCCTCGAGGGCCGCATCCCGGGCGCCGTGTCGCAGCCCCAGGGTCACCAGTTGCCGGCAGCCGTCCCGGAATCGCCCGTACAGTCGGAGTCCGCTCCCGCTGCCAACGGTGACACCGAGCCCGGTCACCTTGTCTCGCCGTCCGCCCCGGTCTCCCCGGCGGCCCCGGCCACAACCCCCACGCGGCGTCCCGAGCCGGTTCAGCCCGAACGCGGCCGCTCCGACCTCGATATTCCGTCCTTCCTCTTCTCCGAGGACTGATCATCGATTTCCTCTCGATCCCGGGGGCGCTCGCCGGCTTCACCACGCGTGTTCCGGGGACGCCCCCGGAGTCGTATGCCGGGAACCTCGGCTACCACGTTGGTGACGATCCGAAGAACGTTGACCGGTGGCGGGCTGAGCTCCAGGAGCAGACGGGACCGCTTGCCTGGATGAGCCAGGTGCACGGCACAACGATTCTCGATGCTCAGCCGCATGTCCAGGTAGCCGACGGCCTGCTGGTGAGGCCCGGTCAGGGCGCAGCCGTCATGGTAGCCGACTGCGTTCCCCTTCTGCTCATTGGGCGAAGCAATAACGATCCCGTTATTGGAGCCGTCGTGCACGTTGGTAGGGCGGGTCTCTTCGGTGGCATCGGCGTCCGCGGTGTCGAAGCACTCAGGGTTAAGGGTGCCGAGCAAATCGAGGCGATAATCGGCCCCGCGATCTGCGGCCAGTGCTACGAGGTTGGAGAAGCCATGGCGGAGGACTCCGAGAAGGTTATGCCCGGAAGCTCGTGCGTAACGCGGTGGGGGACTGCCGGGATCGATATCCCGGGAGCCCTTGCCGAGCAATTGCGGAGCAACGGGGTCGAAGTGCGTGACGAACGGGTTTGTACGATGGAAGATGACAGGTACTTCTCACATCGCAGACAAAAGGGACAAGCGGGCCGGTTTGCGGGGGTTCTGGTCCTGCCATAATCGCGACACTCCGCGCGGCCTACGTCCGAAATATTTCTAACTGACTTACCTTAAACATGGCATGCCAATTACGGAAGGGGGAGCGTCATGGGAATGTTTGAGCGCTTCATGGAGAAAGCACCGCAGCTCGACGAAGCAGAGGAGTACTACGACTCGGAGGAGTACGAGTACGACGACTACGAGGAAGAAGCGCCCGTGAGCAAGATCAGGGCAGTGGCCCCCGCCGAAGAGGTGTCTCGTATTGCCACCTGCTGGCCGACCAACTTCGCCGACGTTGCAACGTTCGCTGACGAGTTCCGTAAGGACCTGCCCGTGATCCTCAACCTCGCGAACGCCGATGACTCGGCGCGCCAGCGGATCGCTGACTTTGCCCTTGGCGTTTGCTACGGACGTGGTGGAACGCTGAACCAGATCTCCGATGACGTGCTTCTCATGACCCCGCACTCGGTCAGGATGGAAGAGCACCGTTCCGACGGGACCAACCGACTCGGTCGTTAATGGCTCTCTTCCTCACAATTATCTGGTGGGCCCTCTGGCTATACACCTTTGTCCTCTTTGGACGCGTCGTCATCGACCTGGTATCGGTGTTCGCGCGAGACTGGCGCCCCACCGGCTTCGTTCTCGTCCTATCGAACCTCGTCTATCGACTGACGGATCCACCGCTCCGCTTCCTCGGTAGGTATATTCCGCCGCTGAGGCTGGGGGCCGTGGCGCTCGACATGGGCTTCCTTGTCCTCTTCTTTGGAGTGTCGATTGCCCAGTGGATCATCCAGAGAATACTCATCGCTCTGTAGACCCGTTTTCCTAAAAGACCTGGTGTAGTCTTAATATCGTTTAGTATTACCCAACCGAACACATGAGGTGAAGAAATGACGCTGCTCACGGAAGAGGATGTCGTTAACAAGACATTCACCGAAACGCGCCCGCGTGAACGCGAAGTTGGCTACAACCAGGACGAGGTCGACGACTTCCTCGACGAGGTGGCTGAGACGATCAAGAACCTGATCGAGGAGCGCGACAAGCTCCGCGACGAGCTGGCACAGTCCAAGGCGCGCGTCGGAGAGCTCGAGGCTGGCGCTGGCGCCGCACCTGAGCAGCCCGCCGCTGCCGCTGCCCCCGCCCAGACATTCGCCGATACTGGCGACCTGTCCGGCCCCGCAGCCGGTGTCCTTGCTCTCGCCCAGCAGCTTCATGACAAGTACGTCAACGAAGGCAAGGAAGAGGGCGACCGCATCCTCGCCGAGGCGAACACCGAGTCCGCTCGCATCATCAAGGAAGCGGAGGACCAGCACAACAGGACCCTCACGCAGCTTGAGCAGGAGAGGGGACTTCTTGAACGGAAGATCGCCGAGCTCCGCGACTTCGAACGCGACTATCGTTCGCGCATGAAGTCTTACCTCGAGTCGCTCCTTTCGAACGTTGAATCGGGCCAAACCGGCGCCGGCAACCTTTAAGAGATTGGTATTCGATGGCGGCCTACGGGCCGCCATCGGCCTGTTATGTATAAACTCGCGCTTCCCCTCGGCCTGATCATCACTCTGGTTGACCAGGCGACGAAGTATTGGGCCGAACAGGCTCTGTCTGATGGTCAGCGGATCTCAGTCATTGGGGATTTCCTGAGCTTCACGCTCGTCTATAACCCGGGCGCTGCCTTTTCTTTCGGTACCGGGAATACGTGGCTGTTCACGATCTTTTCGATCGTTGTCATCGCCGTGATCACGTACGTGTTGAAGGAATGCAAGTCGAAGCCATGGGCGATCACCCTTGGAGTGATTGTCGGTGGCGCGATGGGTAACTTCATTGACCGGATCTTCAGGGACCCGTCCTTCGGCCAGGGACACGTCGTTGACTTCATCAACTACAACGGCTGGTTTGTTGGGAACGTTGCCGACGTAGCTCTTGTCCTGGGAGTTGCAGCCCTCATTGTCATTGAACTCAAGGGCGTTCCGTTTGGAGGCAAGCAGGCACGGGCGGAGGACGAGGAGGCGGAGCCCGTACATGAGTGAGTTCCGCACCTACTTCGTCCCCGACGGGCTTGCCGGTGAGCGAGTTGATGTCGGGGTTTCTCGGCTCACGGGACTGTCCCGCACGAAAGCCGGAGAACTCGTAGACGAAGGCAAGGCCACCGTGGACCGTAAGCCGGTAGGCAGGTCCCGGAGACTGTTGGCGGGGGAACGGCTCGACGTTGAACTACCAGATCCGCCTTCGCAGGAACCGGTAGAAACTCCGGTGGACATGGATGTGGTCCACGAAGATGCGGACATCATTGTCGTAGACAAGCCGGCTGGAGTTGCGGCACATCCTTCGGTGGGCTGGGAAGGCCCCAACGTTGTGGGCGCCCTGCGAGCAGCCGGAGTAAGCATTACCTCCTACGGCCCTGCGGAACGCCAGGGCATCGTGCACCGCCTCGACGTTGGTACATCCGGGCTCATGGTCGTCGCCAAGTCCGAGAGGGCCTACACGACACTCAAGCGGGCATTCAAGGAACGCACGGTCACGAAAACCTACCACTGCCTCGTGCAGGGGCACCCGTTCCCGCAGAAGGGCACGATCGACGCACCAATTGCTCGAGACACCCGGCATTCGTGGAAGATGGGGGTGGTGTCCGGTGGGCGCCCCTCGATCACCCACTACGAGACGATCGAAACAATGGCGGGTGCGAGCCTGCTCGAGATCGATCTGGAGACCGGAAGAACCCACCAGATCCGCGTGCACATGTCCGCGGTCCATCATCCGGCGGTTGGTGATCCGCTCTACGGTTCCGATCCGACCCTGTCCGAAAAAATTGGTTTGGACCGTCAGTGGCTCCATGCGGTCTCACTGTCGTTTGAACATCCGGGTAGCGGCAAGGCCGTCTCGTACCACTCCGACTATCCTGAAGACCTTCAGAATGCTCTCGACATTCTCCGGGAAGGGGACCTGTGGTGATCAAACGAATTGAGACCCAGGAAGAGCTGGATGCTGCCTGGCAACTCCGCAAGGATATCTTTGTTGACGAACAGAACGTGCCGGTCTCTGAAGAGCTCGACGACCTCGACCAGGTACCCACCACAATTCATGTCCTCGCCGCTGACGAGGAGGGCCCCACGGCCACGGGTAGGATCCTGCTGGACGGACCGGGCCGGGTTCACCTGGGCCGAATCTGCGTAGCGAAGCGTACTCGGGGGTCCGGGCTTGGCAGGATTCTCATGTCTGAGCTGGAACGCATCGCCGCCGAAGAGTACTCGGCGGACGGCAAGCTCACCATCGACCTGTCGGCACAGGACAGCGCCCAAGGCTTCTACGGCAGGCTCGGGTACGAGATCATTGATGATCGCAGATATTTGGATGCTGGAATCTGGCATCGAGATATGAGAAAAATAATCGCCCGTTAAGCAGAGCGATCGTCCGTTAAGAATGCCGGGTCTTGGTTCCCAACAGCGCTCCCAAGAGCCCCGGACATCCGGACCAAGCGGTCAATTCCGTTCATACTGAGCAAGTTCTTACGACGGCTTCTTGTTGCCAATGGAGCTCCCGGACACGCGGCATGAGCACGGCTGACGACGATTTCATGCCCCGGGGTTTTTGGCATGAAGGCCTTCCCAGCCCGAAGTGTGCGGCGGGCCATTGTGGTGTTTGCTGACTCCACTTTGTCCGCCCGGGCTCCTAGACTAGGAACATGGCCATCGCTAATGAAGACTTCGCTCACCTGCACGTCCATACCGAATACTCAATGCTGGACGGGGCGGCGAAGATCAAGAAGCTGGTCAACGCGGCCGTCGAAAATGGCCAAAAGGCCCTCGCAATCACCGACCACGGTTACCTGTTCGGCGCATACGACTTTTACCGCACGGCCAAGTCCGCCGGCATCAAGCCAATTATTGGGCTTGAGGCGTACATGACCCCGGGCATCTCCCGTCACTCGAAGGAACGAGTCCGCTGGGGTACTCCGGAGCAGAAGGCCGATGATGTCTCAGCATCGGGCGCGTACACCCACATGACCCTCCTGGCCCACTCGACGAAGGGCATGCACAACCTGTTCCGCATGGGCTCGAAGGCCTCCCTGGAGGGGCAGATGGGCAAGTGGCCCCGGATTGACCGGGAACTGCTCGAAACATACTCCGAGGGACTTATCGGCACGGCAGGATGTCCATCTGGTGAGGTCCAGGTGCGGTTGCGGCTCGGCCAGTGGGACGAAGCGATTCGGTCCGCGGGGGAGATGCAGGACATTTTTGGCAAGGAGAACTACTTTGTCGAAATCATGGACCACGACAACGAGATCGAACGCCGCGTCAGGAACGAGCTTCTTGAGCTCGCGAAGGCTATTGATGCCCCGATCATCGCGACTAACGACTCTCACTACGTGAACGAGGACGACGCGAAGATCCAGGATGCGATGCTCTGCATCAACTCTGGCTCAACACTCAATGATCCGGACCGCTTCCAGTTCGACGGCCACGGTTATTACCTCCGTTCGACGGCAGACATGGAGAGACTGTTCGGCGACATCCCGGGAGCTCTGTCCAACACCATGCTCATTGCGGAGCGGGCGGAGATGGAGTTCGTGACCGCCGATCAGGGCGCGAACTACATGCCGGAATTCCCAACACCTCCGGGTGAGGATCCGACCTCCTGGTTCGTCAAGGAAGTCGAGAACGGCCTGCACGAACGCTTCGGCGAGACCATCCCGGAGGAGGTCCGCAAGCGCGCCGACTACGAGGTTAGCGTCATTAATCAGATGGGATTCCCGGGTTACTTCCTGGTCGTCTCCGACTACATCAAGTGGGCGAAGTCGCAGGGCATTCGTGTGGGTCCCGGCCGTGGTTCCGGTGCCGGTTCGATGGTTGCCTACGCTCTTCAGATCACCGACCTTGACCCAATTCCTCACGGTCTCCTGTTTGAGCGATTCCTCAACCCCGAACGTGTTTCCATGCCCGATATCGATGTTGACTTTGACGAGCGTCGACGCGGCGAAGTGATCGATTACGTCGAGAATAAGTACGGCAAGGAGAACGTCTCCCAGGTCGTCACCTACGGCACGATCAAGTCGAAGCAGGCGCTGAAGGACTCGGCACGTGTTCTTGGATATCCATTCGAGGTTGGCGAGAAGATGACGAAGGCGATGCCGCCGGACGTGCAGGGCAACTCGATCCCTCTTGGCGACGTCTACAACAAGGAGTCAAGTCGGTACGCGGAGGCCGGCGAGTTCCGTGCGCACATCGAGTCGACACCCGACAACGAGAAGGTGTTTGAACTCGCCCAGGGTATCGAGGGCTTGACCAGGCAGTGGGGCGTACATGCCTGTGCCGTCATCATGTCTTCGGAGCCCCTCGAAGACGTTATTCCGATCATGCAACGCCCTCAGGACGGCGCAGTCATCACTCAATTCGAGTACCCGCAGTGCGAGGAACTCGGTCTACTGAAGATGGACTTCCTCGGTCTTCGTAACCTCACGGTCATTGAGGATGCACTGGAGAACATCCGGAACAACGGCAAGGAAGCTCCGGACATCGACCATCTGCCGCTCGACGACAAAGAAACGTACGAGCTCATGGGCCGGGCCGAGACGCTCGGTGTGTTCCAGCTCGATGGCGCCGGCATGCGCACCCTGCTGAAGCAAATGAAACCCGACAACTTCGAAGATATTTCGGCCGTTTCGGCTCTCTACCGTCCGGGCCCGATGGGTGCGAGCTCCCACACGAACTATGCGCTCCGTAAGAACGGGCTCCAAGAGATCGTCCCGATCCACCCCGAGCTTGAGGAACCGCTCCAGGAAATCCTGGGCACGACTTGCGGTCTGATTGTCTACCAGGAGCAGGTCATGCAGATCGCTCAGAAGGTAGCTGGCTTCACGCTCGGTAAAGCAGACGTTTTGCGTAAGGCCATGGGTAAGAAGAAGCTGGACGTCCTCAACGCGCAGTTCGCGGACTTCGAGGCCGGCATGGTCAACAATGGCTACTCGAAGGAATGCGTCAAGGTCCTGTGGGACATCCTCCTTCCGTTCTCCCAGTACGCCTTCAACAAGTCGCACTCGGCTGCCTACGGTGTCGTCTCCTACTGGACTGCCTACCTCAAGGCGCACTTCCCGGTCGAGTTCATGGCTGCACTGCTGACCTCCCAGAAGTCGGACAAGAAGAAGCTTGCCCTGTACCTGGCCGAGTGCCGCCGCATGGGAATAACGGTGACCCAGCCCGATGTCAACGATTCATCTGCCAACTTCACGGCCGTTGGTGACTCGATCAGTATCGGCCTGTCGGCGATCCGTAACGTCGGTGCTCACGTCGTTGAAGGCATCGTGTCGGCACGCGAGGAGAAGGGCGCCTACACGTCCTTCCAGGACTTCCTCAACAAGGTTCCGCTGCCCGTGTGCAACAAGCGCGCGATGGACTGCCTGATCAAGGCCGGAGGCTTCGACAAGCTCGGCTACAACCGCAAGGCTCTAGCGTTGATCGCAGAGGAATCGGTCGATGCCGTTGTGGCTGTGAAGCGCAACGAGGCGGCTGGCCAGTTTGATCTTTTCGCCGGCCTCGGCGAGGACTCCGGTATGTCCTTCGACATTGAGGTTCCGGAGATCCCCGAATGGGACAAGAAGACGAAGCTGAACTTTGAGCGGGAAATGGTGGGACTCTACGTCTCCGACCACCCGCTGTCCGGCCTCGAAGCTGCCGTTGAGCGTGCTGCATCCACCTCGATTGTTTCGATGTTTGAAGGCGATGAGCGGGCCGACGGGGAGCAGGTCACGGTCGCCGGCCTTATTACCTCGGTGGAGACGAGAGTGTCGAAGAAGTCGGGCAAGCTCTGGGCTCAGGTCATGTTGGAAGACATGACGGGATCGATTTCGATCAACGTGTTCCCCGCGACCTACCAGAAGGTCTCCGATCAGCTCGTCCAAGACTCGGTGGTTGCCGTGAAGTCGAGGGTTTCGAACCGAGAAGGCGATATCCAGCTCAATGCTCAAGAGATCCTTCCCGTTGATACTCGGGGCGCCGATGATCGACCCGTCGAGATCACGGTCGCAGAGGAGAAGTGCACGAAGGAACTCATGTCCAGGCTGCGTGGCCTGCTTGGTAACTACCCGGGTAACACTCCCGTCCGCATCCGGGTTCGTGGTCGTTCGGCGACGACCGTTGTCCAGGTATCAAATGCCTTCAATGTCCAGTCCGGGCCCGCTCTGGCAGCGGACCTTTCGGTCCTTCTCGGGCCTAGGAGTCTCGCGTGAGCAGACCCGTTCCCCAGTGTCCGATTCGCCCGGGCGAGCCCTGCACCCTATGCCAGGCCTTCGTGACGGGCCCGGAGGACTGCCAGACGGTCAAGCTGGTTATGGAGGATGACGAACTGAGGGAAATGCTTGCGGTCAAGCGCCGCGAGTACCGGGAACGAAAGAACGCCACTGGGCCGCGTCGATAGACGGCCCGGCTTCCAGCCGTCTAACAGGAGTAGGCTGATGATCGTGCTTAAACGCGTTCTCCCCGGTTCCCTATTCTGTCTCGTCATCGGTCTTGTCTGCGTCCTCGTTCAGCGGCTCGTCCCCGAGGTCAGCGCACTCCTGATTGCGATCCTCGCTGGGATAATCGCTGCGAACCTCGTGAAGCTACCCGCGGTGCTGGATGATGGGGTGGCCTTTAGCGCGAAGAAGATCCTCCGCACCGGCATTGTCCTTCTCGGCTTTTCAATCGTCCTCGACGACATTGTGGCCCTCGGCTGGGGCGTTGTTCTTGTCATTGTTGCCGTGGTTTTCGGTGGGTTGTTTGGAACGATGCTGATTGGGCAAAGACTCGGTGTTACCCGGTCCCAGTCGATCCTGATCGGTGCCGGGTTTTCGGTATGTGGGGCGGCCGCGGTTGCCGGTGTGGAGTCCACGATTAAGCGGAAGGACTCTGAGGTTGCCACGGCGATTGCCCTGGTCGTTCTCTACGGCACCCTGATGATTCTCGTTGCCCCGCTGGCACTTGGGGCAGCCGGTCTTGATGATCGCCTCGCTGGTCTTATCGCGGGCTCCTCAATTCACGAGGTGGCCCAGGTGGTGGCTGTCGGTGGAATTATGGGCGGCGGGGTGCTCACCGTTGCCGTGATCGTCAAGCTCGCCAGGGTCCTCATGCTTGCACCGATGATCGCTGTTCTCGGGCTGATGGAGAGGAACCGCGAAGACCGGGGCCATCGGGCCCCGATTGTTCCTTTGTTTGTCGCAGGATTCATTGCGGCATCGGTTGTTGCCACGATGGTTGACCTGCCGACGGGCTTCCTGTCAGTGATCTCGTTCCTCCAGACCCTATGCCTTGCCGCGGCAATGTTTGCCCTCGGGTTAGGCATTAAGTTTGCACAGTTCAAGCAGGTGGGCTTCCGGCCCGTCCTGCTTGGCGGACTCTCCACCGCGCTCGTTGCCGCTATCTCGACGGTCGGCATGATTCTAGTCAGCTGAAAGGCCCCGGCGGATAGTTCGCACCGGAGCCTTCGAGCATGGTCGTGAGGGCGGGACCGTACACGTGGGTGACGGCCTGAGTTGCGAGGCTACCTAACGGATCCGCTTCTCAACTGCTCCGCTTCTCAACTGATCGGCTCAGCGCCGCTGGGCTAGACGCGGGCCGTGCCTTTTCTGACGAGGTAGACGCACA
Source organism: Flaviflexus sp. (assembly GCF_052087705.1). Lineage (NCBI taxonomy): Bacteria > Bacillati > Actinomycetota > Actinomycetes > Actinomycetales > Actinomycetaceae > Flaviflexus > Flaviflexus sp. The sequence goes on along the minus strand of NZ_JBQCYC010000004.1, from coordinate 99,511 downwards.
GACCTGCGAAGAGAGCGGTCCAGATCCCGAAGTTCAGCAGAGCCTGCCAGAGCGGCTCGGAGATCTCGTTGCCGTTCATGTCATAGCCCGTGCCCTCGTACAGCGGATATCTTGCCAGCGCTGCATATCCGTACATGGGGGTGAGCTTACCGATGGTCAGCATAAGGCCGGACAGGGGAACGAAGAGGTTGCCGAGGAAGGCGAGGATGACGAGGATGCCGGAGGAAACTGAGGCGGCTGTTTCCGACTTGAAGTAGAGGCCGAACACGAGTCCATACAGGGCGAATGTCATGGAGCCGATGACCAGGATGATCGCGGAAAGCAACCAGGTCATCCCCGTTGCCTCCGACTTCAGGAAGAAGCCGAGCAGGTAGATGATGCCGATGGGGATGGCCGCAATCGTCATGGCAAGCAGAGTCTTGACGCCGACATAGGAGGCCTGCTTCATGGGGGTGAGGGCAAGCTGCCTGCCCCAGCCCTGAGTCTTTTCCACCGCCGCCATACCCGACACCGAGGATGTCGCGGTGGCGGCGCCATAGGCACTCATGGCGATCATGGTGGACATGGCGATGTTGCCGTTGCCGACCCGGAGTTCGGCCCATTCCATGGTGGAACCGAAGATGATGAACATAAATGCCGGCAGGGCCACGATGAAGAAGAGGGATGCGGGGTCGCGGAGGATCCGCTTGAATTCAATGCGGTACATGGTCCAGTTCATTCGGCCATCCCCTCCTCGGTGAGGTCAACGAATGCTTCTTCGAGCGACGGAGCAGAGATCTCGAGATCTTGCACGCCGTCCAGTGACAGTAGGTGACGAGCAAGATTGTCGCTCTCGGTGGTTTTTGCTTCGAGCAAGCCGCCGTGGATGGTGAACTGCAGATCCGGGAGTGTGCGCGACAGTTCGTCCCTGACCGCTGTTTCGCTTTCAACGTGGGCGCTGACCAGACGGATGTTTGTGTGGTGCCTGATCTCGGCCATGGGGCCGTCCGCGACAATCTGGCCCTTCGACATGAGGACAACCCGCTGTGCGAACGACTGGGCTTCTTCCAGGTAGTGGGTGGCGAACACGACCGTGCGGCCCTCGCGCGCCTCCGACTGCATGTTCTCCCAGAACGACCTGCGGGCGCTCACATCCATGCCAGCCGTCGGCTCGTCGAGGACCAACATTTTGGGATTGGGTAGGAGGGAGAGCGCGAACTTGACGCGCTGCTGCTCGCCGCCGGAGCACAGGGAGATCTTCCGGTCGGCTAGATGTGCGATCCCGGCCCGTTCCAGGGCCTCCCGTCCCAGGGTCGGGGTGCGGTAGTTCGAGGCAACATAGTCGATAACCTCGCCAACCTTGAGATCGTGGAGCAGGCCTCCGGTTTGGAGGACAGCGGAGATCATGCCTTTGTCGATTGCGTCCTTGGGCTGAAGACCACCAATGAGAACGTTCCCTGAGGTGGGGGTCGTGAGCCCGAGGACCATGTCGAGTGTTGTGGTTTTCCCGGCTCCATTCGGTCCGAGGAGGGCCACGATCTCACCCGATTGGATCGTGAGATCGATTCCGTTGACAGCTTTCACCGCGCCCTTCTTGAAGTGCTTGGTGAGCGAACTGATGTGAACTGCAGAGGTGGTGTCCGTCGGTGGACGCTGGGAGGTCATTTCTCAAGTGTTGCGCAAATGGTGGGGGAGCGAAACTGCACGCGCATATTGTCCAGATGAACAGTTGGTTAATGAGGTTGGGGGACGCCTGGAATGATAGGAATTTGTCGGGCGTAAGCGCGCCTCGAAAAAGCTGAAACGAGACCTATTCAGGTGCTTGTGTCACTGCCCAGCATCGCGGATCGCGGCCTTTATCCCTCTGTAGCCGAGGGTGGGATACTCATGCCGCCCGGCCGCCGAGCCGATGGGCCTGCGGTGCCTGCTGGCTTAGGACGGTGGGTATCGGTTGGCTCTGGACGCTCGGATGAAGCAGTTATCGGAGCGACCAGATCGTGCAGTTCGGTCGTGGACTATTCCGCTACGACGGTTATCGTCTCGCCGTGTGCGGAGACCTTGTCGCCTTCGGTCAGCTGCTTGCCGCGCTGGGTGCAGGGGGCGCCGTTGAGAAGAACGTCGCCGTTCTCTACGAGTTCACGGGCGTGGGCACCGGACTCGGCGAGGTTAGCGAGCTTGAGGAACTGGCCGAGCCTGATGGGAAGCTTTACTGGTACGTCATTCATTGATGAGTTTCTCCTGGGCTCTCTTGCGGAGCCAAACGAGGACGATGATAAGGATGATGAGACCGATAAGGGTGGCGACTCCGGCGGGGGAACCAGCGAATGTGGCGAGCAGCGCGTTCCAGACGGAGAAACCGATGGTCGAGTAGATGATCGCCCAGGCAATACAGCCGGGGAACATGGCGAGGGTGTACTTTGGGGGAGCCATGCGGGTGAGGCCGGCTGCAAGCTGGATGATGGTCTGGAATCCGACGGTGAGGAACGACAGAGGGATGATAATCCAGCCTCTGCGGTGGAGTGTGCCGATACCGTTGATAACGGCATCGCTTTCGGACCAGTTGTAGAGCTTCCTGCGCCACCCGTCTTGCGGGACATTGCTTGTGAGCTTGGAGGCTATGAAATACCCGAGCCAATACGTGGCCTGGGCGCGGCAGAACACGACGAACAGCAGGAAGAGGAAAACCCAGATCAACGGGCCGCTGTCGAGAAAGTCTCCCATCAGTTTGCTGCCTGGCATTCGCCGCACACGCCGTATAGCTCGAACGTGTGGGTGACGTTGGAAAAGCCGTGATGATTGGCTACCTCATCGGCCCAGGTTTCAATCCCCGCTCCCTCAACCTCTCGGGTCTTGCCGCACCTGCGGCAGATCAGATGGTGGTGGTGGGCGTCGTGAAGGCACTTGCGGTAAAGCATCTCTCCATCGGAGTCGCGCAGGCAGTCAACGTCGCCGTCGTCGGCAAACATTTGTAGTGCCCGGTAGACGGTGGCTAGCCCGACGTCTTCACCGCGATCGGACAGGACCTCGTGCAGGGCCTGGGCGGACAGGAACCGATCGGTTGATTCCAGCACCTGCCAAATCAGCGATCGCGCGCGCGTGGACCTCCTGGCGGGCTGCCCTACTCCGTTCGACACTCTTCACCTCTCAGACTGTCATCCATGTTTGGATGGGGATCTTTCTCCTGCGATCTTACTAGGAGGGGGCGCACAATCGAGAGGAGTGCGTAGAGACCCACAGCCAGCATGACGATCATGGCGCCCGGTGAAATGTCGTAAACGTACGTAATGATGAGACCGGCCTCGGCGACGACGAGGCCGATAATCATTGCCATCCTCATGGTCGAGATGAATGATCGCGTGACGAGCTGTGCGGTGGCGACTGGGATAACCATGAGGGCGGACACCATGAGAACACCAACGACACGCATGGCGATAGCAATGGTGAGGGCTGCGGTCACGGAGATCAGGACAGATAGGACCCGTACGGGCAGTCCAGTTGCTTTCGCGAACTCTTCGTCGTGGCACAGGGCAAACAGCGCGGGGCGTAGCCCGATGCCAACAATAAAGATGATGACGGCGAGGAAAACCGATAGCCACATGTCGAGTGGGGTGACTGTGGAGATCGAACCGAACAGGTAGGCGTTGAGATTGTTGGTGGTGCCACCGGCGATCCCGATGAGGAGAACGCCGCCAGCAATGCCGCCGTAGAACAGGAGCGCGAGGGCCACGTCTCCGGAGGCCTTGCCACGGTCGCGGAGATATTCGATGAGGAGTGCTCCGAGTACGGAAGCAAAGATGGCTCCGGGAACTGCCCACTGATCCTGCTGAGTGGCTCCCGCCGCGGAAGCGGCGAGCCATCCGGCGGCGACGCCGGTTAGGGCCATGTGCCCAATTCCGTCACCGAGAAGGGTGAGCCTGCGCTGGACAAGATAGGTGCCCATGACGGGAGCGGAGACACCCACGATTGCGGCGGTGATGAGCGCGCGGCGCAGTAGCCCGCTTCCCCACATTTCACTCAGTATGTCGATCACAGGCCGCCCTCCAAGTCGGGTGTACGGAACGGCAGGTAGTCATCGCCGTGCTCGTGGTCATGGTCGTGGTCCGGATGATCGTGGCCCTCTGCGACCCGAGGAGCGGGACCAAAGTGCGCGACCCTGCCGTGTTCGATAACGACCGTGGCGTCAATGAGCGGCTTAAGGTCCTGCAGTTCGTGCAAGACAACAACGATGGTGAGGCCCTGGTCGCGCTTCTCCGTCAGAGTCTGCGTAATGAGCTCCCGGGATCTCTTGTCGACACCGGAGAACGGTTCGTCGAGGAAAAGAAGGGAAGGGTTCCGGACGAGGGAGCGGGCGAGCACGACGCGCTGCTGCTGCCCGCCGGAGAACGTTTGGACGGACTCATGAGCGCGGTGGGCAAGGCCCACACGTTCGAGGGAATCCATTGCCTTTTCCTTGGCGTCCTTACCGTGCCGGAAAGAGTTGCCGTATAGCAAGCCGGAGGAGACAACTTCGAGAGCGGTTGCTGGAACGCCCGCGGTGGAGGTGACGCGCTGGGGTGCGTAGCCGATCGACTCCCAGTCGAGCGAGCGGCCCGGCAGTTCCTGACCGAGGAGCCGGATGGTGCCGGTGTGCGGAAAGATACCGAGCATTGCTCGAACCAGAGTGGATTTGCCGGCGCCGTTAGGCCCCAGAATCCCGAGGGTGGAACCCTCGGGAACGTCAAGACTGATATCGGTCAGGATCTGGGAGGAGCCGAGTCTGACTCCAACGCTTTCAAGTTCTACCGCCGTCAACGGCAGTCCAGTGCGTTTTGGAGCTTGTCTAGGTTGGTTCGCATGAGAGCCTCGTAGTCAACGTTTTCATCGAGTTGGGTGGCCCCGGCATCCAGAATGTCGACGTCCACTCCCGCTTCCTCCGCCAAAGCGCCCGTCACGGACATTTCGGCCTCAGAGGTTGCGAAGATCAATGATACTCCCGCTTCTTCGATCAGCGCCGTGACCTCAGCGACACGACGCGGCGAAGGTTCGGTGTCAATCTCGAGACCGGCAATTCCCTGCTGGTCCAGGTCGTAAGCATTAGCAAGGTATCCGAAGGCCTCGTGGGAAACGACAAAGGTGTCGCTCTCGCACTGCGCCAGCCCCTCGTGGAAATCGCCATCCAGTGCCTCCATATCCGCAATCAGCTGCTCGGCGTTAGCGCGGTATTCGTCAGCGTTATCGGGATCAATCTCGGCAAGCTGCTCAGCGACGGGCTCCGCCAGCAGAGCCAGCTGAGTCGGGTCAAGCCAGAAGTGCGGATCAGGGCCCGAGTGGTCGTGTCCGTCGTGCGAATGCTCTTCCGCTTCCTCGGACGCAGCGTCGTGTGCGTCCTGGAGGGATTCCTGCGCCGCGGCAGCATCGTCCGTTACTTCGGACTCGTGGTCGTGATCGGAGTGGTCGTCCTCGGTGGTCGTGTCCTCGTTTGCGTGATCGTGGTCTGAATGATCGTCTTCCGTCGGGTTGACATCGTCCGAGCTACCTTCCTCGGAGTGGTCGTGTCCTTCGTGATCTTCCTCGTCGGCGTGATCGTGATCCTCATGCGCTTCTGCTTCCTCGGACGCCGCGTCATGTGCGTCCTGGGAGGCTTCCTGTTCCTCGGCTACGTCGCCTGAGTGATCGTGACCGGAGTGGTCGATGTCTTCGATCAGCTCGATGTGGTCGGCAGCGTCGATGACTCGGCTGACCTCGGCGGCGCCGAGGGCATCATCCATGGCTGCTTGATATCCGGACAGGGTCACGACGAGGTCGACGTTCGAGAGATTGTTGACCTGGCGGGGTGAGAGCTCCAGGCTGTGATCATCGGAGCCCGGGGGAGTGAGCGAGGTGACCGAGACGTGGTCTCCCCCCACTTCTTCCGCAACATACTCGAGGGGGTAGATCGAGGTGGTGACCTGGATGCCGTCGGAGCTCGTTTCGTCGCCAGTTTCCGATGAGCAGGCTGCGAGGATCAGTGCCGTACTGCCAAGGACCGCCACTGCGGGCTTCAATCTCTTCATGAGAACCATTCTCGGACAAGTGAGAATCGTTGTCAATTAGGGAGTGGCGGGATACGTCACGTTTGATTGTGGCAATTTCGGGAGAGTCGGGGATACTTGGTCACGTACGTCATCGTCCGTGCCATCCAGGTACGGGAAATAGAAAGGTTCCCATGGCTACATCGAAACTTGACAGCGTTATTTCTCTTGCGAAGCGGAGAGGCTTCGTTTATCCGTCCGGCGAGATCTACGGTGGTACGCGCTCAGCATGGGATTACGGTCCGCTTGGCGTGGAGCTCAAGGAGAACATCAAGCGCCAGTGGTGGCGCTTCATGGTTCAGGGCCGGGATAACGTCGTCGGCCTCGATTCTTCGATTATTCTTCCCCGCGATGTCTGGGTTGCCTCCGGCCACCTCGATGTCTTCAACGATCCGCTGACCGAGTGCATGAACTGCCACAAGCGGTTCCGTGTGGACCAGATGCAGGAGGAGTACGCGCACAAGAAGGGCATTGAGGATCCGGACACGGTTGAGCTGGCCGAACTGGGATGTCCGTCGTGTGGCACGAAGGGGCAGTGGACCGAGCCCCGCGACTTCAACATGATGCTGAAGACCTACCTTGGTCCCGTCGAGGATGAGTCCGGCGTGCACTACCTTCGTCCCGAGACCGCCCAGGGTATCTTCGTGAACTTCGGTAACGTCATGACTTCGGCTCGTATGAAGCCGCCGTTCGGCATCGGCCAGATCGGTAAGTCCTTCCGCAACGAGATCACGCCCGGTAACTTCATTTTCCGCACCCGCGAGTTCGAGCAGATGGAACTGCAGTTCTTCGTTGAGCCGGGCACGGATGAGGAGTGGCACGAGTACTGGCTGCAGGAGCGCACCAACTGGTACGTCGACCTCGGTATCTCGCGTGAGAACCTTCGCCACTTCGAGCACCCGCAAGAGAAGCTTTCCCACTACGCCAAGCGCACCGTCGACATCGAATACAAGTTCGGTTTTGCGGGCGGCGACTGGGGCGAGCTTGAGGGTGTTGCAAACCGTACGGACTTCGACCTGTCGACCCACACGAAGCACTCCGGTAAGAAGCTTGAATACTTCGATCAGCAATCGGGTGAACGCTACACGCCGTACGTTATCGAGCCCTCGGCCGGTCTTACCCGCTCCCTCATGACTTTCCTCGTGGAAGCTTACGAGGAGGATGAGGCTCCGAACACGAAGGGTGGCGTCGATAAGCGCACCGTCCTGCGTCTCGATCCGCGCCTGGCTCCCGTCAAGGCCGCCGTCTTCCCGCTGTCCCGTAAGGAAGAGCTGGTTGGCCCCGCCAAGGAGCTCGCTCAGGAGCTGCGCATGCAGTACAACATCGAGTACGACGATGCTGGCGCGGTTGGTCGCCGCTACCGCCGTCAGGACGAGATCGGCACCCCGTTCTGCATCACCTACGACTTCGATTCGCTCGAAGACCAGTCGGTGACGATCCGCGACCGTGACACGATGGCGCAGGAACGCGTCTCCCTGTCGAAGGTTTCCTCGTACCTGAACGAGCGGATCCCGCGCTAGTGCATTCTCACGAGGACATCACCCTCGAGTCGGGTACGGCGAGGCGCGTCGCCATATGGCAGGCGATCCTCGTCGTACCCTTGGCACTTGCCACACTCATTGGGCTTGTTCTCCTCTGGCCTGCCGATTCCCCGGCGGGCTCCGTCCCCCTCGTTGCCGATTCCGTCACGATCGAAACCGGCACCGTCACCGAAATTGGTGACACGGACGAGTCTGGGGCAACTGACATTCGGATGATGTTGGATCAGGGCACGGAAGTGCCCGTCCACATCCCGCCCGAAATCATCGACAACGGTCTCGACGTTGGTGACTCCATCGAAGTGCTGTTCACCCCGGCCGCCGTGGGCACGGGAACTCCCTACATTTTCTGGGACTTTGAACGAGATGTCCCGCTGTGGTTGCTGATCGGCCTCTACATTCTGGTCGTCACCGTTGTTGCCAGAGGTAAGGGCCTCGCCGCGGTCGCTGGCCTGGGCCTAAGTCTCGCCGTTGTTGTCGTCTTCATGCTTCCCGCGTTGCTGGCGGGGCAGAACCCGCTTCTTGTTGTTCTGGCGGGCGCGGGAGCGATGATGTTCTCCTCGATCTATCTCGCCCACGGAATATCAATCCGAACAACCACCGCCATACTCGGCACCGCTGGCGGGCTTATAGTCACCGGCATACTTGCCATCATCGCGACCGATTTCGCCAACCTCACGGGGACCCTCACCAGCTCCGCACTCTCGCTCACCGCGTACGACATTCAACTGGATCAGCTACTCGTCTGCGGAATGATTCTCGCCGGCCTGGGAGCCCTCAATGACGTGACGATCACTCAGGTTTCCACGGTCTGGGAACTGCGATCCGCCAACCCCAATGCATCTGTCATGCAACTGTACAAGCAGGGCATGGTCGTCGGACGAGACCATATTGCGTCCACGATCTACACCCTGGCGTTCGCATATGTGGGCACCGCCCTACCGCTTCTGATGGCTGCGGCTGTTCTCGACCGGTCGTTCCTCGCTACACTGTCAACCGGCGAGATCGCCGAGGAGATCGTTCGGACCCTCGTGGCCTCGATCGGCCTCGTTCTCGCCATCCCACTCACCACTGGAATCGCAGCGAGGCTGGCGCGTGCCTGAACTTAACATTGGAAACCTGACTGCCACGGACGTTGTCCTAGCTCCCATGGCAGGTGTAACAAACCCTCCGTTCCGCAGGCTCTGCCGCGAAGCGGGAGAAGAGGGTGCCCGCATGGCGGGATACACCGGCGCCTCCGGTTTCTACGTGTGCGAAATGGTGACCACAAGGGCGCTCGTCGAACGTCACCCCGAAACGATGCGGATGATCGAACCCGACCCGGAAGACCCCATCCGCTCCATCCAGCTCTACGGCGTCGAACCCAAGACCGTTGGTGCGGCGGTACGCATGCTTGTTGACGAAGACCGCGCTGACCACATTGACCTGAACTTTGGATGCCCGGTACCGAAGGTCACCCGCAAGGGCGGGGGAGCAGCCCTGCCGTGGAAAACGGACCTGTTCGCCGACCTCGTCAAGCAGGCCGTGGACAATGCTGGCGGCATTCCCGTCACCATCAAGACCCGCATCGGAATCGACGCCGACCACCAGACATATCTGGATGCTGGACGGATCGCACAGGATGCTGGCGTTGTCGCCATGGCGCTCCACGGGCGGACCATGGCCCAGCACTATGCTGGCAAGGCCGACTGGGACACCATCGCAACCCTCGTTGACGAACTCGACATTCCCGTCCTCGGCAACGGGGACCTGTTAAGTGCCGACGATGCCCAGGCCATGAGAGAGCACACCGAATGTGCAGGAGTTGTCGTAGGCAGGGGATGTCAAGGCAGGCCCTGGCTCTTCACGGACCTTGTCGCCGCCTCGCATGGCTCCACCGTCCGTGCCCGCCCCACCTTCCGCGAAGTCTCCGCCATCATCCACCGCCACGCCGAATACTCCATCGAACACTTCGGTGAAGAGCTCCGCGCCATGAGGGAAATGCGCAAGCACATCACCTGGTACCTGCGCGGCTTCGCCATCGGTGGCGAAAACCGTCGAGACCTCGCCCTCGTCTCCAGCCTCGCCGAACTCGACGAGCGTCTCGCTGCAATCCCCGACCAGGAATACCCGGAGGCAGCGGAGGGCCCCAGGGGCCGTGCCGGCACCGAGAAGAAGCCCCACCTGCCCGAATTCTGGCTCGACTCAAGGGCCCTCTCAGCCGAACAGTCCTTCAAAATCCAGGCGGCCGAAGTCAACATCTCTGGCGGCTGAGACCGAGCGCAGGCATAGCTGAGGCTCAGCACGCACATGCAAAAGACCGGCTGTGCAGAACGCGTGAGCCCCCGACGAAGCCGGATATCAAGACGCCCGACAACAATCACCACGAAGCCGGCTGCCCTACGGCGCGTGCCCTCAACCAAACGGCAGGCTCGCGGTGTTGTGCACATCTGAACCAAAATAATATTGACAGCAGGCACTAGCCGCTCAGCAGGCTCATGTAAATGTCACCGCCGAGAAACTAGTAAGCTTCATACGTGGACTATGGGAGCATCGATGTTGAACGGTGGGCGCCTGAGGGCTCCCACAGCGTAGCCCGCTCGCACTTTGAACGGGACCGCGCCCGCGTACTCCATTCCTCCGGCCTGCGCCGCCTCGGCGCGAAAACACAGGTACTTGGACCGGCCACAAACGACTTTATCCGCACCCGCCTCACCCACACCCTCGAAGTAGCTCAGATCGGACGATCGCTCGCCAAATACATGGGAGCAGACCAGGACCTCGTCGAAACGGCATGCCTGTGCCACGATCTCGGCCACCCGCCGTTTGGTCACAACGGTGAGCGTGCGCTCGCGGAAGTCTCCACCGACATCGGTGGCTTTGAAGGAAATGCACAAACGCTTCGCCTCATCACCCGCCTCGAACCGAAGAGATTCTTTCCCGACGGTCGGCCAGCCGGGATGAACCTCACGCGCGCGGCGGTCGACGCCACGATCAAATACCCGTGGGGCATCGAGGCCGGCAAACGGAAGTTCAACGTCTACGAGGACGACCGCGAGGTGTTCGAGTGGGCTCGGATGGGGAACAGGGGCCAGTGTGCGGAAGCGCAAATGATGGACCTCGCCGACGACATTGGCTATTCCGTACATGACGTTGAGGACGCCGTCGTCAAGGGACATCTCATTCTCGAAAATCTCGATAATGAACGAGAGCAAATCGTCGCTTCAACAGTTGATTGGTACGGGGGAGACGCTGATCGGCTCGATGCTGCTTTCGATCGCCTGTCCCCGCTATTCCCCGAGAGGTACGCGGGATCCCAGCGTGACCTTGCCCAGCTGAAGGACCTCACGTCAAGCTTCATTGGCCGTTTCCTCACGGCCGTGACGGACGCGTCGCCGCGTTCGCTACGCTACGACGGGGAAGTTGTTATTCCCCGGGATATCGAGGATGAGATCCTGCTGCTGAAGGGAATCTCGGTCACCTTTGTCATGGCTCCACGGGAGCTTGAGCCAACGTATCTTTCCCAGCGGTCCGTTCTCTTTGACCTGGTGGATGCTCTTTGGGATAGGCCGGGCGAAATGGAGCCGATGTACCTCGAGCCCTACCGTGAGGCCGGGGATGAGAAATCGAAGCTCCGCTGCATTATCGACCAGGTCGCGGCCCTCACCGACCAGTCGGCGATGTCCTGGCATGCTCGGCTGTGCGGAATGCTGAGGAATCCGCTGTGATTCCCAGAGAAGACATCGACAAGGTTCGGGAACGGATCCAGATCGAGGACATTGTTTCTGACTACGTGTCGCTCCGGAACGCGGGCACGGGATCGATGAAAGGCCTGTGCCCGTTCCATGATGAGAAGACCCCGTCGTTCCACGTGCGCCCGCACGTGGGCAGGTGGCACTGCTTCGGCTGCGGCGAAGGTGGGGACGTTTTCTCCTTCGTTGAAAGAATTGAACACATCCCGTTCATCGAAGCCGTCCAATTCCTTGCCCGCAAGGCGGGCATTGAACTTCGTGACGAGAAGGGGCCCAGCCAGAACCGGGGGGTGACCCGTGCACGGCTCGTTGATGCTCACACCATTGCGGTCGAGTTTTACCGTGATCAGCTCGCGAAGAATCCTGCCGCCCAAGAGTTCCTCACCGGACGCGGATTCGATCGGGACGTCATCGATTCCTTCGAGGTTGGTTATTCCCCGGATTCGTGGGATGAACTCCTGCGACACCTGAGAGGCAGGGGCTTCACGGAGAAGGAACTTGCCGCGACGGGTCTTTTCTCGACCGGTAACCGTGGCATGTACGACAGGTTCCGCGGCCGCATCATGTGGCCCATCCACTCCATCACCGGTGAAACGATCGGCTTTGGTGCCCGGATCATGGGGGATGGACAGCCGAAGTACCTCAACACCCCCGAAACTCAGCTCTATCAAAAGTCCAAGGTTCTCTACGGCCTCGACCGGGCAAAGAAACAGATCAGTTCCGAACGGAAGGTTGTGATCGTTGAGGGGTACACGGATGTCATGGCGGCGCATCTCGCCGGCATTGAATCGGCTGTTGCAACCTGCGGCACGGCCTTCGGTACTGAGCACACGAAGATTGTTCGCCGCCTCATCGGTGACTCGGCTTCCCCTTCCGCGGGTGTTCAGCTCTCTTCCGGCAGGTCTGTCGGCGGAGAAATTATCTTCACGTTCGATGGTGATGAAGCCGGTCAAAAGGCCGCACTGCGTGCGTACGAGGAAGACCAGTCGTTTGCGGCCCAGACCTTTATTGCCGTTGATAAGGAAGGCCGGGACCCCGCGGATGTCAGGCAACAGGATGGGGATGAGGGGGTGCGCGAGCTCGTCGAATCTCGTGAACCGCTCTTTGCCTTTGCGATCCGTTCCGTCCTCAAGGGCGCCCGTCTAGAAACGGCGGAAGGCAGAGTGGCCGGGCTACGCGCTGCGGCCCCCATGGTTGCCGGAATCCGAGACCGCGTTCTTCGAGGCGAATACACGCGTCAGCTTTCCGGCTGGCTCGGCATGGATGAAGACACGGTCCGCACCTACGTGCGGAACGCCGGCGGGCCGCAGGGTCAGGCACGACAAACTCCCGCACAGCTCGCTCCCCGTAATCAACTGCGCGATCCGATCGAACGGATCGAGAGGGAAGCCCTGGAAGTCATTCTGCAAATGCCGAACTACGCGAGAGCCGCCGGGGTCGATGATCTTCCTGCGGAAACGTTTGTTGTGCCCGTGCACCGCTCCGTTCACGACGCTATTCGGGCCGCGGGTGGTGTGGCTGCCTATGCGGCAAAGGAAGAAGAACTGCAGAGCCGCGGCGTTCCCGATCCCGCTGGCAAGGCCAGCTCCTGGTTTGTGGAAGAGGTATCTGAGCGCGCGGAACCCGAGGTTATTGCCGCTATTTCGCAGATTTCGGTGGCACCGATCCCGCAGCACGACCCGGCTGGCCTGTGGGCCTACGCTCGCGGAATTATTCTGTCGCTCTTGCGACTCGGAGTGACCAGGCAAATCGGTGAAATTCGGGGACGACTACAGCGCACAGATCCCGATGACGACAACTATGTTGCGCTGTTTACCAGGCTCATGCAGTTGGAGAAGCAGAAGCGAGCCTACGAGGAGGCCTAGCGACGCCTTAGATGAGGATGAGTAGGGCCTGCCAAAAGATCTTTGGGATTCCTGAGAGTGACGTCGAGATAGGGCAGTGCCCGGGATGTACCCATGTAGACGTGCTCGTCGGCAAACTTATCGCCCCTGGTGGTGCCTCGGTTGATGATGACGATCGGTTGCCCAACCTTGGCTGTTTCGCGAACAAACCTCATGGCCGACGCCACGGATAGCGAGCTTCCCGCAACAAGAAGCGCATCGGATTGCGCGCAGATGGCACGCCCCTCCTCGATGTCGTCCTTGCGGACCGTGCCACCGAAGAACACCACATCGGTGCGGAGAATACCGCCGCACCGTGGGCAGTCCGCCACGACGAATCCCGCGGTGTCGGCGATTGCCGCGTCGGCGTCGGGTGCGATCTCAGCATCGGCAACGTGACGTTCGGTCCACCCCGGGTTAAGCTCCGTCAGCTTCTTATGTAGCTCGGCGCGGTCGATAAACATGCCGCACTGGGTGCAAACAACCCGGTCGCCCCTCCCGTGCAGGTTAACAAGCCTCGTTGTTCCCGCGGATGCATGGAGCATGTCGACATTCTGGGTGATAACACCGGTGACGATGCACCGCTTCTCCAGGTGTGCGAGGGCGTAGTGGCCAGCGTTCGGTATTGCACGGTAGGGGCGGGACCAGCCCACATGGTTGCGCGCCCAGTAGTGGGAGCGCATTGAGGAACTGGCCATGAACTGCTGCAACGTCATCGGGTGGCGAGGCGGTGAACCGGGGGAACGGTAGTCGGGCAGGCCCGAATCAGTTGAGATTCCGGCACCCGTAATAACGGCGAGCTTCTTCCCCTGCAGGATCTTGATCGCGCGTGCCATCGCCTCATCGAGATTTTCAGGTTCGGGCAGAGCTGCCTCGGCGGGTGGTGCTTCGATGTGTTTGATTCGTAGATTCGGTACAGAACCGCCGGGGAAGTAGTCCTCAATCGAATTGGCCATACCCGTATTACATCACGGGTCAAGAATTCCTCAGTCGGGAGGTTACCTACGCGCGCGGTTGCGCAGGTAATCTGGGAGCCGAGTCAAAAGGTTGTCACGAGCGATGCGAAGCATGCTCGATTTCTGCGGCTTCTTTCAACGTTCTGAGACCTGGCTCACGGACCCGTTCATGTTAGCTCGGTAACCCGGGTGATACCGGGGTGAGATTTGGGAATCAATGGGTGGAGCCTGTCAAGTTGTTTGTGTAAGTGGGGGTGGCGGTTTAATCGGTTTTGGAGGTAGGGCTGGATACGGTCGGGGTATGCCAGAGCGAGTTGGGCGAGTGCTTATTTCCAGTTCGTGACCGTGAGTCTTTCCTTGTGCCCCCAACAGGACTCGAACCTGTGACCTATGGATTATGAGTCCACTGCTCTAACCGACTGAGCTATAGGGGCGGGCCTTCATAATTCTAGATGAATCATCGGTAGATCATGAAATGCTCCGGTGCCACGCGATGTTGTTGTCACTGCCGACCTTCATCGTGTCAGCAATCGGTGCTTGCGGCCGGTACCGACCGGTCGGTGCCGCGCTGGGCACGTTGATACAAGTCCTCGGTGGCTCTCACCGACCCCAGGCATTGGCCTTGAATTGAGAAATTCAAGGTGCTGCGCTGGGTGGGTGGGAGAGCGGCATTTACGGCTGACTGCCGCGGCGTCTTCCTCGTATCTCCTACGAGTTGAGGATGTTCCTTCTCTTAAAGCCTGCAATGCCGGCGAGTGCAAGCAGGCATGCGAAGACCGTCATCGCCACCAGGGGCAGGGGTGCAGGATCTGTCCAGGGCACCAGTGGCACGTGCGCGATCGGGGAGAGATTGCTTAGCCACTGTGGGAGGTTCAGCAGGTCGCCAAGGAAAACCTCAATGGCTATGAAGGTAACGAAGGCCCAGGCCATGCCCGTGAACCTCGGTGTGATTCCGTAGAGTGCAAAGGCGATAGCCCCGGTGACGGCAATGGCGGGGAGGTAGGCGGCTGAAGCGCTCGTTAGTTCCCGTGTCCACGACCAGTTGCCAGTGGCTGCGGAGAGGCCAAGGCCTGCGCCAAGCCCCAGGAACAGCATGGAAATGATCGCGTAGACGAGTGCAATTCCTGCCCAGGTTGTCATGACTATCGTTCGCGGTGTTCCCGAGATGATGGTTGCTCCGACGCGACCTTCTGTTTCTTCGCTCTTTAAATGAAGGATTGCGGAAACGAGAAGGATCAGCGGGCCGATCGCCAGGAAGGCAAGGATGATTGCAGCAAACGACAGCGTCAGGTCATCGAGGGAGATGGGGACCCATTCGCCGATTGCAGGATTGTTCTCCACCATGCCATCAATCGAGTTCGCGAGGCTTCCAAATGCGACCGCGAAGATAAAGACGCCGATCGTCCATCCAACAAAGTTTCCGGTCAGCAGGTGGCGCGGTATGCCAATGGAGGAGAGAAGGCCCGTGGATGCTTCGGCTGGTCCGGGTTGCGTTGGGCGAATGCCCTCGCCAAGGTCGCGGCGGATACTGAGCCTAATGGCGACGATCAGGACAATGATGGTGAGTGCCAGGGACAGGATGAGTGGCCACCAGCGCAGGTCAACGTAGAGCTTCGTTTGCTGGGCCCAGGCCATGGCCGAAAACCAGGACAGCCAGGAGCCCTCCGGGTTGATGACATCACCGATGCCGCGAATGATGACGGCGATGCCGAGGGCTCCGAAGGCCATGCCGCTTGCGGTGCGACCGTGCTCAGTTAGCTGAGCAGTCAGGGTGGCGATGGCACCAAAGGCGAGACCGGTTGCTCCCGCCGCAACACCGAACGCGACAGAATCAATGCCCGTCATGCCCGAGGCAAAGAGGGCGAGGATGATGGCGAGGCTAACGGCGATGTTTGCTATCGCCACTATTCCCATGGTTGCGGTTGTTGGTGCGAAGCGGCCAACTGGAAGTGCAAGGAGAACTTCCATGCGGCCAGACTCTTCTTCCTGCCTCGTGTGGCGGACGACCAACAGGATGCTCATGATCGCCGTCGGTAAGAACACCCAGAGGGCCAGTTCGTTCGCGAGCATGGCGCCGAACGTGTAGTTGTCGAGGGCAAAGGCCGGGCCGGTCATCATGACCGCGGCGGGATTCGACATGAGTGTGGCGCGGCCCTGCAGGGCCTCCGGGGTTGGGTACGCGTTCTCCATGGCAATGACGGATGCCCAGATAAGGAGGAAGAATCCGAGAGTCCAGGAAATAATCCGGATTCGATCCAGGCGCAAGTAGAAGGAGAGTAGGAATCCCGTTCCGGTGAAGCGGGACGGGGCTGATGCGGATGAGCGGGTGTCCTCTACTGCGGTGGTCATTCTGTTTCCTCCGGAATCTCATCGCCGTACTGCCGAAGGAACATTTCCTCGAGTGAAGGTGGAGCAATTGTCACATTGCGGACGCCGAGGTCTGCAAGGGTGGCAAGGATGCTGTTCACGTCTGTGTCGTCGATGTCGAAAGACATGCGGTCACCGTCGATTGAGGCGTCGTGGACAGCGGGGTGTTGAAGGAGGGAAGCAGGATCCGATGAGACGGTTGCTGTTACGCGTGACCTGGTTAGGTGTCGGAGCTCCTGGAGAGTGCCGGTTTGGACATCCTTGCCTGCGCGAATAATGGTGACGGAATCGCAGAGTTTCTCAACCTCGGCCAGGATGTGACTCGAGAGCAGCACCGTGCGTCCTTCATCCTTCAGTTTGCGCACCTCATCTTGGAAGATCGCCTCCATGAGTGGATCCAGTCCCGAGGTGGGTTCATCGAGAAAGTACAGCTCGGCATCGGAGGACAGCGCAGCGACGAGTGCGACCTTTTGCCGGTTGCCCTTTGAGTATGTCCTCGTCTTCTTTGTGGGATCCAGTTCGAATCGTTCGAGAAGCTCCTCCTTTCGCGACGTCAATCTCGGGGAATCCCAGTGTCGAGTTAATACGTCGATTGCTTCCCCGCCTGTCAGGCTCGGCCAGAGAGCGGTGTCGCCCGCGACGTAGGCGATCCTGCGGTGGATGTGGACCGAGTCGTTCCAGGGATCGAGTCCAAGAACCTGGGCCCGGCCGGATTCGGCGCGCAGCATGCCGAGCAGGATACGAATGGTTGTGGATTTACCGGAGCCGTTCGGACCAAGGAAACCGCGGATCTCACCCGGTTCAACCGCGAGGCTGAAACCGTCAAGGGCCCGGGTGGATCCGAATGTTCTGACGAGATTGGAGACGGAAATCGAGGGGTGGGTCATGGGATCTCCTTCGGGGGAGTATCTTTGGGTGGCTCGGAATGCTGTTCGATGGAGTCATTGCTCCGGTTGGCGAGATAACTGTCGAGAAGGGTGGAGTCGAGAAGGAGAGGCTCGGTATAAACCTCGAGCATTGGTCCGGTCGCCCGTTCGTAGTAGGACCGGAGCCATGCTGGAAGGGTTTCGAGGTTGAAGCCCTGTTGCGTCATGGAGAAGTTGAGAAGTAGAGCGCCGAGTGCCTGCTCAGCAAGAACTCGGGCCCGCGTTGACGGGAATCGAGTGGAGCTGACGATGCCGTGGGAGGCCGCGTCCTCCATGTAGTCTTTAGCGTCCGAAACGAACTGGTCCACGAACGTTGCCACCCTTTCCCCGCCCGATTGAAGGTAGCGAAGGGTGTAGCCAACGAGGGGCGCATAACCCTCGATTGAGGCGAGTGCGCCAAGAAGAACCGCGGGACCATCGGTTGGCTGGAGAACGGAAGTCTTTGCCTCCTTGATCATGGCAAGGACGTGGTCGGTGCAGGCTTCCTGCAGTCCCTGAGTGGATCCAAAGTGGTGAATAACGAGACCGGGGCTCACCCCGGCTTCTGCTGCAATTGACCGTATGGAAGCGTTCATGCCATCGGATGCGTAGCGCAGGATCGCAGCATTGCGAATCCGGGCCGAGGTGCTGAGATCGGGATCTGAACCCATATTCAATATGTTAAACGCCTGTTTAATCCGGTTCAAGTCAGACCTCGGATCGATGGGCTTTGGGACGTCAGTGGCCGCAATTTTCGTGCTGTAGCAGGGTGCGAATCGAGGTTTGTGCTCGCTAGCCTGTCGAGATGTGCGTCGAGATTTCGATGGAATGAGTAGATCGTGTCGGTGGGACGTACCGGACAATAAGCGCAAAACGGTATAAATACACATTAGGTCAGTTATTTGTTGCATATATCTGTCAACTGCTATACGCGGGTCGTGTCCAATGGAAGTGGCTTCATTGCAACGGTTTGAAGGGTTCTGGGACCTGCGACCCAGGTTAATTACTGGTTAAACCTGACAATTAATTCTACTGATCCTGTGAATACTCTGACAGGACGTGGAACACATCGACGCCGAGGTCGGTGAACGAAAGGACGGGCAATGGCCGAGGAGGAAACGGTAACAGCTACCGAACAGCCTTCGGAAGCTAGGCCGGCACGTCAACGCACATGGCTACGCGGGAAGAACGTTCTTCTTTTTCTCGCGGTCTTCGTTTTCGGCTCCTTCATCGGAGTCGGAAGCTTCACGTTCCTCTACGCGAACGGCATTGGCTACCTCTACGACGAACCGGAGGGATGCGCTCAGTGCCACGCTATGGACGATTATCTGGAGGGATACAACAAGGGTAGCCACAAGGATGTGGCGACGTGCAATGACTGCCATATGCCCCATGACAACCTGGCGAAGTCGCTGTGGGTGAAGGCCGATAACGGCTTCTGGCATGCGTTGAAGTTCACGACCGGTGACTACCCGACGAATATCGAAATCCGTGAGTCAAACAGGCAGGTGACGAACGAAGCCTGCGTGTACTGCCACGGAGATTATCTCAGCGGCGTACATGAGGTTCGTGCTGAAGGTGACGAATTGGATTGCACAAGGTGCCACGAGACCGTGGGACATGCGAAGTGAGTAAGAAGATGAGTGACAACGAAACAACAAACAATGACGCGAAGGCTGTGAGGTCGTGGTCCGCGTCGAAAATCCTCATTGCTGTCATCGTGACTGCTCTCGTGACATTCGCTATGACGGCGCTGCTTCTCAACATTCTTGAGCGCAAGAATGAGGCGGCGCAGCCCTCGCACAATGTTGTCGAGCTGACTGACACGACGTATGACCCGGCAGTGTGGGGCCAGAACTACCCGCAGCAGTACGAGACATACCTGCAGACCGACGAAATGGTACCGACCCGGTATGCGGGTGCGCACGCAGTCGAGCAGGAGCCGACCGAGGACGATCCTCGGACCGAGGCATCTTCGTCGAGGCTCGAGGAGGATCCCAGGCTGGAGATCATGTGGGCCGGCTACCCCTTCTCCGTCGACTACACGCACGCACGCGGACACGAGTACATGCTGATTGACCAGATGTACACCCAGCGCGTGACGGACTTTAACCAGCCCGGCACGTGCCTGAACTGCCATGCTTCCATGCCCGAGATCTATAACGAGCTTGGTGATGGTGACATGAATGCCGGATTTGATGCGGTGAACGCACTCTCGTATGAGGAAGCGGTTGAGCACGCATCCGGTCCGATTGCCTGCATCGACTGCCATAACGCGGAAACCATGGAACTCCAGATCACGAGGCCTGCGTTTATCAACGGCATCGCCGATCTTAAGGCGGCGGAAGGCATTGAAGACTACGACGTCAACCGGGATGCGACAACGGACGAGATGCGGTCCTATGTGTGCGCCCAGTGCCACGTCGAATACTACTTCGACGGGGATGCTGGCAATCGCCTGACTTTCCCCTGGTCCGAGGGTATTCACATTGACGAGATCTGGGAGTACTACCAGAAGGATGGTCACATCGACTTCACCCACGAGATCACGGGAGCAGAGATCGTGAAGGCTCAGCACCCCGAATTCGACCTGTGGAGGAACGGTGTCCACGCCGATGCTGGCGTCTCCTGTGCGGACTGCCATATGGCATATGACCGTGCCGGGGCTCAGAAGGTCACCGATCACCAGATCAATTCCCCGCTGCTCGACACCAACCAGTCGTGCGGTACCTGCCACAGCGATGATTCGGACGTTCTCGTCAACCGAGTTGAAACGATCCAGGACCGTTTCATCGTTTCCCGCGACCAGACCTTCGATGCTCTTGTCAGCCTCATCTACAACATCGAGGCCGCGATTGAAGACGGTGTCGATGACGAGGCCATTGACCTGGCACGCGAATACCAGAACAAGGCCAGCTTCTACCTCGACTACGTGTACTCGGAGAACTCCTACGGGTTCCACGCACCGGACTACATTCAGTCGATCCTCATGTCCTCGATGGATGCATCGAGGAACGGCGAGCTTGCCCTGACCGGTAAGACAGCCGAGGAGCTTGAGCCTTCCGATATCTCCCAGGCAAACCTGGAGAGGAACGAGCAGAGGCGGTCTGCAGCTAATGAGTAAGAAGTCGGATTCCTTGCCCGCCTCCACGGGCGGGGACCCGAACGACATCCTTGCCTTCCTCGAATCGGCCCCGGAGTCGATTCGAGGATGGGCGGGGGAGCAGTCCAAGCTCATCCGGCAAGAACTGGATGCGCAGGCAACATCCGTGAAGCCGGCAACGACTGCGTCGGCGCCTCTCGACGAGAACGAAACGGCCCTCGCCGAACTCGACGAGTTCGAGGAAGAAGTGCCTGTCTTCCGTAAGAGGGCCAAAGCAAAGGCCGCACGCAAGGCGGCCAAGCCTGCGAGCGAGAATGCAGATAATGGGCCGTCGGAACGCAAGGTCGTTCTTATCTCCCTTGTCGTTGCCCTCGTTGTCGGTATCGGCTCCAGCGCCTACTTCGCAAGCCAGTGGGAGACGCCGGAAACCAGTGCCTCGATGGGGATGCCGGCGGGACATCCCGATATCAGCGATGAGCCGGCCGTGTCTGTTGCCGAAATGGCGCAGGCCGAGGCCGCCCTCCAGGCGGACCCGGACAACGTTGACCTCCTCATCTCCATGGGCGGACTCCGCTTCGACAACGGCGAATACGAGGTTGCCGAAGAGCACTGGTCGAAGGCCATTGAGCTGGACCCGGAAAGCGTTGCTGGCCACTACTACATGGGCTTTGCCTACCTCGCTTCCGAACCCGCGCGCGAGCAGGAGGCCGTTGATTCGTGGAACAGGGTCATTGACCTTGCTCCCGACTCGGACTACGCGGCGAACGTGAAGATGCACGTCGACTCGCTCGGCGGAATGGGCGAAGGATCGGCCGATGAGTCGGCGGACCCTGCCGAAGAAACGACCGTCCCCGCCGAGGATGAATCTGTCCCCGCCGATGACGGGACGGTTCCTGAGGAGACCGAGGAGCCATGAGTATCGCGCTCGTCTTCCTCGCGGGTTTTGTTTCCTTCCTATCCCCGTGCTTCTTGCCGGTTGTTCCCGTCTTCTCAACCTATGTCGCGGGAACGAGTCCGGCACGGCCGGGATCGGAAGGCGGGGCGGTCCTGACCGCCACAAGAACCCGTGCGGCTGCGCGAGCCAGCGTCTTTGTTCTCGCGTTCTCCACCGTATTCGCGGGCCTTTGGATCCTCGTCGGACTCATCGGATACGTCGTGGGGGATTTCCGCGACACCCTCACCATCGTCGGCGGAATCATCCTCATCGCTCTCGGGCTCCACGTTGCTGGCCTCCTCCGTATTCCGGCCCTTGACCGCACCGTCCGTGCGAAGGTTGATGGCGACAGTGATCCATCAGTCCGCAGGGCCGCTCTTCTCGGGCTGGCGTTCGGAGCAGGTTGGACCCCGTGTATCGGACCCGTTCTTGGTGGTGTCATCGGTATTGCTACGACGCAGAGCGTTGCAGAAGGAGCTCTCCTTCTTGCTGTTTACTGCGCAGGTCTTGGCATTCCCTTCATTCTTGTTGCTACCGGGCTCGGCGACGTTCTTGAGCGTACTGCCTGGATCAAGCGGCACTATCGGACGATCGAACTCGTCCTTGGACTTTTCCTCATCGTTATCGGTTTCCTCATGATCTCGGGCCTGCTGGAAAGGCTGGCGGCCCTCGTCCCGGCGGTGGTGTAGCAACATGGCTGAAACAGTGAGACAGCAAAGCTCGGCTCCGGAGCTTCCCCCGGAGGAGGACGATGTTTCGCCCCTGACCCTCGTCAAGCGAATCTACGCCTTCTTCTACAACAAGACGGTCGGTCTGATCCTCATCATTCTCATGGCGGTTCTTGCGCTGTTCGGAACGATGATCATGCAGGCGCCGACAGGTACCTTTGACGATCCGATTCAGGCCGAGAGTTTCCTCGAGTCTGTCCGACCCAAGTACGGCATGTGGACCGACGTCCTCGCATTCCTTGGCTTCTTCCGGATGTACACGTCCCCGATCTTCCTGACCGTGAGCGCCCTGCTGGCAGGCTCAATCATCGGTTGTACCGTGCACCGGTTGCCGCTACTGTGGCGGGCCGCCATGCACCCCCGCACTCACGTCTCCCAGGGTTTCCACCGTCACGCACAGAACCGTCGTCTCGTCACATCCGAGGATGAGCCAGATGCGCTCCTGCAACGATCGAAGGACGTCTTCAAGAAGAACCGTTGGCGGATACTTGCCGATGATAGGGATCCGCGTGCCTATTACACGGATAAGAACCGCTTCGGTCCATTCGGAACGGCACTGGCCCATGCCGCGTTTGTTCTGATCATGGCCGCCTTCGTTGTCTCTTCTCTCTTCTCCTTTGAGCAGTTCATGGTCATCCCCGTCGGAGGCTCTGTCGAACTTGAGGATTCCAGTGTGGAAGTTCGCGCGGACAGTTTCGTTGATTCCTACAACGAAGACGGCAGGCCGATCGATTACGTGTCTGAGTTGACCATCGTTGATAACGGGACGGACATGGTCTCGCAGGAAGTGCGTGTCAACACGCCCCTTGCCTATGGGGGAGTGAAGTTCCACCAGACCTCGTACGGCATTGCCTCCAACGTTCACGTCACCGAGCTCGATGGAAATGTTGTCTTCGACGGTGCCGTGCCAATGCAGTGGACCTCGACGGATGGCACAAACTCCGTTGGCTCAATTGACGAGCGGGAAGACCTCGACATTCTGATCGTCACGCCCGCTTCGGGACGTACCGACTCCGTCATCCCGATTGGCTCGGCCATGGTCGAGATCTATCCCAGTGGGTCTAACGAACCGCTTGCTGTTACTCAGTTACCCCAGGGTGAGGCGGTGACCGTCGGCGACTTCGTGTTTACCTTCGAAGGCGAAGCCCAGTACACCGGTATCACTGCCCGTCATGATCCTGGCTCTCCGCTCCTTTGGATCGCGTCAATCTTGCTTGTTGTCGGCATGTTCATGACATTCGGCTTCCCGCACCGCAGGATCTGGGTCCGAGTCGATGATGATTCGAACCTGTCGCTTGCGTCCGTCGACAAGCACGACGCGATCTACGCCAATCAATTCAACCGGCTCATTGGTGAAATCGAGCAGATCCCCGAAAGGACCACCGATGCTTGAGACATTTGAATATTTTCTTTTGGCGGCAACGATCGTCGCTGCCCTTGCCCTGATTTGCGATGGTGCCTACCTGACATCTTGCAAGCATCAGGTCCGCAAACAGCCCAAGGTTCTGGCAGGTGCTGCGGGTAGTGGGATCGTCGACGGGCAGGACAATCCCGGTCCGATCCAGCCAGCATCGAGGAGCCCGAAGACGAAGGGGCTCGCCTGGTACGGTAGCGCCTTCACGATCGTCGCGTTCCTTCTCGTCACGGTGTATCTCATTGGCCGTATGAGCCTGACCGGCCACGGTCCGTTTGCCAACCAGCACGAGTTCGCCGTGTCGTTCACATGGGGGATCCTCGGCGCCTACCTGTTTTTCCTGTGGCGCTACCGGATCCGTATGCTCTCACTGGTTGTTATGCCGGTGGTGCTTGGCTTGATGATCTACGCCCAAAGCCTCGACACCGGCATCGAGCCACTCGTCCCGGCCCTCCAAAACAACCTGCTTCTGACTCTCCACGTCTCCACGGCAATCCTCGCCTACGGTGCTGCGTGCGTGTCGTTCGGTGGGGCCGTTCTCTACCTGGCTCATAAGCCCCTGTCGAAGAAGATCCGCCGCATGCCGTCCGCTGATCTCTTCGATGAAATCGGTTACAAGGCGGCGGTGTTCACCTTCCCGGTGCTGACCATCATGATTCTCCTCGGAGCCCTCTGGGCAGATACTGCGTGGGGCAGGTACTGGGGTTGGGATCCGAAGGAAACGGCAGCGTTCGTGACCTGGCTTCTCTACGGTGCCTATCTGCACGCGCGCGTGGTCCGCGACTGGCGAGGTAAGCGTGCCGCCTGGCTCCTCATCGCCGGCTTTATTGCCGTCCTCTTCGCCTACTTCGGCAACTACTTCTTCGGGGGTCTGCACTCCTATGGCTGATCAGATACTTGACTGGCGGGAACGGATCCAGAACTCCCGGATCGGTTCCCTCCTCGTCGTGATCATCACGACCGTGATTGTCATCGCCGGTGTTCTCCTTGTCAAAGGCGGAAACGAAGAGGCGGCCGCACTGTCGGAGATCGAACTCTCCGAGGAGGCCGCCGCCAAGCCCCCTGCCATTGGAGAACAAGCCCCGACGTTCAGCGGAATCGACCTCAACGGCGAAACCGTTGATCTTGAGAACATAGACGAACCCGTCTGGCTCATCTTCAACGCCACCTGGTGCACGGCATGTCGGGCAGAGACCCCACACATTCAGGAAGCCGAAGAAAAGTACGGGGATGACATCGATATCCTGGCGATTTACGTGAACGAATCTGAGAATGCTGTCCGGTCCTACACTGACCAGGTTGGGCTCAGCTACACCCACATGCTTGACCCCACAACAGAGATTGCTGCTGCCTATCGAACGATGGGGGTACCCGCTCACTTCTTCATCAACACCGATGGCACGGTTGCCTCGATCCACCAGGGAGCGATCTCGCCCTCCCAGATCGACAGGGCACTGGAGGGGCTTGGATAGACCCGCGCGACCGATGGATTATGAGTCCACTGCTTGTGGGGACTGCAGGAACGGGGGTTGATCAGGCCGACATGAAGAATCTAAACGTGGGAGGCAAAGTATCGCCTCCCACGTTCTGTTATCAGACGGAATCGCGCTCCGGGCCTATCGGTAGCGAATACTGACGTTGTTCGGGTTCGTGACGAGCAGGAGAAGAACGGTGGCTAACCCAACCAGCCTTTGGCTCTCGCAATATCGACTGCTTCGTGCCGATTCTTTGCACCGAGTTTGAGCTGTGCGGAGGACAGGTAGTTCCGGACGGTGCCTTCGGCAAGATGTGCGCGGCGGGCTATATCGGCGATCGGTGCTCCGTGCGCGGCAAGTTCAACGACGTCGGTTTCGCGCGGGGTGAGCGGTGAATCGCCGGCGGCGATCGTGTCGGCAGCAAGCCCGGGATCGACGACCCGTGAGCCGCGAGCAACGTCCCGAACTGCTTTCTCGAGGTCCTGGGCCATGGCGTTCTTGGGAAGGAACCCCGAGATCCCGGAGGACAGGGCTCGCTTGAGGTAGCCGGGCCGCGCGTGGGACGTAAGGATCATGGTCTTGAGTCCCGGGACCTTGTCCATGAGGGCGATGGCGGTGTCGATCCCGTCCATGCCACCCAGTTGCAGGTCGACAATGGCGAGGGTTGGCTCCAGGGCCGGTGCCAGCTTGAGGGCTTCCTCGCCGCTTTCAAATTCCCCTGCGACGTCGATGTCATCCATGAGACCCAGGAGACCTGCGATTGCGGAGCGGATCAGGTGCTCGTCATCGACGAGGATGATGCGGATCATGGGGCCTCCGGAAAGTCGAGCGTGAGAACGAACTGCTGTCCTTCACGATAGTGCGTGATCGTTCCATCGGTTCCGATGCGGCGAGCTAGTCCCGCGAGGCCCGTGCCATCTAACCGTTGCTCTTGGTCTGAATATCCCACACCGTCGTTGATGATTTGCACGCCGTCGGCACCGAGAGTGATGGAGACCTGGGTGGCGTTGGAATGCCTAATGATGTTTGTCGTGGCCTCGCGGATAAGAGCGGCAGTATGGGTGGCCCGTTCGGGGCTGAGCTCGTGTGCGCGTCCCGTGAGGGTGACGCGAGCTCCGGAGGCCTCAAGGAGGGAAATTGCCCCTTCCATTTCCATTGCCAGGTCGGGTGCCTGGTAGCCGCGGACGAGGGCACGGACCTCGTCAAGTGAGGAGTTGGCGAGAGATGAAACTTCGGCAAGCTGCGCGCGGGCACGGTCGTCCCCGCGAGCCATGAGCTGGTCTGCCAGCTGGGCTTTGAGCGAGATCGCGGCGAGATTGCGGCCCATGACGTCGTGCAGGTCGGCTGAGAAGCGGAGTCGTTCGCGGGCTACGGCAAGATCAGCTTCGGTTTGTTTAGCCTTTTCGAGGTCTCCGATAACAACGACGTACCAGAGTGACATCTTGACCGATCCCCAGAACACGAAGGTGACGAAGGCGATTGCTACCACCTGGATGAATTGGTTTCCGGGGATAAGTGCAGTTGCTCCACCTGACAGCAGAGCAACGAGGAGTGACACCGAGTTTGGTCCGGTTGCGGTGACACAGATGAGGGCGGTGATGAAGAGCGAGGCTGCGGTCGAGGCCGCGGAGAGAGTCTGGTCCGGGGAATCCGTGAGTATGGCTGCGATCGCGGTGATCGCCGGGACAACAAAGAGGGAGGCCGCCTCGAGCTGGGTCGATCTCTCCCGCAGATCTGATCCGCGGAACAGCCACTTGCCGTACACAACCGCGAGGATGATCAGCCCGGGCAGGAGGAAGGTGAGCGTGAACGGGTCGGAGAGGTGTCCGAAGTCGGCGGTGACCATCATTGGGCCGATGAGGACGACGGGGATGAAGAGGATAAGACCCCAGAGGGACCACGCGAAAGTGCGGTAGAGCCTGCGCGATTCTTTCGTGGTGAATTCATCGTGCGGCTCGTACCGCCACCTTGCGCGGGTCATGGGGGACATGGGCTTCATAGTAAAAGACTAGGACCGCTTCGCCCAACGGAATCGCTTTGCCGCATACAGGGCGGGAAGGACGGTCCATGCGAGCAGGATCAGGACGGGCTGGCCGAGCTCCGCAAAGTCGACGGGGCCAAACCAACTGGCGGAGAGGAGTTCCGCAACGGGGGCCGTCGGCAGGAACTGGCCGATCTGGTAGAGCGTTGAGGTCGTGTCCGGCATGAGCGGAACTGCGGCGCCCAGGAACACGAGGATGATGAACGGCATCGAGGTGATCTGGGCGGACTCGGCTGTGCGGGTCGAAATCGAGGTCGCGAACGCCATGACAACAAACATCGCTGCGGTCACGAGAATGGTTGCGATCATGAGCGGAATGTTGACCGGGATATCCAGGCCAAGCGCGGGGACAGAAATAGCAATCGTTGCAAACGCCATGAGGACCCCGACGAGGAAGCCGGGAGCGGATACCGAGGTGAGGATCGTGGCGTCGGAGACCTCGCCGCCCCGCAGGCGTTGGAGGACGGATTCTTCGCGGTGGTTCACGATGGCTGACAGCGGGTTGTAGAAGGCAACGAAGACGAGGCCAAACAGCACGATGAGAGTGATGACGGAAGCGAGGAGCCCGTGGACTCCTTCAACGTCTGCGAGATCGCGGAACAGGAAGGGCGCCGCCAGCGGCATGATGAGCGCGTAGAAAAGCTGGAGGGCGTTGCGGCGCAACAGGACGAACTCGGCCTTGGTAAGCGAGGCCCAGCGGGAGAAAGGGGAAACGCGGGGTGTATCTACGGTCGTTGTCATGGTTACTTTCCTTCTGCGATGTCGAGGAACACGGATTCGAGGGACGCGGCGGAAGCCTTGAGGCCAGACAGTTCAGTGCCCGTTTCCTCTGCCCAGGCGAGGAGCTTTGCGAGGTCCTTCTGGAGCTGGTGGGTTGTGATCGTTGTTGTCCCGCGGTGGGACGTTGCCCTGGATTCGAACTCGACAGGAATGGCGAGCTCGTCGAACTTGATTGTCGAGGGGTGACCGGCAACGACCGAATCGGATGTTCCGGAGGTGACGATCTTTCCCTCATGCATGATGGCGAGCCGGTCGCACAGGTACTCGGCTTCCTCCAGGTAGTGCGTGGTCAGCACGATTGTTGTGCCGGAGGACTGGATGGAGGCGATAAGCTCCCAGGCTTGCCGGCGAGACTCTGGGTCCAGGCCCGTTGTGGGCTCGTCCAGGAACAGAAGCTGGGGCTGTCCGATGATGGCGCAGGCCAAGTCCAAGCGTCTCACTTCACCGCCGGAAAGTGATGAGACGCGAACGTTGGCGCGGTGATCGAGGCTTACCCAGTCCAGGACTGTGCCAACGGGAAGCGGGTTCGACAGGGTGCCCGCCCACATGGACAGGGTTTCCCTGGCCGTCAGGTCGGTCGGGAAACCGCCTTCCTGCATCATCAGTCCCTGGCGGGGCCGGACCTTCTTCCTGTCTTTGATGGGGTCAAGGCCAAAGACCTTGACGGTTCCGGCGGAGGCCTTTGCCAGGCCTTCCAGGATCTCAAGAGTCGATGTCTTGCCCGCGCCGTTCGTTCCGAGCAGGCCAAAGATCTCACCCTCGTAAATGTCGAAATCAATACCGTCGACTGCCGTGAAGGAGCTACCGTATGTGCGGGTGAGGCCGCGGGCCGTGAGGACTGGTGTCGTATTCATGGCTATCAGTCTTCCCGGAACGAGGAAAGCCCAGTAGAGCGCACTGTCACCCGAGTTCATGAAGATGTGTGGGAGCAATTACTGACATTTGTCACGAGGCCCGAACCGGTGATGTCGGCAAAGTAGTCTTGGGTGGTTAGTCGTTGAAAGGTCACCATGCAAAACGCGTTACGGGGCAGGAAAACAACCCTCCTGCGGCTTCTTATCCTCATCGTCTGGCTCGTTGTTGGCGCTGTCGGCGGAATGGCTCAGGGTCAGCTGTCCGGCGTCCAAGAAAACGATCAGGCGCTCTATCTTCCCGAGTCAGCAGAATCGACCAGGGTTGCTGAGAAAGTCGGGGAATACAGCGACTCCACCTCGCTTCCGGTCTTTGTTGTGTTTGAAACCGATAGCGGTGACCCGTTAACAGGCGAGCAGATCGCTGCCCTGAACGAAGCCGCCCAGGGAGTGCCGGGTATTGCTATGCCGGGCGGTAAGACCCTTGCCGACTTCCTCGATAACTCGCAGTCTGCCTTTGTTCCGGCCGAGAGCGGAACTGCCGGCATGTGGCCCATTTCGCTCGACTCCACCCAGATCAAGGACCTGGACGCGAACGGCGATCCCGTTCAATCCAGCTCCGTGGAAGCCATCAGAGCGTACGTTGCCGACACGGTGGACGGCATGGAAGGTATTACTGCCTACACGACCGGCCCGGGTGGCCTCGTAGCCGACCTCGGGAATGCCTTTGCAGGAATCGATCTCGTGCTCCTGCTTGTCGCCGTGGTCCTTGTCTTCATTATTCTCATCATTGTCTACCGGTCTTTCCTGATCCCGATAGCGGTCCTTCTGACGGCGGTCTTTGCGCTCTGCGGTGCTGGCCTGCTCGTTTACTTCCTGGCGAACGCCGAGATTGTCCTCCTGTCGGCCCAAACCCAGGGCATCCTCTCCATCCTCGTCATTGGCGCGACAACGGACTATTGTTTGCTGATCGTTGCCCGCTACCGAGAAGAACTCGCCCGAATCCAGAACACGAAGGGAGCCATGAGGCAGGCGCTCAAGGCTACCTGGGAGCCTATTATTGCCTCCGCGGCCACGGTGATCGCGGGCCTGCTCTGCCTCCTCCTGTCGGACCTGCGAGTCACGTCCTCCCTCGGTCCCGTCGCCGTCATCGGAATCATCTTCTGTGTCCTGGCAGCCCTCACCCTCCTTCCCGTTCTGCTCCTGATCCCGGGCAGTCGTTCGCGAGCCATGTTCTGGCCCGCCAAGGTTCCCGGTCCCTCAGAAACGACCGAAACCGACCTCATGGCGCAGCATGGCTTCTGGTCAAAGTCGGCACGCTTTGTGGCCCGAAACGACCGCAAGGTGTGGATCACAACGGCGATCGCGCTCCTTGCGCTCGCAGCATTTGCTCCGACCTTCCAAGCCAAGGGCCTGTCCCAGACCGACACGATTCTCGGCGAGACAGAATCGGAAGACGGGCTGGAGGTCCTCTACGAGAACTTCCCGCAGGCCGCCTCGGCACAGCCCCTCTCCGTGCTTGCTCCTGCGGATAGTGCTGAGGACGTCATCGCTACCATTCAGTCCGTTGAGGGTGTGGCCTCTGCCGAGCTCACAACAAACGACAGCGGCCCAATTGTTGTCGATGGTGAGGTCCTCATCAGCGTTGCCACGACGGCACCGTCGGAGGCCATGGAAGCGCAGGAAACTGTCGCGGATATTCGTGACGCTGTGGAAGGCATGGATGTGGCTGTTGGCGGCGATGCTGCCACGCGCCTCGACACCCAGCAGACGGGAACGTCCGACCTCATCAAGGTCGTGCCCGTCACGCTCCTTGTTGTTGTCCTCATGCTCATGGTGCTTCTCCGCTCCATCGCAGCGCCGCTACTCGTTCTGGGAGCGAACATCCTGTCGTTTGCGGCCACGATGGGCTTGGCGGCACTGGTCTTCAACCATGTTCTGTCCTGGCCCGGTTCGGATGCTTCGGTCCCGCTCTATTCCTTCATCTTCCTCGTTGCCCTATCGATCGATTACACGATTTTCCTCATGACGAGAGCACGAGAAGAGTCACTCGAGTACGGCACGCGGGAAGGAATCGTCCGCGGCGTTGCCGTCACCGGCGGTGTCATCACGTCCGCGGGTCTCGTCCTTGCCGCGACCTTCGCGGCTCTGACCGTGATCCCGTTGCTCTTCATGGTCCAGCTGGCGCTCATTGTGGCCGCAGGTATTCTTCTCGATACCTTTGTCGTTCGCACTCTCCTTATCCCGGGCCTCGTCCACCAGATCGGCAACAAGGTGTGGTGGCCCTGGCACGAGAAGATGGTCGAAGCCGAAGAAAAGAAGCAGATCGAAGGCGACCGAGAAGACACCCGCGTCTAGGGCAGCATTCATCCGCACCTGGCAGTTGCACCGGTGACTCAGAACCGGGTGCATGGCCTGCCTGGCGAAGAGCGCTGTGGTCATAACGGCTTGATGGTGACGGCGGAGCACTCTCGGTCAACGGGGGAGATCTCGTTGCACTTCGATGCCGTGAGCTACCGCGGACGCGACTGTGGGCCCAAGCGTTTGCTTGGGCCCACAGCGGTTAGTGACGCTCGGTCAGCCAGCCGTACTAGCGGCGTACGCCGGGAGTATCTGTTCCGTTGCCATCCCAGTCGCCGATGAGGACGATGTCGCTGTCGCGACCGTAGCGGAGCGTCATGTCGGCAACGCCTCCTTCGAGGGCGTTCCGCAGGAAGAATTCGTTGCTCCGGCGGATACCGAACGAGTCGGATCCATCTCCGTCCCAGTCGCCCGCGATAACGGTGTCGTCTGCGCGTCCGTAGGCGAACTCAGCGTCGGCGTTGCCTCCGATGAGTTCGTTGTTGACGTAGATGGTGTGCCCGCGACGGACAGCGAGAGAATCCTCGCCGTCGCCATCCCAGTCACCAATGAGGACGGTATCTGCCTCGCGACCGTAGGCGAACTCGCTGTCGGCGTTGCCGCCCCTCAGCTCATTGGAGACGAAGTACCGATCGCCGCGGCGTACCGCGAACGTGTCGTTGCCGTCTCCGTCCCAGTCGCCAACGAGGACGGTATCTGCCTCGCGTCCGTAGGCGAACTCGGCGTCGGCGTTGCCTCCGATGAGTTTGTTGTTGACGTAGAAGGTGTGGCCACGGCGGACTGCCAGGGTGTCTTCACCATCTCCGTCCCAGTCACCAACGAACACTTCATCGTTGGCGCGTCCGTAGACGAATGCGGTGTCGTGGGTGGTGCTATCCCACGTGTTCGAGAGCAGGTAGGTCTTGCCCTCGGCGTCTGGGATAGGGGTGGGGTCGCCGGGCTCTTCCGGTTCGGTGGTAGATGCAGCGACCGTGAAGACCGACAGGGGAGAGGTGCCGGTTCCGCCGGTGGCGTTCTCTGCAACTGCGTACCATCCGTAGGTGGTACCGGGCCCGAGTCCTGTCCAGTCGGCAGTGGCGCTCGCGCCGGAGGCTACGGTGTCGCTACCAATCTCGATGTCCGAGTAGGCGGTGACGAGCACGGAGTCGGTTGCGATGCTGGTGGTGCGAGTATTGAGGTTGATCGGGACAGTGAACTCGTCCTCGGTGCCGTCGTACTCGCGGTTCGTTGCGGAGTCGTACTCGTGTGCGCCGTGATCATCCAGGCGTGCCGAGTACGTGTTGACCGACATCTCTGAACGATCAACATCGAACTGGAGGAGCCTCATGTAGCCCGCGGTCTTCTCACCATCAACGAGGTATTCCTGGTAGTCAGCGAGTAGCTCGATAACGTGGTGGCCGTCTTCGGCAACGTTGTGGCGCACGTTCGTGCCGACGCCGTGGACGTGACCGGAGAGAATGAGGAAGATGTTCGGGTTCTGCGAAACAACCTTCTCGTAGATCGCTTCGCCCCAGTGGGCGGTGTGGGATGCTCCGCGAGCATCGGTTGCCGTGGAGGCGTTGATGTACTCGTGGGAGGCAAGGATCGCGTTGCGGTCGGGGTACTGGGCGAGAACCTCGTTGGCCCAGGCCAGTTCCTCATCCGTTGCCATGTAGCCGAGGTACACGACAAGGAAGTCCTGCCCGGAAGCGGTGAAGAGATCGTAGTGGTTCTGGTTATCTCCGGGCTTCCAGGGGCCACCGTATTCGGCATTTTCCCAGGTCTCGGATAGTGCCTCGTAGCGTTCTGGACCGAAGTACTCGTTGTACAGGGAGTTGTCGGTACCGTACTTGTTGTCGTGGTTACCAGGCAGGACGCCGTTGGGGATTCCTGCCTCGTCCAGGATGGTCTGGGCCTCGTCAGCGACCGCGTACTGGTCGCGGGCGTGCCCAATCCACTCCGGATCGTTCGTGATGACGGTGTCGTCGTTAACGAGGTCGCCCGTGTGCACGGCATAGGCGATCTTGCGCTCGTCAGCGTTATCCGCAATCCACTGGGTGGTGTCCAGATAGGCGTCGCGGAAGCGTTCAGCGGCGGCACCCTCCTGGTCGACTGCGCCCTCGGCAAGGTACTGCGTGTCAGTGTTGTGGGCGATTGAGAAGTCGTATGTTTCGGGATCCCGGAACTCGTCCGTGACCTCGCCAGCAATGTCATCCGTGAACGGATCGTAGCCCTCGACAAGCAGGTGAACCGTGCCGTCGGTGATGTGGGCGGGCTGTGCGATACCGGTGAGCTCGGTCAGGCCGTCCGCGGTACCGCGGGAATCCTGCAGGAGCTGCCAAATCTGCTCTTCACCATCCCAGACGTAAAGGCGTGCGCCGCGTGCCGGATCGACTTCACCGGACCAGGAGATCACCTGATCGGATGATGATTCGTCAACGGGAACATCGAAGCGCTGGAACGTGACCTCTTCCGCGGCAGGGCTGCGGAGCGTCTCGTCATCACCGGGGGCGAGGCCGTCGGTGCCGGCTTCTTCTTGGCCGGTGAAGCTCAGCTGGTTGAGGGGCAGGGAAGGCGTCGTGCCCTGCGCCGCCATCTCCGGCATGCGGGGCGTTGCCTCGTAGAACGTGGTATCAACATCCCCACCGTGCGGATCGGTGACGGTGGCGGACAGGGTCACGGTTCCCTCGGTCCCGGACGTGCCGGAAACGGGTGACAGGTCGCCGAAGACGGGCGTGTTCGGGTGAGTGGTGAAGGAAACGATGTGAACGGAGGTGTTGCCGAGCTCGTCGGTTGCTTCGATCCGGAGCTCGTGCGCGCCCGCCGCCATCTCGTCGCTCGACAGCGTGTCACCAATATTGATGGGGTCGCCGTCGAGAGTGAGGGTGGGTGCCCCCGCTACGCCAGCATCATCAGCAAGTGTTGCGTCGATCGTGACCTCGCCGAGGACTTCGTCTCCGTCGGCAGGCACGGAGGAGGAGAGGGCGGGGCCGGTGTTGTCGACAATGACCTCGGTCGTTGTCTCGGCGTCTCCGGCGGCTGCCGTGATGGTGTGGGTGCCATCCTCAAGTTCGGTGGTATCGAGCTCAAGGAGCAGGCCCGAGTTCGGGCCCGGCTCACCATCAACATTGAACGAAAGTGTGAGGTGGCGGGGCTTGTTGGAGGAACCGCAGTTGCCGTCACCGATGTTGTAGTAACCGTCAGCGCCAACAGCGGGTCCCGTAATCGGGTTGTCCGGGTTCGTGTACTGTGTGCCGTCTGGTCCCTGAAGGCGGAAGTTTGCGATCACAACATCGTCGTGGTTAAGCCCGCACGTTGATGCTCGGGTGCCCGTCCAAAACTCAATGGAGTTCTCACCGGTTGTGAGCAGCTCCGCCGGAACGTTGATCGGGTGATCGTTAACGTGCGCGATCTGTTCGAGGATCGCCACGCGCTCGCCGTTGACAAGCAGGTAGTTTGAATAGGCGATCTCAATCGCGGCCTTGACGTCGAGCACCAATGCCGAGTCGGTCTCGTCCAGATACTCCGAGCCGAGAGTTTCCCGGGCGTCAGCCGCCGCTGTTCCGTCAACCCGGATCTCCGTTGGATTAGCTCCCGGGGAACTCGGAGACGACACAACCGTGTGCGTCCCAGAAATGCGCTGAGCATCCTCCAGGTTAAGGGTGGGGGAGCCATCCTCAACCTGTCCCGGATCGGGCTCGATCGGCGCCCACTGCACCCCCGTATCGGTGCTTGACGTGTCATCGTTGACTGCTGTTGCCATTCCGGGCGTGGCAAACAGCAGTGTGAGGGCTGTTGCCGCCGCGGCGGTCCTGCGTGGAGGCAGGGGTCTCATGTGATCTCCTAGTCGTTGTGGCCAGTAGAGACCTTGCCACGCTACGAGGGGGAGATGACCGTCACTTAACCGACAGGTTACGGCTTGGCGATTTTGTTCATGAGCTGGCCCGAAAAGTCACTGACCTGCACAGGCGGCGTTAACATTGGTTGTCGTGGACCAACCCAAACGGCTGTAGGGGAGCCCGGATGTACCAGGGTGATTTGACCTTATTGCCCCGATTAAGGCCAAACGATGAGACATGGCTCGGCTCGGCCTGGTGCTGCGCCTGGTCCGAAGCTAGGGGTTCGGCCCAGGAGTGGCTAGGGTTTGGCCGTGCCGGGTGCTCGGAAACGCCTTAGGTTAGCCGATGTTGACCTGGACGCCGGGGTTAACCGGGGTGTGCTTGCTGGCCTTCGACAGGAAGGCAACAAGGAAGTTTTCGTTCGCTGGGGCAAGCTGCCAGCTAGAGAACTTTGCGTCGATAACCAGACCAGCATCCAACGCATCCGCCTCGAACTCCGCGAAGTCATAGCCGCGTCCGGCACCAAAGCCAATGGTGATCCGGCCATCGTCAGCCAGGTGCTCATGCAGCCGTTGTAGGGAAGGGAGACGCTCATGGCCGGCCAGGAATGTCATGACGTTACCGGCGGAGACAATATGGTCGAACTTTGCGAGCCCGGTATCAGTTTGGAGCTGGAAGGTAGCGAGGTCACCAACAACCCACTGTGCGGTCGGGTGATCTTCTTGAGCTACCGAGATGAGATAAGGGTCAAGGTCGATTCCAATGACCTGGTGGCCGCGGCGAGCCAGATAGCCACCGAGCCTGCCAGATCCACAGCCAGCGTCAAGAATCCGAGATCCGCGCTCCGCGAGTGCATCGACCAGGCGTGCCTCACCGTGAATATCGTGACCGGCCCTCTCGAGGTTCCGCCACCTCTCCGCATAGCGAATCGCATGATCGGGATTCTGACTCGTCACGGATTTCCAGACATTGTGCTCGGGCGCGCTCATACGCTTAAGTATCGGCCTTTAATGTCGGGGTGTCGAACCGCGATAGGTGATCGGTGACTGCGTTGAGCCCACATTTGCATGAGTCTCCATTCCGCCAGGCGGAATGTCGGTATTCTGCGCCGACACCGCTCGCCAGGTGCCAGCCGCAAGCTTCTGGGCCACAACCGTGAGCACCGTTCGCCTCTCATCGAGCTCCCGGCCGTCGGGATCGACCTGACCGGTCACGATAAGCCTGCCAACGACAACGGCGTGATCGTCACCGAGCGTTTTCACCGTCGTACGTCCCACCCTCATTGAGCTCTGGCCGAAGATCTTCTCGAAACCGTAGGCGTGTGCCGTTTTAATCTTCTCCCTGGTGTTCCACCAGAGTCCCGTGACGTTCACAAAGGTTGCGTCGGGGGCAAAGATCGAGGCCAGCTCATCGGCATCGTGCCTGTTCCAGGCATCCCGGAACGCATGCAGAACGCCTTTGGGGGAGTCAGGCAAAGAAACATCCGTCATGATCGGTCTTTCGATGAGGGCAAGTTGGGTGAGGGCAAGTAAGGCGTTGATGTAGAGAACAAGCGACGTGTTAAAGACGACTGTGGGGCCGCATCGCGCGGCCCCACAGGCAAGAAGTTTGGTGGATCAACCGCACCTGGCGAGCATGGCTCATGAGAGCCCAAGCAACGGTGCGGGGGATCCGGCTACGGCATTGGCCCTAGACCAGCTCGGCGTTGACCGTGATCTCTGCCGAT
The DNA here is from genome assembly GCF_052087705.1 of Flaviflexus sp. Taxonomy (NCBI): domain Bacteria; kingdom Bacillati; phylum Actinomycetota; class Actinomycetes; order Actinomycetales; family Actinomycetaceae; genus Flaviflexus; species Flaviflexus sp. The sequence goes on along the minus strand of NZ_JBQCYC010000004.1, from coordinate 62,871 downwards.
GCGTAGAGACGCGACACCGGGCATCCCGCCGCTGCGTCGTTCACGGCGGCCTCAAAAGCATCCTGCTCCATGCCGTCAATCTGAGCCTTCAGGGTGAGGGCCGAGGTGGTGATGGTCGGGTTGCCGTCCACCTCGTCGAGGGTAACCTCCGCGCTCACCTCGAGACGCTGAGGAACAAGGTTGTCCTTGCTGAGACGGTCATTGAACGCCATGGCAAAGCAGGAAGAGTGAGCCGCAGCGAGAAGCTCCTCGGGGCTGGTCTTGCCCTCGGGAGCGCGGGTGCGGGATCCCCAGGTGACGACCTGGTCGTCAAGAACAGAGGAGGAAGAATTCGAGAGGACGCCCTTGCCGGACGGCAGGTCGCCTTCCCACGTCGTCGTTGTATTGCGTGATGCGATAGCCATGATGATCTCCTTAGCTTTTCTGCCCGGTAGTGAGCCGAGCCTCGATGTCGGAGTGCATTCATTCTTCGCCCGCAGTGTGGTCCAGGTCAACGGTGCCAAGCTGTTGGCGAAGAACCTTGCAATCAAAGCCCGCCAGCTGTGGCACGTTCGCCTGGTGGTGGCGAGAGGATGCCGGACGAGCCGAGAACGATACCCTGAGAACTGTGACATGTCACCGTCGTGGGGCCCATGGGGAACAACGTAGACTGGGCGAAGAGTTTACGAAAGGGAGGCCGCGTGGCAACCGACGATAAGGACGACATCGAGACGCCGTTCAACGAGAAGGAAGCGATCCGCAAGCAGCGGAAGCAGTTCATTCTGTTCGCGCTCGCGGGGCTCTTCATGCTGATCATCGCGTTCTTCGCGGGGCGCACCGTGAAGGAATGGGTATCTGACGATGAGTCGGCTCCCGTCGGTGTCTCGATCGTTCAGGAGGTTAGCTATGTCGCGTGAGCGGACGATGTGGGAAGGGAAGCTTGAGGACGGAACGACGCTTGTTGTCACCGAGAGCTTCGGACTCATCGTCGACGGTTCTGAAACGGTCAAGGAATGGCCGTGGGTTAACTACGCCTCGGGAGAGTGGGAAGGCGAAGCCGGAACATTCGAGGCGACAGCGATTGCCGACGACGTTGATGACCTGATCCTCGAGTTCGGTCCCCAAACCGATATCAGCGTTGGCCTGGTGATCTCCGACCGCATCGAGTCCTCGATTGTCTACCAGGAGACCGCCCTTGTCACCGATGCTGGCTGGGTTCGGGTGTTCGTCAGGCGGAACCCGGACGGCACCATGTTTACCCAGTCGCTGGGCTTCAACATTGATGATGCTGACCCGGCCACGGTGGAAAAGGTTGTTCTGGAACTGGAGTACGCGGTGCGCGAAGCGGTCGGGATGCCGATCGACTAGTGCCATTCAGCACAGTTCTGGCAAAAGGCAAGAACGAGTTTGAAACCTCGCGGCGTTGCTTGCTAAAGTCACTGTGTTGCCTTCCCGCATAGCTCAACGGCAGAGCATTCGACTGTTAATCGAAGGGTTGCTGGTTCGAATCCAGCTGCGGGAGCCACCGGCCCCGGACCACGCGTCCGGGGCTTTTTAGTTTTACTGCCCGCGATTCGAAAGCCGAGTTGTAGGCCACAAAAGTGTGTCTGGCCCACGGGGCGCTGTGGGTTAAGTGTCAAAAAGTGTGTCTTTATTTGGTGCGTTGCGAGCCAGTTCCAGAATGTTGATCAGAGGTACAAGAAGGGGCGGGGCGGACTTTGAGCCACCCCGCCCCAAGCAGTGCCTGACTATGCGCCCTTCAAGCCCTTGAGTCCCTTGGAGACTTGGAGCCTGCTGGAGTCGGACGTGTGGGCCTTAAGCAGACCTAAGAATTGCGCGGACTCGGCCGTTGTCGTCTGTGTTTCTCGATCAATAAGCGCCTTGAGAAGTCGGACAGAAGGGCCGTGGTTGTCGGCGATTTGGTCGGCAAGCTCGCGAGCAAACGCGAGCGCCTTGCCCCGCTCAACGACCTCGCTGACAAGGCCAGCTTCGCGGGCCCGGGTGGCGGTGTAGAACCGGCCGGTCAGAAGTAGATCGGCGGCGACTTTCGTGGGGACGCGGGAGGCAATATAGGTGCCGCCGCCTCCGGTGACGCCGATCCGTGCTTCGGGGTAGCCGAACTGTGCGCCATCCCCGGCTACGACGATGTCGCAGCTCTGACTGAGAACAAAACCGGCTCCCACCGCATATCCCTCGACGGCGGCAACGAGCGGCTTGGTGAGCTTGATGGTGAAGTTCGGGTAGGCGCGGGAATCATCTTTCGGGGGAGTGTTAAAGTCGGCTCCCGCACAGAACGCTGCATCACCGGTTCCGTAGACGAGGCCGACGGCAAAGTCGTTCGCTTCGAGTTTCTCGTACGCCGCACCCAGCAGATCAACGGCCTCCTGGGTAAGCGAGTTGCGCTTGTGGGGACGATTGATCCGAATTTCGAGGACGGCTCCCCGTTCGGTCACAATGATGGGGGCATCGCCCTGGATCTTGTTGAGGGTCATGTCAGCTCACCTTCCTGGTGTCGAGTTCCCAGCCGCCTGCCGTGACGGAGGCGATGACTTCGTCCGTGTGTGCACCGAGCTTTGGAGGTACCTCTGCGGTTGCTGGTCGGTCGGTTCCAACAAACCGGTAGGGGGCGTTGAAGACGTAGTAGGGATCGCGGTTGTCTTCGCGGATTTGCGCGAGCTGTCCACTTTCTTGAAGGAGCCCACGGTCATAAATGTCCTGGTAACTGGAGACCTGACCGTTGGCGATCTTGATCGAGTCGAAAGCTTCTCCGGCCTGTTTGACAGTCCAGCCTTTACGGTCGAGTGCGGACTGGAGGCGCTTCCACAGCTCGTCCTGGTTTGCCAGCCGCCGGTCGTTTGTTTCGAACAGGGGATCGGTGATGAGTTCGGGGACGTCGAGGACCGTGCATAGGGCCTCCCAGTGCTTGGGAAGGTATGCGGAGAAAATGACGTATCCGTCCGTCACTTCGTGGATCTCTGCGGCGGGGGCGACGGCGGGTTCGCGGTTACCGATCCGGCCCGGATTCTCGCCACCCTGGAGGAACAGGCCCCAGTAGTAGGTTTGGGCGTGCAGGCCACCCTCGAACAGGCTTGTCTCAACCTCTGTTCCTTCCCCGGTTTGTAGGCGCTGAATGATCGCCGCCAAGATGCCCTGCAGGAGCGAATCGCCCGTGGCAACGTCGACCGGGTTGTAGGGCAGTTTGAGCGGGCCACTCTCTTCGGTCCCGTTCACCCAGATCATGCCGGTCTCGGCCTGGCCGATTCCGTCAAACCCTTTATCGTGTGCCCGAGACGTGTTGGAGGGGAAGCCGCGTATCGATCCGTAGATAAGGGCGGGGTTCTGTTCGCGAAGCTGCTTGCCTCCGAGGCCGTGACGCTCCATGGAGGAGGCGGAGATGTTGTGAATGACAATGTCGGCCCCGAGCGCGAGCCGTTGCGCAATCTCCTCATCTTCTGGATCATTCAGGTCAAGAACGACCGACTTCTTCCCGTGGTTAAAGGTCTCGAAGATCGAGGAGGCCGCGCTACCTGTCGTGGGGCGGGTGGGGTCACCGGCGGGATTCTCCACTTTAATGACCTCGGCACCGAGGTCGAGAAGTGCCTGACCGACGGAGGGTGCGGCGATGAAGTGGGAGAATTCCACCACCCGCCATCCACTCAGTGGTTTCTGTTTGATTCCCATAAATCTGGTCCTTTCAGGGTTGCCGTTCGCGGAGAAGCAAGCGGCTGACTTAAGCCATTCGTTTCGTCAAATCGGGGTTTTCTGGGTTTGCTTGTGGGTGCTCGCGGGTGGCCAAGCATCTGCGGCCTGGCGGGAGTATCCGCGACGCGGTGGCTACGCTCGTTCACGATGGCGGGTTAGGCCGCCGCGAGGGAACTGCCGAGGAACTGTTTGGTGCGGGGATGACGGGGATTGAAGATGACATCTCGGGCGGGTCCCTGTTCAACGATTTGCCCGTCGTCCATGAAGATCACGCGGTCGGCGACTTCGGAAGCGAACGTCATTTCATGGGTGACGATCACCATCGTCGTGTGCTCGGCGGCGAGCTGGCGGATAACGGTGAGAACCTCTCCGACGAGCTCCGGATCTAGTGCAGACGTGGGTTCGTCGAGGAGAATCGCTTCGGGGTTGATGGCAAGTGCGCGGGCGATGCTGACTCGCTGAGACTGCCCTCCCGATAGCGTGATCGGGTACTGGCGCTCAACGTCGGCGGTGATGCCAACGCGGCGCAACAGATCCTGTGCGATCGTCGTTGCCTCGATACGATGCGCAACTTTCCGCATTTCGATTGAGTCGCGAACATTGTTGAGCGCGGTGCGATTGCGGAACAGGTTGTAGTGCTGGAAAACCATCGCCGTCTTTGACCGCAGGGCCCGGGCGGCGCTGTGCGGGATCTTGCCCTCGGCGCTGATCTGAGCATCGCCGATCTTGATCGTCCCAGCATCCGGGGATTCCAGCAGGTTGAGGCAACGCAAGAGGGTGGATTTGCCGGAGCCGGATGGCCCGACAACGGCGACAACTTCGCCGCGGTGAACCTCAAGGTCGATGCCTTTGAGTACCTCGTTGGTTCCGAAGTTCTTCCGAAGGTTGTGAACGGTGATCATGTTAACCTCACGTAGGGTCGGCTCATGCGTGCCTCGAGGACGCGGACGAGCTGTTCGAAAATGAAAATGATGGCCCAGTAGAGCAGGCCCACCATCAGGTAGGTCTCCAGGTAACGCAGATTCGCAGCCGATACCATCTGTGCGCTTGCGAACATGTCGGTGATTCCGAGAGTGAAGACGATCGATGTTTCTTTGACCAAGCCGATGAACACGTTGGCGGTTCCGGGCAGGGCGTTGTAGGCGGCCTGGGGAAGAATGTAGCGGCGATAGATTTGTTCGTGGCTCAGCCCGAGGCTGAGGCCCGCCTCCCGCTGGCCCCGATCAACGGAAATAAGGGCGGCTCGGAAGATCTCGGCCAGATACGAGGCCTCCTTCAGCCCGAGGCCAACAACGGCCGCCGTGAGAGCATCCACCGCCCTCATGCCCGGAATGATCTGGGGTAGGCCGTAGTAGATGAGAAAGAGCATGACCAGGCCGGGGATGCCACGGAAGAACGAAATGTAGAAGATCGCTACTTCGTTGAGAACCGGGACTTTTGTGAACCGGACCAGGGCCAGGACAACGCCGACTGCGACGGACAACACCATGGCAAGAGCTGCCAGCAGCAGTGTCGTTGGCACGTAGCCCAGCAGATCCGGCAGTGCCTCGAGCATATAGCTCGGATCAAAACCCTTCATTACTCGGCACCGCCCGGAAAGGTTCCGCTGTACGGATCGGGCACCATGTGGTCCTCGGTGGGAACGGTGAGATCATCGTCGAAGTACTTTGCCGAGATATCTGTGAGTGTGCCGTCCTCTTCCATCTCGTCGAGCGCGCCTGAGATATCGGCGGCAAGCTGACGGCCACGCTCCGTGTCGGCGAACGGGAAGCGGGTCTGCTCGAACGTGAGGAACTCGCTGACAATCCTCATGTCAACGTCCTGCACCGCGATCATGGCCGAAATTGAAGAAATTGGGGAGGCATAGCCGTCCGTACGGCCCAGCTGGGTATCTGTACGAGCCTGCTGCGGTCCGTCATAGGCGCGCACGGTTGCGCCATTGCCGGTCTCTTCGATCCAGGCAAGCGTAGCCGTTTCGTTGGTTGAGCCAGCTCCGGTGGCGATCACCTTGCCGGCCAGGTCATCCGCTGTCTGGATTGCGTCATTATCCCCACCGGTGGAAAGCACCACCCCGCCATAGGCATAGGCCCGCGTGAACACGTAGGTTTCGCTCCGCTCTTCGGTCCACGTGAGGTTCGTTCCCGTGGTGTCGATCCGGCCGGAGGAAACGGAGCCCATAAGGCCCGGGAAGTCCATCGTCTGGAACTCGACCGTGTAACCCGCACGCTCCGCGGCCTCCGTGATGACATCCGTGTCGAAGCCGGTCAGCTCACCGTCCTCCACAAAGGAATGAGGAAAGCTCGTCCCCGTGCCGCCCACGACAATGACGTTGCTGTCCGCACCATCATCCCCACCGCCGCAGGCGCTCAGAGTGAGCATAAGGGCCGCACCCGCGGCAGCTAGACGGGACAGATTCTTCGTTGTTCGGACCATGGTGGTCTCTCCTTTTGGGGTTTCTATCGGTGGCTAATTGAGACGTTTGGAAAGAGTGTTGGAGGGTTTTGGGTGTGAAAGAGTGACGGCACTTGGCCGGATGAAAATGGGTGCGGAAAACTACGGCTTCGCGCCGGGATACACGTAGCCCAGCGGGATAAGCCCGGGATTGGATATAGCTAGTCCAGGGTTATGTGGCGTGGGAGCACCGGTGCCGTGATAGATGCGGGTGAGCGTTGGCTGATGAAGTGGACCGGATTGGGTACAGCGGATGTGGCTA
>NZ_JBQCYC010000004.1:0-56377 GCF_052087705.1 Flaviflexus sp. | reverse complement strand
GCGGGTGAGCGTTGGCTGATGAAGTGGACCGGATTGGGTACAGCGGATGTGGCTACACTTCTGGCCGAGCTTGTGGTGCAATCCAGGGAAAAACTCAGAAGAAGAGGTGAGCTAAAGCTCGACCCGGTTCTGAGTGATCAGAGTGGCAAAGTGCCTGACGTCTACTGATCGAAGACCTGTTGCGAATTTAGCGACAACAACAGGAACACATCATGCCGGGCAACTGTGCCAGCATTGTGCATCCCAGGGGCTTTGACTGAAGAGTCGTTGTCATGGTTGAAACAGTAACCAATAAAATTGGAATAGCAAGACACCTCGAGCAAATGAGACGCATCGTGAGACGGTCAAACCAAACAAATCGGGCTGGCAGATATTCCGAAGAAATCGAGAAAAGCGTCGGAATCTCGCGCGAAAATCATTGAACTGTCAATAAATATCTCGCAGTCACGTGCCAAACAAATGGACCGCATCCCACGCTGTGATCCTTCGCACAGTCAATTGCGGTGTTTTCCCGTCGCGCTGGGAGTTGGCTTCGCGGGTCCTGCATGCGCCTGGATGGCCCGGCGTGGCGTTGCAAAGGCTCCCTGACTGCTACGCGTGGTTGCCTCGTCGCCACGCTTTCGGCGCGTGGTGGCCACCTTGTTGGGGCGTTGGATAGTGGTTCGGGCAGATGTGGCCCGGGCCCATTCTCGCAGGCGCCACGGGTGCCCTGTGCTCTGAGTCACGGGAAATTTACCTGGTGTCTTGTCCAGGTTCGCCTCGTGCACGGCTCCCGTTTATATCGGGTGGCTAGTTTCTAATTGGCTCTGTTTGATGCTGAAAAGGAATGTACATGGCTTTATCACCAATCGCGCTCGCGTCGACAGTCGCTCTTGTTGGAGCGATGTTCCCGGCTGCGATTGTTTCCGATCCCATTGTTGACTCCCCGGAGTCTTCTCCCATCGCCCTGACCCCCGTTGGTTCCTACGACTCCGGTGTTTTTGATGACAGCGCCGCCGAGATCGTTGCGTACCTGCCCGACCTGAAGGCGACCGTTGTCGTCAACGCTGCCGAAGGTACCATTGATGTCCTTGACTCCTCAGACCCCACGAATCCCGAGAAGACAGGCACCCTCCCGGTTGCTGGCGTTGAGCTTGCCAATGGTGGCACGGTCCCTGACGGTTCTACCGCGAACTCGGTCGACGTCCGCGCCGACGGCCTCGGTGTTGTTGCCGTTGAGGCACCCGAGAAGACCGACCCCGGCTACCTCGTGTTCTTCGACGCGCGGAACCTTGAGATGTTGGGCGGCGTTACCGTCACCGCTCTGCCTGACATGGTTGGCTTCTCGCCCGACGGATCCTACGTTGTTTCTGCGAACGAAGGCGAGCCCTCCGACGAATACGGCGAAGGTACCGGAATTGACCCCGAGGGCACCGTCGCCGTTGTCTCCGCTCCCGGCGGTATTGCTGCCCCGAGTCAGGACGACGTCTCGATCGCTGACTTCCATGCCTACGACGACGAAACAAAGACACTCCACGAAGACGTTCGTATCTACGGCCCCCAGGCACCGAACGTCGACGGTGAGCCGGAGCGCCGGATCTCCCGGAACCTGGAGCCCGAGTATGCCGGCGTCACCGATACGCACGCCTACGTTTCCCTGCAGGAAGCCAATGCGATTGCCGTTGTCGACCTGGCAACCGCGGAGGTTACCGACGTGTGGCCAATGGGCTTCATCGACCGCAACGTTGTTCCGTTCGACCCGTCCGACCGTGACCCGGAGGATGCTCCCGAGTTCTCGCTCCGCACCTACGAAGGTGTCTACGGTATTCCCCAGCCCGACACGGTTGAGGCCTTCACCGTGAACGGCAAGGACTACATCGTTACCGCCAACGAAGGCGATGCTCGCGACTACGACAACTACACCGAAGAGGCACGTGCCAAGGACCTTGGCGACGACGGCATTCCGCCGGCCTGTGATGATGCCCCGTTTGCTGACCAGCTGGACGATGCGAACCTGGGCCGACTCAACATCACGTTGGAGATGGGCCTGAACGAGGACGGCACCTGCTACGAGGAGCTGTACCACTACGGTAGCCGCTCACTGAGCATCCTCGACGGTGACACCGGCGAGATCGTCTACGATTCCGGATCCGAGTTTGAAGAAGTAACAGGCGAGCTACTTCCGGACTTCTTCAACTCGAACCACTCCGAGTCCAACATGGAAGGACGTTCGGACGATAAGGGGCCCGAGCCCGAGGGCCTGACCGTTGGCGTCATTGACGACCGCACCTACGCCTTCGTTGGTTTCGAGCGCGTCGGCGGCATCATCGTCTACGACGTCACCGATCCCGCGAAGTCCACCTACGCTGGCTACGTCAACAACCGCGACTTCTCCATCTCGATGGAAGACTCGGTCGATGCTGGCACCGGTGAGGAAGACCTGTCGAAGGCAGGCGACCTCGGTCCGGAGGGCCTCGAGTTTGTTCCCGCTGCTATCTCGCCCAACGGCAAGGACCTCCTCATTGTTGGCAACGAAGTATCCGGCACCACCACGTTCTTCGAAGTTGAGCTGAAGGAAACCGAGGAACCCGCTGAGCCCGCCCCCGGCATCGGCTTTTACGTCACCAACAGCTGGGACTCGTCCGTTGCTGACGCAGTCTTCGCCTATGGGCGGCCCGGCGATGAAGTTCTCGTGGGCGACTGGGACGGAGACGGTGAAGATACCTTCGCCGTGCACCGCGGCCACACCGTCTACCTCAACGACACCCTGCGCGGCGGAGAGGCCGACGACGAGTTCAAGTACGGGCGCGACAGCGACAAGGTTCTCGTCGGCGACTGGAACAACGACGGCAAGGATACGTTCGCGGTTCGCCGCGGCGACCAGTTCTTTGTCGCCAACTCCCTCAAGTCCGGTGCTGCTGATGAGGTCTTCTACTACGGCAAGGCCGCCGACGAGATCCTCGTGGGCGACTGGGACGGAGACGGTGAAGACACCCTGGCCGCCAAGCGCGGCAAGACCTACTTCGTAAAGAACGAGATCGCGGGTGGCAACGCCGACTTCGAGTTCAAGTACGGACGCGAACCCGACCTCCCGCTCGTGGGTGACTGGAACGGAGATGGTGAAGATACCTTCGCCGTGCGCCGCGGCAACGTCGTCTACCTGAACAACACCCTCGTCGGCGGAGACGCCGAGCACGTGGTTTCCTACGGTAAGGACACCGACGAAGTCTTCGTCGGTGACTGGGATGGTGACGACGTCGATACCCTCGCCGTCCGCCGCTAACCGAACCGAACAACCCTCTAGCAACCAACAACTGTTAGATCCCGAACGGGGTCGCCGCCACTCGTGCGGGCTATGGAATAATGGCTCCATGGCTTACCGCGATATCCGAGTGATCGGCGACCCCGTTCTGCGTACCGTGTGCGACGAGATCAAGAAGATCACGCCCCAGGTTGAATCCCTTGTCGAGGACCTCCTCGAAACAGTTGACGATGAAGGGCGGGCAGGACTGGCAGCGAACCAGATCGGTGTTTCCCTCCGCGCCTTCTCCTGGAACATCGACGGGCAGATCGGATACATTCTCAACCCGAAAATCGTTGACCTGTCCGACGATGAGTACCAGGATGATGAAGAGGGATGCCTCTCCATTCCCGGCCACTTCTTCCCAACGAAGCGCGCCTGGTACGCGAAAGCCATCGGAACCGATATCGAAGGCAACGACGTGGTCGTCGAGGGCGAAGAAATTATGGCCCGCTGCATCCAGCACGAGGTTGACCACCTCGACGGCCACCTCTACATTGACCGGCTCGACCGCGCCGCACGCAAGAAGGCGCTGAGAGCCATTAGGGACCTGTGATGTCATGAAACTGATCGTCTCCGGAGCAACCGGCTTTATCGGTACCGCGCTTACCAAGCGGGCCGAAACAAAGGGCTGGGATGTTACGAAAATTGTCCGAAGCAACCCCGCCCCCGGAGACATCACCTTCGACCCACAGAGCGGGACTATTGATGAACGCCAGCTTGCTGGGGCCGATGCCGTCGTATGTTTGAATGGCGCGGGCCTGTTTTCGCGGCCCTGGACGGATTCCTATAAGAAGACCCTCCTCGAATCGAGGCTCACCTCGGTCAACACCCTCACCGAAGCGTTTGCGCGCCTTGACGTACCGGACCGTCCAACACATTTCTTGACCGGCTCCGCCATCGGCTACTACGGTGCGGGCCGTGGCGACGAAATCCTCACCGAAGAATCCGGTCCCGGAAGTGACTTCCTTGCGGACCTCTGCGTCCAATGGGAACGGGCTGGCCACGTAGCCACCGACCTCGGCATTCGTCACAGCGCGCTCCGAACCGGCCTGGTCATGGATAGCGGGGGAGGCATGCTGGGCCTACTCAAGCACCTCTACCGTGCGGGCCTCGGCACCAAACTCGGTAGCGGCGAGCAATGGATGTCGACCATTTCGCTCGACGATCACGTCCGAGCAACCCTTTACGCCATCGAAAACCAGCTGGAGGGCCCAATCAACCTGTCGTCTCCGGAACCGCTTCGGAATGCTGACTGGCACAGGTTGCTTGCCGCCTACGTTCATCGGCCCGCCTTCCTCACGGCCCCCGCGCCCGTCATGAAATTAGCCCTCGGTGACTTTGCCGAACAGGCGGCCCTCGCCTCGCAACGAGTCATGCCCCGCTACCTTGAGGACGCCGGCTTCGAATTCAGTGCGCCAACGGTTCTCGAAATCTTTGATCAGGCGCTTCCGCCAAAGAAGTAGGGCCCGGCTCCTGCTTTGACCCACATCCCGCGCTCAAGGACCATGCGTGGCGCGGGAGGACCTAACCGGGCTCGGGCGAGCGGACACTTACCTATTCCAGGTACCTTTGCATGCTCAAAGGGGAACTGGCGTGTTGTTGCGGATTGTGGCACAGTTAGTTGTATCGGAAGCCGAATGGGTGTGACGGGGAATCTCACCTAAGGAGGTTCCGATGACAACACAGCGCGCCACCCGTGGCGTTGTCTTCATACATTCTGTAACGCCCGCCCTCCAACCGCATGTGGAGTGGGCGCTTTCTGGTGTCCTGGGATATCAGGTGCATATCGAGTGGACAGACCAGCCCGCCAACCCTCTCTACCACCGTGGAGAGTTCTCGTGGACTGGCGAGATCGGCATGGGAGCCATGCTGGCGTCCGCACTCAACGGCTGGGAGCACCTGCGCTACGAAATCACCGAGGATGCCACCCCGACGTCGGAAGGTGGCCGGTGGTCGCACACGCCCGAGCTCGGCATCTTCTACGCCCAAACCGACCTCGTCGGTAACGTCGTCGTACCCGAGAACCGCATCCGTGCAGCCCTCGAATTCGCCGACTCCGATCCGGTTGAGATGAGACGCCTCCTTGACCTGGCTCTCGGCCAGGCCTGGGACGACGAACTCGAGCCCTTCCGCTATGCGGGAGCAGGAGCACCCGTCCGCTGGCTACACCGAGTCGGTTAAAGCGCCAGCGAAAAGGCCACCGAACGCTGGTATAAACAGTTCTGCCCCGGTGAAACCGGGGCTTTGCTGTGCAGTCAAAAGAAACTCATGCCTCACCCGGCGGCGAGTCCTCGGCCTTATTCGTCGACGACCTCGATGACCATGCTTAGCCCATCGTCTGGATGATAGATCCACGAGGCTTCGTAGCTATCCCATGAGCCCGTCTGTCGACCGTCAAGAGCACGTGTTGTGTCGACTCGAGCAACGATCGAATCGGGGACCTCAAGAGAACTAAGAACGCATGCTGCTTCGATGAAAGTTGCCCCGGCTGATTCTTCGCCCTCGGTGTCAATCGACAGCGCAGACCCATCATCAAGAATCTGTATGTACCGCGACGATGTCACGGCGCACTCGTCGACGGCTTCCTCGAAGGCTGCCTGTGCTTGAGCAGAAGAACCACCGCCAAGTTCTACCGGTATGAAAAGTCCAGCGACCAAACCAACGGCCAGGGCGGCAACCATGCCCATAATGGCGGCCCACATGCTCATGACCCTCCGGGGCTTTGGGTATGAGGGAGGCATCGGGGCCGGCTGGCCGTAGCCAGGGGCATGGGCGTACCCCGGCTGCCCGTATTGCCGGTGTGGGAACTGGGCGGAGGGTTGCGAGGGTGGAACAGGCTCATGCCCTGAAACAGAGAAATTTCCAGGAGTTGCGATACGTTCCGATTCGGGGATGCTCCGCTGGGTTGGAAAGCTCTCGGACGAGCGGATGTGAGCGGGCGACACGAGGTTTCCGGCGTCGGGAGTATGTCCTAAATATTGATTATCGCCCGGAGGCTGGAATTGAGAATGGCCCACCATCCCTTCAGGTTGTCGTGCCGGTTGGCCCTCGTTGGCGCCTTTCATGCGTCATCACTCTTTCTCATCGCAGTGCTTGTCCGATAATTTCGTTTGCTATATAGCAAGAGTATCGAGCGTGTCGGGCGCTTTATGGTGGAAAATGAAGAAAAAGTGATGGTTTATGCGCTAGTGGGGGAGTGCGCTGTTGTCGTGCCAGCTTTCTTGGGATGTGGGGTGCGGAAAAGGAAACCGATCGAGCAGAATCGGCAACGAGAGCGGGGCGAAGCTGCCGCAATTATCCCCCCCCCCCCCGAATAGAAGCGGGTTCCAGAGGCTCGTTTTGTCCGGCCGGACTATTGGCTCTTCGGTTTCTCTCGTTCTGTCTCGTGACCCCTCGGCCTGTGAATTGCTAGCTCCCCACGGTTTCGTCTGCGACAAGGTCCGCGATGGTGCAGGCGGACTCGATTTGGGAGTCCGGGATCTGGATCTTGAGGGCGCGCTCGAGATTGACGGCTAGTGCGTAGATGGTGACGGGATCAAGGCGGAGGACTTCTTTCAGGTCAGCATCCTTAGTGATCTCGTCTTCGGGGATCTCGGGTGCCAGTGATGCGAGGATTTCTCGGGCCTTATCAAGGGTGGAGCTCATGGTCCATTATTACCCCAAATACGAAAAGTTGCGGTTGACTTGCCCGAAGAGTTCCCACGTTCGGTATCCTGATGCTATGGCATTCATCGATTTACTGAGACAGCTCATGCAGGGTAGCGGTTCGGCCGACGAGGCCGCGTCCGCAGACGTTGCACGGGCCATTGAGCTCCGCGAAACGCTGTCCGAGAATCCCAACGACATCGCCGCATTCCAAGGTCTGGCCGAACTTGTCGACCACGCTGCTAGTAGCTCCACTACACTCGAGGATCCCCTGACCGCTGATCAGGAGGAAGCAGGGCCCCAGGAACAGGCCAATCTGGCAATGTGGTCCCTTGCCGAAGAACTGAGCGGGCGACCGAACGCCTGGTACCCGCTCATTGAACTCGCCCGACTGTCGGTGGATTCCGATATCGAGGGAGCCACCCGCCGCCTCCAAACGGCCGTCGAACGTGACGAAACTGGGCGTGCGCTGGGTGAATCGATCAAGGTGCTCCGCGAGGCGGGCTACGCCGAAAGCGGCATCTCCCTCGGCATCGGCCACTGGGACCCGGAAAATCAGAAGTTCGCGGCTGGCGAGCAACTGATTCTTGCGGCTATTGATGCTGAACGTCCCGATATTGCATCCCGGAATTTCGATATTCTTCAGCAGCACGCCATTCGCGGTGAACACGAGGACCGTCTGGCATTCCTTGCCAGGCTGATCGAAGAGTCGCAGGCCGCGGCGGAGGCAAAGTATAAGGAGCGCGAGAAGCGCGAGAATTGAGTTGATATGGCACGCTATGTAGAGATCCATCCCGAAGATCCGCAGACCCGGTTGATCGACAAGGTTGTCGACCACATCCGCGAGGGTGCGGTTGTCGCCTTCCCGACGGATTCGGGCTATGCGATTGGATGTCAGTTGGGGAACAAGGATTCCCTCGAGCGGATCCGTACGATCCGCAAGGTGGGCGCAAAGCACCACTTCACGGTTCTCTGTAGCGACTTCGCCCAGCTCGGGCAGTTTGTCATTGTCGACAACTCTCAGTTCCGTCTCATTAAACAGCTGACCCCCGGCCCCTACACGTTTATCCTCAAAGGCACGAAGGAAGTCCCGAGGATGACGTTGAATCCGAAGAAGCACACGATCGGTGCCCGGATACCCGACCATAAGATCACCCAGGCTCTCGTCAGTGCACTCGGCGAGCCGATCCTGTCCTCGACTCTGATCCTTCCCGGGGAGGAAGAGCCGATGACTGATGGGTGGGAAGTCAACGAGGCACTTGGCAACGCGCTCGACATCGTTATCGATGGCCCTGTGGGCCTCGAAGGTGCAACGACTGTTGTCGACATGTCGGAAGGCTTCGCCGATGTCGCCCGTGAGGGTGCTGGTAGCACGGAGATGTTTGAATGAAATTTGGGGCCGTTCTTTTCGACCTCGACGGGACCGTCATTGACTCGGCCCCCATCATTACCCGACTACTTGCCCTGACAGCAAAGGAAATTACCGGCGTTGAACGGGACCCAGCCGACATGATCAAGTATGTCGGCCCGCCTCTCGTGTGGTCGATGGGGGACATGGGTGCGGTCGAGGAAGACATCCCGCACTACATCAAGTTCTACCGGTCGCACTACGACAAGGTCATGGTCGATTCCCCGGTTTTTGCCGGCATGGACGATCTGATTCGTGATCTGGCGGAGGTTATGCCCGTTGGGCTTGCCACTTCAAAGAAGCTCTCGGGAGCCGAACTCACGCTTAAGGTGAAGGGCCTCTACGACACGTTCACGACCGTCTGCGGAGGTAGCGAAGACGGATTGACTGCCGACAAGGCAGAGATTATCGCCCGAGCACTCGAAGGTATCGGCCCGGTCGATGGTGAGGTCGTCATGGTTGGTGACAGGATCTTCGACATTGACGGCGCTGATGCAAACGGCCTGAAGACCATCATTGTCAGCTGGGGCGCAGGTGGTGCGGAAGAGCGCGAACGGGCCTGGAAGACCGCGGATACGATGGATGAGTTGAGGGAGCTACTCTTCGGCTAGCTCGTGCAATTCGGCTAGCAGTCGGACCTCGGGTAGCAAGCGGTCCCGGTGGCGGAAACTGTCGTAGGAAAGTGCAAGGGACGCTACCGCAGAAAAGCCCGCGTCTGCCGGAGAACAAAGCACTCCACTGCAGGAAAGCAGACTGCCGCAGAAAGCACAAAAACTTCGGCAGGGGGAACCCGCGAAAGGTATTGCCCGCCACGAGCCGGGCAATACCGTTGCCAGAATGTTCTGGCCAGTTGTGTCGTTGACTACTGCACGTGCTGATCCTCTTCGCGGTTCTCGAACTGGGCCTGGTAGAGGTTGGCGTAGGCTGCGCCCTTCTCGATGAGTTCGTGATGGGTACCCTGCTCGACAACGTCGCCGTTCTCCATGTAGACGATGAGATCGGCCTCCCGAATCGTGGAGAGACGGTGGGCGATGACGAAGGAGGTCCTGCCGGACTTGAGGCGGCCCATGGCTTCCTGGACCATCATTTCCGTTCTCGTGTCGACCGACGATGTGGCCTCGTCGAGAATAAGGATCTCGGGGTCCGCCAGGTAGGCCCTGGCGATCGTGATGAGCTGCTTCTCGCCGACAGAGATGGTTTCACCATCGTCGTCCACAACCGTGTCGAGCCCCTTCGGTAGCTGATTGGCCAGGCGGTCCACCGAGGCTGCCTTGGCGGCTTCGAGGATCTCTTCCGGGGTTGCATTGTCTTTCGCGAAGGCAATGTTCTCGGCAATTGTTCCCTCGAACAGCCACGTGTCCTGAAGGACCATGCCCATGTTCTCCCGAAGGGATTCCTTGGAGATGGTCTTCGCGTCATCGCCGTCAACGAGGATCTGGCCGGAGTCGATTTCGTAGAAGCGCAGAAGTAGATTCACCAGGGTTGTCTTGCCCGCGCCGGTGGGGCCGACAATGGCAACCGTCTGTCCGGGCTTTGCGTGGAGGGAGAGGCCCGTAATAACCGGGGTGCCTTCATCGTAGGAGAACCTGACGTCCTTGAACTCGACCTCACCGCGGCGCTTTTCGGGAAGGGTGCCATGGGCGTCCTCTTCCATCTCGTCCGCATCCAGGAAGACAAAGATGCGTTCGGCGCTGGCTGCGCCGGACTGGAGGAGGTTGGCCATGGAGGCGAGCTGCCCGAGTGGCTGGGTGAACTGGCGGGAGTACTGGACGAAGGCCTGGACTGCACCGAGGGTGATCGTTCCGGAGGCGACCTGGATGCCGCCGACGACGGCGACAATGACGTAGCCGACGTTGGAAACGAGGTTCATGGCGGGCTGCATGAGGCCTGAGATGAACTGGGCCATGAATGATGAGTGACGGAGCTTCTCGTTGCGTTCGCCGAACTCGGTGGTGAAGACCTCTTCGAGACCGAATGCCGTCACAACCTCGTGGCCCGTGAAGGCTTCTTCAACGGTGTCGGAGACCTTACCGGTGGTGGACCACTGGTCGCGGAAGTGGGGCTGTGCCAGCTTCATGATCTTGGTTGCTAACCAGATGCCTCCGGGAACCACCAGGAAGGTCAGGAGAGCGAGCTGCCAGCTGATGACAAACATCATGGCGGTAATGCCAGCCATGGTCAGCAGGTTCTGGAAGACCGAGTTCAGGGTCTGCATAAGAGTCTGCGTGATGTTGTCAACGTCGTTCGTGACGCGCGACAGCAGGTCACCGCGGGAACGCTGATCGATGTAGGACAGCGGGATACGGTCAATCTTGGCCTGGGCCTTGTCACGCAACTCCCAGCCAAGGTTCTGCACGACCACCCGGATGATCCAGCCCGCAATGAACTGGAGGACGGCAGCGATCACGTAAATGATGGCGACAAAGATGAGAATCCTGCCGAGGTCGCCGAAGTCGATTCCTTGACCGGGAACGACGTCGGCTCTGCCCACCATGTTGGCAAGCTCGTTACGCCCGTCTGCTTCAAGGCGGGCAACGGTTTCTTCGGGGGAGAGGCCGGACGGCATGTCTGCCAGGACCCCGCCGAGAACGCCAACGTAGATGATGTCGGTCGCCTGCCCGAGAAGGGCTGGCCCCGCCACCTGCATGACAACCGCCATCGCGGTGAGGAGAATGATGAGTGCGATCTTGCCCCGCGCTGGCTTCAGCATGGAGAGGATGCGCCTGATTGTGGGGCCGAAGTTCTGTGATTTCTCGCCCGGTGCTACGCCCTGTCTCATGCTGTCTCCTCCGCCGATAGCTGGGATGCGACGATCTCCCGATAGGTGGAGCAGGTTTCCATGAGCTCCTCGTGAGTGCCCTGGCCAACGTCGCGGCCCCCGTCGAGGACGAGGATCTGGTCGGCGCCGCGGATTGTCGAGATTCGCTGAGCGACAATCAGGACGGCAACGTTAGGAATTGCGTCGGGAAGAGCTGCTCTCAGCTTCTTGTCGGTTGCAAAGTCCAGGGCCGAGAACGAGTCATCAAAAATAATGAGGTCAACATCTTCGGCCATGGCACGGTAGAGGGCACGTGCAATCGTGAGCCGCTGGCGCTGACCACCGGAAAGATTGCGTCCGCCCGGGTCAATGGGGGAAAGCAGTTTCTTGTCGAGCTTCTCAACAAACTCGGTTGCCTGAGCAGCATCCAATGCCCGCCAAATTCTTTCCTCATCAAATGTGTCGGCGCCTCTTTTCCCAGTAACTGTCGAGGCGATTGTGCCGGCGAACAGGTAGGCTTTCTGTGGGACGAGAGCGATCCGCTTGCGAAGCTGCGATGGATCGAAATCCCGTAGATCAATACCGCCGAGGCTAACGTGTCCCGGGGAGGGGTCGACCATGCGGGAAAGCAGGTGGACAAGGGTGGTCTTACCGGAGCCGGTGCCACCGACAATGGCGGTCGTTGTTCCGCTTGGCATCGACAGGTTGATTGAGTCAAGAACCGGACGGTCCGCATCCTCAAACTGGACCGTGGCATTCTCCAGCGCAAATGTTGCGGGAGACGGCGGAAGATCGGTCGGTGCGGCTGAGGAGATGATGGAAATATCGGTGTCAAGAACAGCACCGATACGTCCCGCGGAGACGCGTGCGCGGGGCACGATCATGAACATCATAGATGCCATCATGACGGCCATGAGGATCTGCATGAGGTAGTTGATAAAGGCAATGAGGGAGCCGACCTGCATGCCGCCGTCTTCGATGCGGTGACCACCGAACCAGACGATGGCGACGGAGGAGATGCCAATGAGCATTTGAATGACCGGCATCATAAAAGCCCACCGGGTACCGATCTGGAGCCAAACTTTCCGCATGTTGTTATTTGCTTCGCGGAAGCGCTTCTTCTCGGCCCGCTGACGCAGGAAGGCGCGGATCACGCGGACACCGGTGAGCTGCTCGCGCAGGATCCGGTTGATTGTGTCGACGCGCTTCTGCTGCACCTCGTAGAGGGGGCCGAGCTGGATCATCATGACGGCGACGAAGATACCGAGAACCGGGATGATGATAACGAAGAGTTCGGATAGGACAATGTCCTGAGCCGCCGCCATGACAACACCGCCGATACCCATGATGGGTGCCATGACAATGACCGTGAAGGTCATGTGGATCACCATCTGCACCTGCTGCACGTCGTTCGTGGAGCGAGTGATGAGTGAGGCTGGGCCAAACGAGTGGAGTTCGGCTCGTCCAAACTTTTGGACTTTCGTGAACATCCGGGCACGCAGGTGGGCACCGAGCCCCATGGCAAGCCCCGCACCAACATAGATGGCGGATGCAATGGCTATGACCTGCAGGATTGTCACGCCCAGCATGACGGCGCCGAGGGCCCAGATCTTTCCGATATCGGATTGGAGCACGCCATCGTTGATGATGGCGGCATTGAGAGCCGGGAGCATCAGGGCCGCCATTGATTGAACAAGCTGAAGGGCTATGACGGCAAGGACTTTCCGCTTCCTGACACGCAGATATTCCCAGGATAAACGTACGAGCATCAATGACTTTCTAAACAATGAAGAGGGGCGCCAATAATTGGCGCCCCTCTACTTTGTCACTGTTTACGCATCTCCGCCAGCCTCGCCGGACTGTCCGGCGTTGACGTTGAAGATGTCATAGCGGTCGATTGCCTCGGCCACGACCGAACGGTCGATGCGGCCCAGATCGGCGAGCGTTGAGAGGGCGCGAACCACCAACGTGTGAGCGTCGATCTTGAACTGGCGACGTGCCGCTGCGCGGGTGTCGGAGTAGCCGAAACCATCCGCACCGAGCGTCGAGTAGGTACCGGGAACCCAAGCGCGGATCGAATCCTGGACCTGGTGCTCGAAGTCCGACGTGGCGACGAAAACATCGGCGTCGTGCTGGAGCTTCTCGGTCACGTACGGAGTCTTGCGCTCCTCGTTCGGGTAGAGGTAGTTGTGCTCTTCTGCTGCGAGGGCATCCTTGCGGAGCTCGTACCAGGAGGTGACTGAGTAGACGTTTGCCTTAACGCCCCACTCGGACTCGAGGATCTCCTTGGCGTGGAGCGCCCACGGCACACCAACACCGGAGGAAAGCAGGCCGACACGGTTGCCGTCACCCTCGGGTGCATCCGCGATCTTGTGGATACCGCGAATGATGCCGTCGACGTCAACGTTCTCCGGCTCAGCAGGCTGAACCATCGGCTCGTTGTAGACGGTCATGTAGTACATGACGTCCTGGTCGCGACCATCGCTACCATCGCCGTACATGCGCTTGATGCCATCCTTGACGATGTGGGTGATCTCGTAGGAGTACGCCGGATCGTAAATGATCATCGCCGGGTTGGTTGACGCAAGGACGGGGGAGTGCCCATCCATGTGCTGCGTACCCTCACCGGTCAGCGTGGTGCGGCCAGCGGTGGCACCGATGATGAAGCCGCGTGCCAGCTGGTCGGCGGCGGCCCAGAACTGGTCGCCGGTGCGCTGGAAGCCGAACATCGAGTAGAAGATGTAGAACGGCATCATCATCTCGCCGTGGACAGCGTGCGAGGTTCCGACCGTTGCAAGCGTGGCGGCGGAGCCGGCCTCGTTGATACCCATGTGGAGGATCTGGCCGGTCTGGGCTTCCTTGTAGGAAAGGAGCAGGTCGGCGTCCACCGAGGTGTAGTTCTGGCCGTGCGTGTTGTAGATCTTCGCGGTTGGGAAGATCGCATCGAGACCGAACGTACGGGCCTCGTCCGGAATGATCGGGACAACGCGCTTGCCAAACTCCTTGTCCTTCATGAGCTCCTTGAGGAGACGCACGAGGGCCATGGTGGTTGCGACCTTCTGCTGGCCGGAGCCCTTCTTGAGAACGTCGAAACGCTTCTCCTCGGGGAGCTTGATGCCGTTCCAGGTGGTGCGGCGCTCCGGCAGGTAGCCACCGAGGGCCTTCCGGCGGTCCTGCATGTACTGGTATGCCTCGTTGCTTGGCGAGGGACGGTAGTACGGGGCGCTGTACGGATCCTCGAGCTGCGAATCGTCAATGTCGAGGCTGAGCACATCGCGCAGACCCATGAGGTCCTGCTCGTTCAGCTTCTTCATCTGGTGGGTCGAGTTACGGCCAGCGAAGTTGGTACCGAGCAGGTAGCCCTTAATGGTGTGGGCGAGAATAACGGTGGGCTGGCCGGTGTGCTCGGTTGCCGACTTGTAGGCGGCGTAAACCTTGCGGTAGTCGTGGCCACCGCGCTTGAGCGACCAGATCTTTTCATCCGACCAGTCCTTGACCATGGCCTTGGTGCGGGGATCGCGGCCGAAGAAGTTCTCGCGGACGAACGCACCGTCGTTGGCCTTGAAGCCCTGGTAGTCACCATCGAGGGTTGTGTTCATGATGTTGACGAGGGCGCGGTCGTGATCGGCCTCAAGCAGCGGATCCCATTCGCGGCCCCAAATGACCTTGATGACGTTCCAGCCGGCACCGCGGAAGAACGCCTCGAGCTCCTGAATGATCTTGCCGTTACCGCGAACCGGGCCGTCGAGGCGCTGCAGGTTGCAGTTGATGACGAAGTTCAGGTTGTCCAGACCCTGCTGTGAGGCCAGCTGGAGCATGCCGCGCGACTCTGGTTCGTCCATCTCGCCGTCACCGAGGAATGCCCAAACCTGCTGCTCGTTCGTGTCCTTGATGCCACGGTCATGCATGTACTTGTTGAACCAGGCCTGGTGAATTGCCTGGGCCGGACCGAGACCCATGGAGACCGTGGGGAACTCCCAGAAGTCCTCCATGCGGCGCGGGTGCGGGTAGGAGGGGAGACCACGTCCGGCAGCGGGGCGGGAATGCTCCTGGCGGTAGCCATCCATGTCGGCCTCGGTGAGGCGGCCCTCAACGAAAGCGCGGGCGTAGTTACCGGGGGCCGCGTGGCCCTGGAAGAACACCTGGTCGCCGCCGCCCGGATGGGACTTGCCGCGGAAGAAGTGGTTGAAGCCAACTTCGTAGAGGGATGAGACGGAAGCGTAGGACGAAATGTGTCCGCCTACCTGGACGCCGGGGCGCTGTGCGCGGGTGACCTGAACGGCAGCATTCCAACGGACCCAGCGGCGGATCTCGCGCTCGAGCCTCTCATCGCCGGGGAAGTACGGTTCGTCCTGCACGGCGATCGTGTTGACGTACGGGGTGTTCAGGTTGGTTGGGACCTGGATGTTGCGCTCGCGTGCGCGACGCAACATCGACAGGAGGATGTAACGCGCCCGCGGGCCACCGCGGTGGTTGATCAGATCGTCAATTGAGTCGATCCACTCCTGTGTCTCCTCGGAGTCAATGTCCGGTACCTGGCTCAGTAGCCCGTTAATCAGCGGTGATGTATTGTCTTGTGAACTCACAGCATCTCCTTGCAGTGCACTAGAGGGCGCGGGGCGGGCCGACGCTGGCCGACAAGCCCGGGTTACAGTCAAATCTACCGCTTTCCGGGCCGAACGTCCCGCCTCTGGCTGTTCTCTGGCTGTGAAAGTTCCCTCACGCGGTGGGCTTTGTCACCGATTTCTCTCAGTTCGGCCTCAATTGGTGGGTTGACGTGGAAATTTGCTGGAAGATTTGGTCAACTAGTGGTGTGGAAAATCAAGCGACCGCTTCCTCGCGGTCTACACAGGAAAGGACCGGTTCTTCGAACGGATCAGTCGAGCTCGGACTGTTGAACGGGCAGGTGATCCAAGAATTTGGCTGGGATGACGACGTTGACGACGCATTCCGCGCCAGAATCGAAGACGCAACGGGCGAGGAGCTCGTTGATGAATACTACGGGGACGTCTGCGACGGCGCCCTGATCTGGTGGCGTGACGACGACGGCGATGAAGATGATCTTGCCGACCTGCTTGTCGACGCCAAAGGCAATCTCGACGACGGGTCCGGAGTCATCTGGGTCATGATTCCCGCACTGGGAACCGATGGATATGTCGAACACATCGTTGTTGAAGAAGCCGCACAAACGGCTGGCCTCGCCGCAACAACGGCGGCCGCACTCTCCCCAGAATGGACAGGAGTCCGGCTCACGGCGCGAGGACCGCGGCGCTAGCATCACCAGCTAGCGAGACAACAGCGACAAAAAATAAGTAAGCCGTAACCGCGAGTGGGTGGACGGGAAACCGGCCACCCACTCTTACACGTCCGGCAGGCACTGCTCTCGCCTCTTGGATGAGCGGCTACCCTGTTCAAACTCGCCGGGAGCTCCGTAATCAGGGGACCAGAAGCAGCGCAGTTACTAGCCTGGTGTGCTGACCCAGCCGCGGCGAAACTACCAGTACCTCATCAGATTTACCCTTCCGGGCCGTGAGTTCTCGAGCCTCCGAGCCGTGCTGATTTACCGTATTCGGCAGGAATGGATGGGAGAGAGACCATCGTGCGATCGCCCTCCCATCGTCGCTTAGCCGCGTGGCTCAGTTACCTGAACCGGCGTTTCGGTGCGGCTTGTTGGGTAACTGTTTGAAGGTTGTTCCGTGCCTACTCGAATACGACGCTGCTTTGCGGTGCCGTGTTCACGTGGAGTTGGAAGACATCGGGCCGAGCATAGTGCCCGACAGCGTCAAGGTCGAGATGGCTCCGGTCCTTTTCCGACAGGTCAATGTCGGCATAACGGATTGTCTCTTCTCCGTACACCGGACCGGCGAGGACCTCCCCGAGCGGACTGTAGATAACGGAGCCGCCACGGATGACGAGGCCGTTTGCCCCGATTCCGTTCGGGAACTCGGTGCCTTCCGGATAGTCCTCGACTCGTACCAGCTGGCAGGAGGAGAGAACGAAGGTCCGGCCCTCAACCACAATGTGCTGCATCGTGGACTGCCAAGCATCACGATCGTCAACCGTTGGAGCGCAGTGGATCTCGACCCCCTGGGAGTACATGGCTTGGCGGAAGAGCGGCATGTAGTTTTCCCAGCAGATGGCGGTGCCGAGGCGTCCCGCCGGGACTCGACAACGTCAAGCGTGGAACCGTCGCCGAATCCCCAGATCAGTCGCTTGCTTGCCGTCGGCATGAGCTTCCGGTGCTTACCGACAAGGCCGTCGTTGGGGTCAACCATGATTGTCGTGCAGTAGAGCGTGTCACCGAGGCGCTCGATCAGGCCCGTGACGATGAATACGCCGGTCTCTTGGGAGACCTCGATAACAGGGTCAAGGTCGCTACCATCCAGGGAGATAGCTCTCGCCATGTACTCCCGTTCGTGTCCGCGTCAGTGAGCGGAGTTTTTATCACCCCACGTGGCCGCCACGGTCGTGAGCGTTGCCGTCGACACGCCACATTGCACGTTTGATTTCTCAGTCCTTCACTTGCTTGTTCCGAAAGCGTGCTGAATCCTGGGCTTCGCAAAAATAATTCTTAACAAGTGGGCGTCCTTTTTGTCATGAAATATTGCTAATTGCGGTTCCGAATTTTTTGTGCCCATTTCTCGCCGTGCGAAAGACTTGATGAGAAAACATCCGTTTTACTTTGACTTCTTCTGGCTGAGGGCTAATCTGGTGAGTGGTTGACCTGCTGAATCGATGAATTGCTCATCGTCAACAAGTTGGAGCGCGCGGTTGCGACGACGCCGTGTGCCCAAGAGCTTGGAGACAAGAGCCGTGTATCGACTTGGCAGGCGAAGTTACTGTGAGTATTAATAAATCGCGCAGGCGCACTGAAAGGTAGCTGTTTTGAGCACATATCGCATTGAAGAGGATCTCCTTGGAACGAAGGAAATCCCGGCAGAGGCCTACTACGGAGTGCATACGCTCCGTGCGGTCGAAAACTTCCCCATGTCGGGCAGGCTGGTCCGGGACGTGCCGGAGTTCGTCCGTGCCATTGTCCAGGTGAAGAAGGCCTCAGCTCTTGCCAACAAGGAGCTCGGCTCCCTGCCTGCCGATATCGCGGATGCGATTGTTGCTGGCTGCGATGAGGTCTTGGAAAAGAGCCGCTGTATGGACCAGTTCCCGATCGACCTGTTCCAGGGTGGCGCTGGCACCTCGGTCAACATGAACTCCAACGAGGTCGTTGCGAACCTGGCACTTGAACTGCTCGGTTACGAGAAGGGCCGCTACGACGTCATCAATCCGAACGATCACGTCAACAAGTCGCAGTCGACCAACGACGCTTACCCGACGGCCCTGCGCCTCGCCATCTACACCATCTCTGCCCAGCTCGTCACGAAGCTCAAGACTCTCGTGGAGTCCCTCCGTTCCAAGAGCGAGGAGTTCTCGGGATTGCTGAAGATGGGCAGAACCCAGCTTCAGGACGCGGTTCCGATGACGCTCGGAGCAGAGTTCGGTGGATGGGCAACCACGCTCGAAGAGGAAGTTGTCATCCTCTCCCGCGCCACACACTACCTCCTCCACGTGAACCTGGGTGCGACCGCAATCGGCACCCGCCTCAACACCCCCGAAGGCTACGCGGAAGTCGCCGCGCGTAAGCTCGGCAGTGTCGCTAGCCTGGATATCTCGTCCTCGCCGGACCTTGTCGAAGCTACCTCCGACACCGGTGACTACGTGCTTGCACACGCAGCACTTAAGCGCGTTGCATCCAAGCTCTCGAAGATCTGTAACGATCTTCGTCTCCTGTCGTCCGGCCCGCGCGCCGGTCTCAACGAGATCAACCTGCCGGAGAGGCAGGCGGGATCGTCGATCATGCCCGCGAAGGTCAACCCCGTTATCCCCGAAGTTGTTAACCAGGTCTGCTTCAAGGTCATCGGCAACGATGTCACCGTCACCATGGCAGCGGAAGCAGGGCAGCTCCAGCTCAACGTCATGGAGCCGGCACTTGCCGAAGCAACCTTCGAGTCCCTCAATCTCCTCATGAACGCCTGCGACACCCTCCGCACCAAGTGCATCGACGGCATCACCGCCAACGAAGAGCGGGCACGCGCCTACGTTGAGAACTCGATCGGTATTGTCACCTACCTGAACCCGATCATCGGTCACCACAACGGTGATCTCGTCGGTAAGGAATGCGCGCGCACCGGCAAGTCCGTTAAGCAGGTCGTTGTTGAAATGGGACTGCTGACCCCAGCAGAAGTCGACAGCTACCTGACCAATGAAGCCTTCATGACCCCCAGGTACACCGGCAAGATCTGGGCTGAGGGCGAGGCTGGCCTGCCCCAGAAGTAGCCGGTGGCTTTCCCCGAAAATAGGGACTGCTAAGCAAACGCTTTAACAGGAGGCGGGGGTTCAATACCTCCGCCTCCTCGATTGCCCAAACATCATCTACTGTCAGGGTATGACGCATCGCCGATATCGACTCGACTACGACCGGCTCTGGACGGACCCGCCCCATAACGACGGGACCCCCGCGACCGTGCGGCTCGTCGTGGCTGACGGGAAACGGATTAAAGCGGCAGCCGCTGTCGAAGCATGGTTAGCCTCGCTCCCAAAGCTCGGCGAAAACACCTATGGAAGGGGTGGCTGGACCGTTCGGCTGGTCCGCACACCTTCCGAAGAAGAAATGAGCGACGGTGTGACAGAGAAGCGCCCTGGGGATAACTGCGCGAATCGTGTTTGTCTCGACCTGTCCTCCGGAGGCGAGGATGTTCTTGATGGCATCGAAGCCGCAACAGCGGAAGCCTACGAACAGGTTATTCGGAATACGGATCTCTTGGTCTCGTGGGAGCAACTGCCAACCAGATAGTGCCCCGAACCCACGTTGCCACATACGGTGATGAGACCCATGACCGGTGGATTCCTCTGTTTTCGCGTGATGTGGGGGCTTACTGCGGGGGCTTATCGACACCCTGAGGTACGCGACCGGCGCGCGAACAACGATACGGCCACCAGTGCAACGATGAACGCGCCGAGCACCCATGGTCTGGTCTAGCCCGCGTAGCGTGATCTCGACTGAAGCCAAACTGGAGGACGCCACGACCGGCGGGCTCGGATCGCAGCCTGTTTGGTGCGAGCCCGCTCATGTTGGTAAGAGCCTGCTCATGGTTGGTACTCGTGAGCGGGAACGGATCGTTCTCTGTTAAATGACGTGCATAGCGTGGACCGGCAACTTCACGGCCGGACGAACAGCCATTGCGAGATACCGGGCAGCGACCAGCTCATCGGCACTGGTTACCGAAATCAATGCGATTCTGGCGGTCTGCGGTTCTGCTTAATCTCGGAGCGGCGGCGCTTAGCCTCGAGCCGGCGGCGCTTAGCGGCCCTGCTTGGCCTGGTTGGCCGGCGAGGGATCGGCGGGATGATCGCATCTCTTAGCAGAGCCGCAAGGCGTTCGCGGGCGGCAACCCGATTGCGGTGCTGTGAGCGCTGTTCGGAGGCACTGATCGTCAGTACCGTGCCATTCAGACGTTCCTCGAGGTGCGTTATTGCACGACGCTTCTGGACTTCAGTGAGCGCCGATGTCTGCCCGACATCGAAGCTCAACTGGACGCGTGAATCGGTCGTGTTGACGCTTTGTCCGCCAGGGCCTGAAGAGCGGGAAAACTGCTCGACAAGTTCCGCCGCTGGAATGGTCAAACCATTGGGTGCGCCGGGGCCGGGAAGGATGTGCAGATCGTCCATGGTAATAAGTCTCGATAAAGATCCGATTGGCGGGCCACGCGGCCTACGACCATCTGCACTCGACTCTACACCGGCAAAGAGCCGATACTCCTAGATCAACCCGGTACTTTGGGCGAGGTGAATTGCTTTTGAGCGACCGTCGACATCGAGCTTGGTGAAGATGTGAGAGATGTGGCTCTTGACCGTAGCTTCTGCAATGAAGAGGGCTTTGGAAATCTCTCTATTGGTAGCTCCGGTTGCGAGTAGTGAGAGAACTTCGATCTCGCGGCCCGTGAGTTTCGGCAACGGGTTTCGAACTCCGCGGAGTACTCGGGAGGCAACATCGGGAGTGAGAACGAGCTCGCCATCACGTGCGCGGCCAATAGCGTCGATAATCGTCTCCGGGTCTGCGTCTTTGAGCAGGTAGCCAGCGGCGCCGGCCTCGATTGCCCCAACAATTTCAGCATCTCGATCGAAAGTCGTGAGGATGATGACGGCTGGAGGGGGATTGAGCTTCCGTAGCTCAGTGGTTGTCTCAATGCCGTCAATGCCGTCTCCGAGGCGGAGATCGCAGAGGACCACGCTGGGCGCGAGGTGGCGGGCGAGCTGTAATGCTTCTTCGCCGGTGGCGGACTCGCCGACGATGGTGATATCGGGGTCTTGGTCGAGGACGGCACGCAGGCCGCTACGTACCACCGGATGGTCATCCACGAGAAGGACCGTGGTTGTCATGACTGCTCCTCAAAGGCGTGTGGGATGTGGATGGAGATGGCTGTGCCCTCGCCCGGGGCGGACTCGATGTCTATTCCTCCGCCGAGCTCGCGCAGGCGTGACCTCATGAACCGGATGCCGAAACTCGCGGATGCCACGTTTGATTCCTGTTCCCAGGCGGCAGCATCAAAACCCCGACCGTCATCCATGATGTCAAGGCGTATCGCGTCTCCAGCATCGCTCAGACTAACGGTCACATGTTGAGCGCCGGAGTGGAGGCGCACATTGGCCAGAGCAGATTGTGCAGAGCGTAGCAGTGCGACGTCGGCATCGGATGACAGTGCAGGTAGCGAGGGATCAATGTGAAGAGCGGTCTCGATACCGGTTTCTTTCGCCAACTTCACAAGTAGCTGGTCCAGTGCCGTGCTCAGTGCACTGTGCTCGAGCTCGGCAGGCGCGAGCGCCGCAACGATCCTGCGGACGTCGGCAAGGCTCTCCCTCGCAAGTGCTCCGATCTGTTCGAAGGCCCGGGCGGACTCGGGGTCGGAGGTTGGGGTAGCCGCAGCGTGGGCAAGCAGCCGGATCGAAGAGAGTCCCTGCGCGACGGTGTCATGGATCTCCCGCGATAGCCGAGTGCGCTCAGATATTGCGCCCGAGTGCCGGTGGGCAAGGGCGAGCTCGTCCTGAAGCTCCGCCATCTCCTGCTGTGCCTGCGTGAGTGAGTGGACGAATCTTTCTCGCTCCTGGGCATCTTTTAAGAGCTGCAGGTATCCGCGTGAGATCCCGAAGGCAAAGATGCCGCCAATGAGAGGGCCAAAGACATTCGCGTATGTCGTTGAGCCGTGGTGAAGGATGGGGGCCGCTGTCGCCACGACAAAGACGATGAGCGAATAGACGATCCCCCATGTGACCGGCAGGAGATGGCCAGCAAGGAGCCAGAGGAGGAAGGCGAGCCAGATGAAAGCTGATGAGACCGCCACCGTGGCAATCCAGATTGCTGTGAAGCCGAGAAGCCATAAGACGATCACGGTGGTGGAGTTTGTGCGCCTGGGGATCAGCGTGCCGACGGTGTGAGCGCCGATGATCGCCAATCCCGAGATGGTAGCGACGGTCGGCGCCACCCCCTCGCCGGTGGCACGGATGATGCCGACGAGGGTGAGGGCGACCGCGATGACGTACTGGCCCACCTCCATCGCACGCACGGTGCTACGGGATGCTGGCGATTTACTAGACTGCCTCAGGGGCGTGCTCACGAGACTCATGGGATCCTTCGACAGCGGGGGATGTGATTGAGCCCGGCCACCAGATCCGATCCCCGACGAGCGTGAAGAGGGCGGGCACGATAATCGTGCGGACCACCAGCGTATCGACGATGATGCCGATCCCGACAATGAGGCCCAACTGGCCGAGCGTCACGAGCGGAAGCACGCCGAGCGCCGCGAAAACTCCAGCGAGGACGATACCCGCACTGGTGATCACACTACCCGTGTGGGCGACGGATTCAAGGATCCCCGTACGGGTGCCGTAGGCGATGGCCTCCGTCCGAGCCCTGTGCACAAGGAAAATCGTGTAGTCAATCCCGAGGGCAACGAGGAACAGGAACGCAAGGAGTGGCACCTGAATGTCGAGAGCATCCTGCTCGAACAGGAGCCGGCCAAGCCAGGCGCCCGCGCCTATCGCTGCCAGCGAGCTCGCCAGATTGACCACGATAAGGATTGCGGGAGCGATCAGCGAACGCAGAAGCAGTAGGAGAACGATAAAGCTCGCGGCGAGGATGAGCGGGGTGATGATGGTGAGATCGCGCTGACTACCCTCGCGCATATCAACGTCCGAGGCAACGGACCCGCCTACCATCGCATCGGCACCGTCAATGGCAGATACTGCTTCTCTGAGATCGCTGATCTGGGAGAGAGACTCATCTGTGCTGGGTGCAAACTCACTCGTCACCATGATGTTGGTCAGCCCCTCATGCTCCGCAATCGGGTGTGCCCTAACTACGCCGTCGCTGCCGGCAACTTCGGCTACAACCTCCTCGGCATACTCTGAGTTTGTAAGAATGAATATGGGCTGTGCCTCGCCTGCCGGGAAATGCTCCGCGAAAACTTCCAGGCCCGCCGCGGACTCTGACTGAACCCGGAATTTCTCCAGCTGATCCAGGCCGACAGTTGTCCCGACCAGGCCCGTTGCCATGACTGCCAGTAGCAGGGTGCCGCCAGCGAGAGCTCTGCGAGGTTTGCTGACCACTCTGGTCGCGATCGTGCGCCACGTGCCGCCGATCTTCTGCTCCGAACCCGGATGGGGAATAAAGGGCCAGAAGATGCGTCGCCCGCACACCGCCAAGAACGGCGGAAGGACGAACATGATGCCCGCCAGCGCGATGAGTAGCCCGAGTGCTGACGAGATCCCAAGGCCCCTAGTGCCGGGGATGACCGACAGAACGAGTGTGAGGAGAGAAAAAACGACTGTAACGTTCGAGGCGAGGATGGCAGGCATCGACTTTTGCCATGCGGTCGCGAGTGCTACGCGGTGATCCTCGTGTTTCAGCAGTTCTTCGCGATAGCGCGAGATCAGAAGTAGAGCGTAGTTTGTTCCAGCGCCGAAGACGAGAACACTGATGATTCCGGCATCAAACTCCAGGTTCCACGCCTCGCCGGCGGCTGCAGTGACTCGCCCGGCCAGCCCGTCAGACAGCGCCACGACCGTGAGCGGAACGAGCCAGAGGACTGGGGACCGGTAGGTGACGATGAGAAGAATCGCGACGATCGCGATCGTGACAGCAAGCAGGGTGAAATCTGCACCGTCGAACGATGCCGCAATATCGGCACCAAATGCCGGACCACCCGTGACCCACACATCGAGACCGTCGGGAACTTCATTGCCGATATCGGCACGCAGGGCATCAATTGTCTCCGCGGTCTGCGAGTTGTTGTCACCGACAGTAATCGGCGTAGAGATGACAGCCGCATGACGATCCTCGCTCACGATCGGCTCTGAGCTACTAGCCGCCGTTACGGTCACGAGCGACTG
The DNA here is from genome assembly GCF_052087705.1 of Flaviflexus sp. NCBI lineage: Bacteria > Bacillati > Actinomycetota > Actinomycetes > Actinomycetales > Actinomycetaceae > Flaviflexus > Flaviflexus sp. Next base: position 31,843 of record NZ_JBQCYC010000004.1, on the reverse strand, counting down.
AAAATCGTCAAGATCGGAGATGGTTAAGGGCTCACCATCCTCGCGTGCGGCGACGACTAGGAGTGATTGCTGATCAGCGTCCGGGAAATCAGCCATGAGGTTGCTGACACGAGTTGATTCAGAATTTTCGGGTGCCTGCGTAGGTGAGGAAGGTGACTGTGCGGAGCCGAACAGCCCGAAAAGGAGGACGAGAACAATGAGGGAGATCCCTAGTGTCATCCATGCGCCTCGGCGCGAGACCAGTTTCTTGGAGAACCGTAAAGAAAGCGAAGAAGTTGCCATAGTGACAATTCCAGTCGCTTCGGCACCGGGAAACATCGGACCGGATGCTGAAAGTTAAATCATCCAAAAGACTGATGCCTGGGTCCCGAAACTCCGCTATCTGTCAGACACCGACCCTCGACTGCGCAACGAGAGGCTAGCGCACAAATGAGTGCACGGGGACCAAGAAATTTCAGAATTAGGGAAAAATCTGAGCCCTGTACCCGCGCGGATGCTTTCAGCACTGATGCGCTCCTGGCCGCCACTGGAGTAGCAGAGGGGACGTATGGCAGGTATAAAATCTTGCCCGATCTAGAACTTGGCGCGTCTTAAAACATCGATCGTTGATGCTGGCCTCTAGACCACGCGTTTACGGAACCAATGTGCGTTCTACAAGTCTTGGAAATATTCTCAACGCCAAAACGAACTGCCGGATGCGAGGCCTGCGCGCCAGAAGGCGCGAGAGGCGCCAATCACTCCCGCCTACTCGACGCTAACTCTGGTCCCGGATTGTGTGTGCTTCTTTACACTTCAAAGATTGGTCCTCGCCAAGTAATCCGTGTAAAGTCACTAATCGATCAGCACCGCGTGATCAGCTCTCGCAGGCGAGTGTCAAGCGGGGCTGGGCCTGTAGCTCAGTTGGTTAGAGCGCCACGTTTACACCGTGGATGTCGGGGGTTCGAGTCCCTCCGGGCCCACAAATGAGTCGGGACATAGGTGACGGATCTGTGTCCCGACTCTTTCGCTTTGAGGAGCGGGTGCGGTCCTCATATTTTTGCTGGTACAAAGTCCGCCACACGACAGAGGGAAGCGCAAAGTAACTGAATTACCCATATGAAGCGAGGGAATTGACGGACTCGTCCATGGTGTAGATCGTGCACTGTCTACAACCCGGATATGGAGTGCTGGGACACTGGACGTATAGTTTTGCTCGGGTAGCTGATCAAGACTATTAGCACCCACTGTGTCAACAGGTCGATGTCGAGCGAGAATGTGCACTTATTAAATCAAAATTAAGATGCCAACGCTACGTGTGTGTCTGTAAACGGCATGTCAAACAAGGGCAGATCGCCCGTAGGGGCTCACTTCCAGAGGGCTAAGCGGTATTCCGTCAGCCTTGACCGGCCCGGTAACTTTGGCAGGTGTCACTCCGCGATGCGTGGAACCTGTTCTCAGATTGCTTGTGGTGATCGACATAACCGATTCAGAATTGAGCAGGGATTGTATCGAGTCCTATTCGTGATCGGCGATTGGGCTCGAACCAAGAAGGTAATGGCAGGTCAGCAGTGAGAGAACCGCATGACCACACCCGCCGTGAGCGCTATTCACATCAGGACAGCAGACTGTGTACGTGCACCCCGTCCTTTTTGCTGTACCCGGGGAGTCACGTCGGGAAACTTATTGATGGAGATCAGTCGAACCGGGCGTGGTAAGACATGCCGTGTCACTTGAGTGCGGATCTTCGTGGTGATTGCGCCAAAGAGTCAATTTCAGACGAGCGCCGAGGGGTTCTGCGAACCGAAGTTGACATGGCACTTCGAAGGGCGGCCAAGGGGGAAACTTGTGCGGGACGATGAGAGCTATTGGTGCGTGAAAAGTGATGCGGCACGACTCCGAAATCACTCCGATGTCCTAGAACTCAGGGTCCCTGAGCCGCTTGAGTTTAACGGAAAGTAGTGGGTATGCCGAATCTATGACGCGGAGCCCAACAACTCGAAGCGAATTGTCAGTTTTGGTTCACAACGTAAGCAAGTAAAGGGGCGAGGAGAAGTGGCAGTGTGGCCATTCGCAAAGAGGGAGTAGGGTCGTCGGATACCTATAGCTTGCGGCCGTGGGTGGATTTGGTTCGGTCAGTTTGGGCAGCAAACTAACTCAAAACACTATGGCGAAAACGCAATGCGTGCGTTTTTGTTCGTTGCACCGCGTCGTAGTTACGTTGGGGTAAGCAATGGTCGTGACAATTAGATTGACGGAAGACCAGGTGTTTGGGTGGTCGCTGGATCAGGCCCAGCGAGACGAAGAGCTCTTGGAAGCTCTTGTCGAGATTCGTCGTTCAAGAGAGCCGGCTGGACTAACCCAGAAAGCTGTCGCGCGGATTATGGGCACGGATCAGGCGAGTGTTTCGCGGCTGGAACCTGGGCGGAAAAATCTACGTAGAACGACACTTCGTGAGTACGCGGTAGCCATCGGTACAGAAATCCATTCGAAGTGAAGCACGTAGCGGGCCACCCCTGCCGGTCGGAAACAGAAGCAGCCGAAGGCGGCGCAGAACCTACGTTATAACGCGGTTCGTGACTGGCGGTGAAGCATGAAAGTGGCCAGACATTGCGTTGCGTTTGCCCGGTCACTTTCATTATTGGAACTCGATTGAGTCGGTTTGCTTAGTCGACCCAGCCGGTGATCCTGCGTTCCAGCCATGAGACGACGGAGTTGATGAAGACGGCGAGGATCATGATGAATAGGGAGATGCCCCAGATACCGACGTAGTCGGAGGTGCGGCCGAAGGCGGTGGCGAGTCCGCGAATGCTGGCAAGGTGATGTGCGAGCGGAACGCGTGGAAGATCTGCCGGGACAACCAGTGGTGGTCCGCGTTTGGGAAGAAGCGGGCCAAGAACGGGAAACGGCCCGGGCTACCAGTCCACGATGATCTCGTGAAGCGGGACTTCTCCACCGATGACGTCAACGAGCTGTGGCTGACCGACATGACCGAGCACTGGACCGCTTGAATTCAAGCCGACGAGGGCAAGCTCTACCTCTGCGCCATCAAGGACGTGTTCTCCCGCCGGATCGTGGGCTACTCGATCAGCTAGCGGATGAGAGCCCGTCTCGCAGTGAACGCCCTGGACAACGCGGTGTCTCGTCGCGATGCTGCCGGATGCATAGTGCACTCGGACCGCGGGAGCCAATTCCGGTCATGGAAATTCGTGCACGCCTTGAACCGTCATCACCTCATCGGTTCGATGGGAAAAGTCGGTGCCGCCGACGACAACGCCTCGATGGAGTCCTTCGTCGCGCTTCTCCAGTAGAACGTCCTGGATCGCAAGCGCTGGAGGACCAGAGAAGAGCTGCGAATCGCCATCATCATCTGGATCGAGAGGACCTACCACCGACGCCGCCGACAGGCCCGCCTGAGCCGATTGCCCCCCATCGAATACGAGACCATCATGAACCCCACCGCGGCCCTCGCGGCCTGACACCCCAACTGTCACCTATCCGTGCGGCAGTCCCTCATCAGCGTTGCGGGTATGGCTATGGTGATCGCTTCTATGTCGTACCAAAAACGAACGTAATAGCTCGTTGAGGGATCCCTCAGTGGGCATTCTTTCGGGAAGGGCTTACGTACGCCAAGAACTTGAACCTCGCCATCCACCGCCGACCTATTGCCTCCTCAGTGGTCCGGGCCTGCATCGGAGTCCTCTGCACGAGATGCGTCGTCGTTCTGCGCCGCGTCGCGGACCGCGCTGTCATTGTTCTCTGCGCTGCGTGAGCGGCGCCGCGCCTCGCGCCGTGCGCGCTCCCGATAGCTATAGGCGGCCTCGAGCACCGACTCTTCACTTTCGAAGCCAGACCCAATCGCACCCGCGATCTTCGCAGCGGCGGTCGCGAACAGGGTCACCAGGAGATACTCGCCCAGTCCGTATTCGTCTCCGGCGTACTGGCTGAACACCTCCGGAGTGAAAACGATCAGCGCGGCAGTCAGGTTCAGGACGAACAGCCCCGCATAGCCGCACGTCACCCCAATAGCGAGGGTCAAGACAGTCGACGCGTTGAACAGCACCGTTCGCTCACGTTCCTGCGGCGGCAGATCTTTGGCTCGTTCCCAGAGGTGGTGATAGACGATGAGCCAAGTGATCATCACCGTAATTGAGGCAACGACGACGGCGACCAGCTGCCACGCTGCCATGGTGAGTGCGAGTTCCCACAGCGTGGTGTTCAACAGATAGAACGCGCTGAACGCGAACGCTCCCACCAACGCCCCTCGGAGACCGGAGACCAGCCGCCACGGACGATTATCCCGGACCATTCCCACGAGCAGCCGCAGACGCCCGCAGTTCGCGAAGATACGGAAGTCGACGCCGTCTTGGTCTGGGGTTGTCAGCTTGAAGGCGCCGCCCAGAGCCGGGACCCGTGACCGACGATGCGCCTGGGACCCGTCCTTCGGAGTGGTCCCGCCGCGCATGTCCCTAATGAGCTGTGTCACCACCTCTGGAACTCGTCTTCGTAGGCTCATGGCCCCGAAGGCCGGCAGTGAAACCACCGCCACATTCCGACTGTGGTTGGCGTCAGCGACGACGGGGCGCCGGTCGATCATCAGTGGGAGGTCGGTCACGCATACCGCGAGGTCCCAGCCATGTTCCCGCATACGCTCGGCTGCCAGGTCCATCATCTCAAACCGCTTCCCGTCACTGGGAGGCAGCCTCTCTCGGTGCACCTCCACTCTCCAGTGACCGTCAGAGAGCTGCTCGGCGAGTAGGCCAGGCAGTTCCCGTTCGAGATACTTCGCGACTGTCAGGGTGGTGGCGACCGGATCGGCCACCACCCCGACCACTATCTCCCCCGTCGGGCTTTGCGTCGTCCCGATGGGTTCACTCTTGTGAGTCGTCAAAAGTCGACTCCTTCCGTGTTGTCAGTTCGCGTGCTCCTACCGGCTTCTCAGAGTCCCGATTCCTCACCCCAGAGTGCTTCAGCTGATTTCAGGCACCAGGGAAGCAACCCCGGTTCATGTCAGGCGAGAGCACAAGCAGACCGGCGGCCTTGAAGTTCTCTTGCTGCCCCACTCCTCGAGTGAACACTCGAGCCTCCACGTCCCGTGTCAGTCTAAGGAGGAGGTGGGGTCGAGCACCACTTTCGTCCACCCGTCATCGCGGGCGTCGAAGTGTGCGTAGGCGTCCGGGGCGTCGTCGAGCGGGAGATTGTGGGACACGATCCACAAGGGGGTGACCTTATCGGCGGCGATGAGATCGCGAAGGTGCCGCTTATAACGCTTGGCCGGGGCCTGCCCACATCCCATCTGCTGGCCTTTGAACCAGAAATTGCCGAACTCGAACCGCGCTTTCCCCTCCTGAGCAAGCTCATCTGGGGCTCCTGGATCCTCCGGGATAAACACCCCGACGGTGCCGATTCCTCCTGTGAACCGCACGGAGGAGACCAGGGCATTCAAGGTCGCCGCGTTGTCCTCATTGCCCTGGACATCGTGGGCCTGGTAGCAGACACACTCAGCCCCTCGGTCAGCCCCCACACCCTTGGTGTGCTCCATCACCTGTTCGACAGGGTCACCCTTGGAATCATCGATCGCGATGGCCCCGATCTGTTCGGCCAGGCGCAGCCGATCGGGATGACGATCAACGACCATCACCTTCCGGGCTCCCTTGACGGTCGCCGAGAGAGCCGCCATCAGCCCCACCGGGCCGGCTCCATAGATGACGATGCTTTCTCCGGGCGTGAGGCCTGACATCTCCACGGCGTGCCAACCTGTGGGGAAGATATCGGAGAGCATCACGTAGTCGTTCTGCTTCTCATGGGCGTCCTCGGGGAGCCGCAGGCACTGGAAGTCACCCCAGGGCGCCCGCAGGTACTCAGCTTGACCTCCGACCCAGCCGCCCATATAGGCGAACCCATAGGTTCCACCAGCCATGCCCTCCACGTTGCTGGTCAGGCAATAATTGGTCAGTCCGTGCTCGCAGTTGCGGCAGTGTCCGCAGGAGGCGTTGAACGGAACCGACACCATATCGCCGACGGCAACCTTCTGGATCGCGGCACCGACCTCGACCACCTCGCCGACATTCTCATGGCCGAAGACTCTGCCCTGTTCGAAACTGGTGCGACCTTCATACATGTGTAGGTCCGAAGATGTTGGTCGCAGTGATTTTGGCGAGAACGTCGTTGGAGTCCTCGATACGCGCATCGGACACATCGGCGACGTGAACGTCGTGGGGCCCATTGTAGACAAGCGCCTTCATGATGATCTCCTTAGGTAAACAAAACTACTGGTCACGTGGGGTTTTCTTGTCATATGGCCCCAAAAGAATCGACATCGAATTGATCGCGGCACTAAATCATTGCGCGTTGCTACATCCAAGCCATTTTAGAATCGCCTCGAAGCTCAATCAAGATCTGGGACCTGTTTTATGTCGTCATCATCGCTCCAAAATGTCGTAGATGGCAACGTCTTCTGGGCCGATGAGACCGGATTCGATCGTGTCGGACTCTTCATAGAAGTCGATGGTCTGGGTGACGCTGTCAGGCCCCAGGAGTCCCGTTTCGGGGAACACTCCCTGTTGCGAAAGCGACGTGTAGATCTCGGCAAGAGCGTCCGGATCCATGTTCGGGAGGTACTCGTGCGCCATTTCCGCATACGCCTCCGGGTCGGCGTTCACGAGAGCGAATTGCTCATCGAGTGCCTCAAGGAACTGCTGGTGGTACTCGACGTTGTCGTCGAGGAACTGAATGTTGATCACAATTGTCTTGGGCAGCAGCTCGGACTGGGACTCGGAGAGCTCAGCAAGAACGTGAGCGTCGCTATCGACGCCGCGCAGACAGTGCACCCAGTCCTCGGTACGCACGATTGTGCCGTCGATTCGTCCGTTGATCAGTGCCGTGGTCCTGTTTGACGAACCGGAGATCACCAGCCATTCGGGGCTTGCACCGCACTCGTCGCTGATCCAAGACATGAGGTGAGCAGTCGAAGTGGATCCGTCGGAGTGGTAGGCGACCGGCTTACCTTCGAGCTGTGAACACTGGGTAATTTCGGCGGCCGCGACAACAAGGAGATCATTCTTATTATTCGATGCGATCATTCGCAGGTCAGCACCAACAATATTGGCTGACATGACGGTGGCGGGACCCATGGAGGCGAGATTGATGTCGCCAGACAGAAGCGCCTGGGACTGCACGTCGGGGGAGCCGAACTCGATACAGGTCGTGCTCCTCACGTCATATTCCATGGCCTGCAAAGCCATGACAGCCGGCACGTCAGTTGGGCCTATGTCGCCGGGAAAGCCAAGCATCAGTTTGGCGTCGGCATCCACCATGGATCCGCAGGCGGCCGTGATGAGAATCGCGGCAGCCCCAAAACTGAGCGCTATGCGTCGTCGTAAGGACATAGTTTCTCCTAGTTGTGCCGTCATTGGCACGGGGATTTTGCTAGGGGTATTCACGTGTGAGTGCTCCCAATAGGGGAGCGAGGGTACTTCTTATCGGAGTATCTTGATGTTCCCTATGTAGAATTGAGTGGTTTTTCTTCCCCGGCGCTCGTGCCGGGGCACAGCGGATCGGTTACTCGGCAGCGAGTTCCTGAATCTCACCGAGGAGAGTTCGTAACTGAGTAAGGCGCTCGGAGCCAAGGCGGTCCGAGAGCTTCCGATACTCGGCCTGAATCTGGACCGACAGCTCGCGGACATGGTCTCTGCCTTCATCGGTCATCGCAACCAGCACCAAGCGCTGGTCGTTGGGGTTTGGGTTCGCGACTACAAGTCCCTCTTCTGTGAGGGTCTTGATGACGCGGGTGAGGCTTGCTCGCCGGATCACGGCAGCATTGGCCAAGGCGGCAAAGTCCAATGGGGCATGCTCGGCATAAAGAACGCGGAGTACCCGCCACTGGGCTTCGGCTTGTCCTGCTCCGAAAAGGATCGGACGGATTGTTTCCAACATAATTTCGCGGACGCGAAGGAGAGAAAGGGGAACCGTCGAGCTGAGGTCGTCAGCAAGGCTGGTGCCAACTTCTTCAGGCAGTGTCTCGTAAATCATGAGATCTCCTTCGATCCGGTTATGAAGCAAGACATGCATACATGTGAACGTTCACTCGTCAACGAAATTTGATTCGTAAAAGCCCTGGTTGCGGGGCTAACGTCCCGGCTTCCGGCTTGCCTGCCGACCTACGATCGTTCTTTTAGCGCGTTTCGCTACCTGCATTGCCGCTATTTGCTTGACGTGTTGCCTAGTGCTCAGAGCACCGGGCAAGCCCGTCGTGCACGCTATGTCAAAGCTGAATCACGATTGCTCCATGCGTTTGCGGCACGCCATAACGTGTCGCCTCCAGGAATTTCAAATTCCCCGGGCGCTCCGTGCCGGTGTCCGTTAGCCTCGAGATATGACATTTGCGAATGTAGGAACCCTTGGAGCCCTGCCTGGAAAACGCGATGAACTTGTTGCGATCCTGTCACGGCGCAATGATGAGCTGAAAGCCAGCGGTTGCCTCCTGTACGAAGTGGGCGTGAATGAGAGCGCACCGGACACGGTGTTTGTGGTTGAAATATGGGAATCTGCGGAAGACCATCAGGCTTCACTGAGCCTGGAGAGTGTTCAGGCTGCGATTACTGAGGCGCGCCCGATACTGTCGGGTGTCATGGATGGCTTCCGGTTTGACGTCGTGGGCTCACCGCTCCGAAGCTAAACTCTCGACCCGAATCTAAACTTTCCGAGTCCCTTCGTTCCTGCTCAGAAGTCTGTCGCTAACTCGTCGATGGGACACTTCATGGTCTCGATATGGAGGGACGACGTCCTTGACGTGGCGCTATTGGGCCAGCACAGTTAACACTGATGGTTGACGAGCCTGCACCGCGCTCCACCCCTGCCCGATCCGGGAGCGTCTGGGAAGTCTTTTGGGTATTTCTTCGACTGGGGCTTACCTCGTTCGGTGGTCCCGTCGCACATCTCGCATACTTCCGCGAAGCCTTTGTGGAACGCCGGAAATGGCTGACAGATAAGGTTTACGCCGACATTGTTGCCCTGTGCCAGTTCCTCCCGGGACCGGCCTCCAGTCAGGTCGGCATGTCAATTGGCCTTTACCGGGCCGGCTATACGGGGCTGCTAGCCGCGTGGGCGGCGTTCACTCTTCCCTCAGCCATTCTTCTCGTGGCTTTTGCGTATGGAGCTTCGTCGCTCGACGATGCCCTGGGCTATGGCTGGCTGATAGGTCTCAAGGCTGCTGCAGTTGCTGTTGTTGCTTATGCGGTCCTCGGCATGGCGACGAAACTGGCCCCCGATACTAAGCGAGCGACGATTGCGGTCGGAGCGCTTGCGGTCGTGCTTCTTGTCCCCGGCGTGCTCGCTCAGATCCTGGCCATAGTTGCCGCCGGCATCATCGGACTGCTCTGGTTGCCGTCCGAAAAGAACGAACCGGTTGAGCAGGATTCGTTCCGCGTAGGGGTTGGTAAGAAGGTCGCAATCGGAAGTCTCCTGGTATTTGTTGCTCTTCTTATCGGTCTGCCGTTGCTGTCTGCCGCGACGAAGAATGAAGCGGTGGACCTTGCCGACACCTTCTATCGAACCGGTTCCATTGTTTTCGGCGGCGGACACGTTGTTCTTCCGCTATTGGAGGTAGAAACAGTCCAGGCCGGCCTAGTATCGGCCGACTCGTTCCTTGCTGGATACGGTGCCGCGCAGGCTGTTCCCGGTCCGCTCTTTACCTACTCTGCCTACCTGGGAGCCGTCACCACAGCGGGACCCACCGGGATCACGGGCGCAATGATTGCCCTGATTGCGATCTTCCTGCCATCCGCTCTGCTGGTAATCGGAGCCCTTCCGTTCTGGGAGGACCTGCGCCGTAATCGCCTGGCACGAAAGGCCCTCACCGGAATCAACGCGGGCGTCGTGGGTATTCTTGCCGCGGCTCTCTACATGCCGGTGTTTACTTCGGGGATTACTGGAGCAAAGGAACTCGCCCTTGCTGCTGTTGCCTTCGTTGCCCTCCTCTCGTGGAAGGCACCCGCGTGGGCCGTGGTCATCGGCTCCGCACTGATCGGGTGGGTTGTCTTCTAGGGATCGCTCCGTCGATCATCTTGGCCCGTTACCCACCCATGGCAGATATTCGCTTCTGTGGCTCTGTGACGCGTGGGCGTAAACTCCACTCTTTGGGTCTTTTTGTAGCCCGGTGAGCTATCCATGTCCTATGGACCGCCCCGAAAATACTGAAAACCAGCCTGACACTGCCGATTCCGCACCGCTAGCCATTGGAGTGCCCCTTAGCGATGACGCTATGAGGGAGAGGGTGAGTGCAGCCTTCGAGCTGAGAGAAGCTTTTGCTCGGCTTTCACTGGAGTATCAGGCCGGGCTCGATGAGGTGCTGACGAAGATCAATATTCTTAGGGCTGAGTTTGAGCACCTTCATGAATATAGCCCGATCGAACACGTGACGACACGGCTCAAGAGCCCGAAGAGCATTATGAAGAAGATGCGGCGTAAGGGCAATGTCCTCACTCTCGGGAACGTGCGGGAGTCGTGCGAGATATCGCGGGTATTCGGATCGTCTGCAGTTTCATTCAGGACACGTACAAGGTGGCCGAGGCTCTCATGAAGCAGCAGGACGTCAACGTCCTTGAGATCAAGGACTACATTAAGGACAGCTAGCCGAATGGATACCAGAGCCTCCACCTGATCGTAGAGATCCCAGTGTTCCTTTCTCACGAGGTGGATAAGGTCCCGGTCGAGGTTCAGATCAGAACGATTGCCTTGGACTTCTGGGCAAGTCTCGAGCACAAGATCTTCGATACCGAGATTCCCGACTTCCTGCGGGAAGGGCTCCTGGAAGCCACAGAGACCGCGGCGCGCTTGGATCGGCAGATGGAGGAGATTCATACCGAGGTCAGGCAACTCAGGCCGCCTTCACCAAGCAGGAAGTTTTCCGTCGCAGATGACTACATCATTCCAAACGCCGATGACATCGATGAGCTCCTCAAAGAGTAGATGAGCGTTTCCTGCCGAGGACTTCAAAGAGCGACCCGTTTATCCAAATGGATAAGTTGATCATTCCCTCATCACACACAGTGAGCAGCCGGCAGGGAAGTACCCCTAGATCCAGCCGATTGCTCCGAGAACCGCCGTCCATCCCGCCAGCGTGAAGAACGACAGGAGGGTTGACAGCATCATGGATGCGGTTGTGACATCCGCTTCTCCGTAGGGCTCTGCAATTGACGGCATGATCGAAAACGGTGGAAGAGCACAGGTGATAATTACTGCTGCCCGGAGTTCGTTCGGTACATCCGGTAGTCCGATGGCAAGGAATCCCACGAGGAGACCAAAGGCCACCGTTGGCATGATGAGGAGCTTGGATCCGACAATCATGAAGATGTCGGTAAGGGCCCCTTTGATCTGTAGGCCGACCAGCATGCCGCCGACGGTGAAGAGGGCGACGCCCGTTGACGTACCGGCAATCAGGTCCGCGCTACGGTGCAGGAACCCGGGAAGAACGACACCGACCGCGTTGAGTACGAGGGCTGCGATGATCGCAAGAACTAGCGGATGGAGCAGGACCCCGCGGACCGTGGAGATCAGCCGTTCCCTGATCGTGCCGGTGCCGATCGCTTGCTCGGCAAGAAACAGAGTCAGTGGGATCGTCAAGGTGTTGTCGACCAGCATGTCCATGCCGACCGCGGCGCCCGCCCACTCTGGAAGAAGGATGAGAAAAATTGGCAGGCCAATAAACCCGTTGTTGGTGCTCGACATGCCCATGCCCAGGAAAGCCCGCCTGGCGGGGGTCCGTTTTTTGGCGGCCGAGTACCCGAAGGCGATCCCGAACATGATGAGAACCGCCCCGGCGTACGTGAGCAGATACGTTACTTGGAAAATGTCGCTCGCGGGTTTGCCGTAGATGTTAAGAAAGATGAGGAGTGGCAGGGCGACTTTGACAACAAAGCGCGACAAGACCGGCATGTCGTCTCGGCTGAACGGGCCGAATCGGACGAAGCCATAGCCCACACCGACAACGAGGAAGATCGGGACGATCGCAGTCACGATGTTGTTCAACGCCACTCCAATCCGCACAATTGATCACAGCCGGATGTGAACGCCCGGCGAGCACTTATCCACTGTAGACCGCGAGCGCCCTAAAAGCCCGGCTTGCTGGTTGTTGCACCGGCGGTGGGATCCGGAAATTGTTCGTTACTTCGGGACCCTACCGAGGAGGAGATTGCCACGGCCCGCTAGGTTCCCCTGATTCCCAAATCGGTGCTGTGCATATCCCCACCAGGAGCGCTGCCCATAGCCCCAGCCTCGACACTGTTATCGGCTCCGATGTCGAGAGTGTCCCATCCTGCCACGTCCCGGATCAGCTTCCGGTCGTGGCTCGACAGAACGAGTCCGGTGGGAGTATCGAGAAGGGCCTCGGTCAGCTCATCGACAAGGGCGATCGATAGATGGTTCGTTGGTTCGTCGAGAACGAGAATCCCCAGATCGGCGGAGAGGATGAGCGCTAGATGAAGCCGGCGTTGCTGGCCCACGGACAGGTGCCCGACTCGCTTGCTTTCTTCACCGGGGCTCAATAGGCCAAGCCCTCGAAGCGGGATTGCGGACTTGAGCTTTCCGGTGGACTCGAGGGAAGCCAGATTTGAATCGTATAGATCGGCGGCCCTCCTACCCGCGGGTAGTCGCGTCTCCTGAGGGAGGAATCCGATTCTTCCCACCCGAGATACGGAACCGGTGCTGGGATCCAGGTGGCCGACGAGAACGGAAACAAGCGTGGACTTTCCAGACCCGTTTGTTCCCGTGACGAGCAGGCGAGTACCTCTCGCTGCCTCCACAGACGCCGGTCCATTCAATCGACCGGCGTCGCTCACGCCCTGCGCCGAGATTCGAACGATCCGCGGTGAGCGCAGGCGGGGGAAGCCCAGGGGAACAGGTGGTTCCGGGATCGAAAGCTCGTGTGCCTCAAGGAGTGCCTGCCTGCGTTTCACCGCGGTGACAGCACTTGAGGCTCTCGTTGCTCTCATATGCTTATCGGTTCCCTTCACCGGCCGCCAATTGTCGACCAGCCGTCCCTGAGCTGTCGCAAGATCATTTTCTAAGCGTTCCCGCTCTACTTCTTGGACTGCATATTCCTGCTCCCACCGTGCCAGCTCGGCGCGATGACCGAGACGGTACTCGTCGTAGCCGCCGAAAACACGGGGCTTACCATCGCTTGTCGGATCCAGGTCAACAAACGATGTCGCCACATCCGCGAGAAGTGCTCGATCGTGGCTGACGAGAACGATCCCGCCACGCCAACTCTTCAGCTTTTCCGTCAGGAAGTCGATTCCGCTCCGGTCTAGATGATTTGTTGGCTCGTCGAGGATCAGGAAGTCCGAATCCCCGCCCACGAGGCAGGCGAGGCGGACGCGGTAGCGTTGCCCCACCGACATGGTGGCCAGCGCCCGGTTGTGATCGGTTTCTGCCCCGAGTGCGGCAAGAGCGACATCGACTCGACGTTCGGCGCCCCACGCGTCGAGCAGTTCCGCTCGTTCAAGCGCGCGTTCGTATGCCTCGAAAGCAGATGGATCCCCGCCCGCCATCGCATCACCGGCCCGATCGAGGTCAGCAAGTGCTGTGATCGATGGGGCAATGATTTGGCTTACGAGGTCGCCGACTGTTTGCCCATCATCGGGGTGCATTTCCTGCTCGGATAATCCAATGCTTCCGTGCCGGGATACTGTTCCGGTGTCCGGGGCAAGATCTCCTGCGAGGACTCGTAAGAGTGTGGTTTTGCCGCGTCCGTTCTCACCGACAAGGGCGATCCTGGATCCGGGGGAGACAGAGAGGTTTATACCGGAGAGAACAGTCTTGTCTCCCAGGACAACTCCGACGTCTGTCAGGGTAATTGTGGCGCGCGAATGCGCCGGAAAAACGGTAGTCATGTCAAGCTTCCTTCAACCTCACACACGCGTGAATACGGCCTGCATGATTGGCAGGCGCTGTCAGGGTGTGCAAGAACCGTGACCGCAGGCGGTCACGGCAACGTGGTCGTCATGCTCGGAGCAGACTCAACGAGCTGAGAGGACCGGTGCGTCCGTTACATGAAGAAATGATGAAGCATGCTGGAAGAGTAACACGTGTGCAATGGCTGAACGAGGGAGTATCGGTCGTTCGTGACGATAACAGTCGTGCAGTTGTTAAGTGATAACTCTTAGACCGTTGTCCGATCAGGGTAATCTTGCGGCTGGTACTCTCACGCTATGCGGACACTTATTGTTTTGCGCCACGCAAAGTCTTCGTGGGATACAGGGGCTGCGGATCATGAGCGGCCGCTCAACAACCGTGGCATGCGCCAGGGTTACGCAGCGGGGGAGTATCTCCTGGAGAACCATCGCCCGATTGACCGTGTTCTCTGTTCGACGTCGACCAGGACTCGGCAGACCCTGGAGAGGGTCATGGAGGTCGGGATAGATCCGGCTGAGGTCACTTTTCATAGTGAGATTTACGAAGCCGATGTCGCGGATATTCTTCCCGTGCTGAGATCGGTTCCCGATGACAATGACTGTGTTCTTTTCATTGGGCATTTCCCAGGGGTCGAAGACCTTGTGGAATATCTCGATACTTCCCTTGAATCGAGGCAAGCCGCGGTCCTGCTCATTGAAGGGGGTTTCGTCACGAGTGGGATCGCGGTCCTCACAATCGATACCTCGTGGGCGGAGCTCAGAGAAGGAAGCGGGAAGCTGATCGATTTCGTGCCAGCGGGACGATAGGGCACGGGCGGTAGGGCATACGGCCCTACGGACCCGCTGATACTTTGCCGTATTGATCTGTGTAGGGCGCACCTTGCAACTACACACGGGTGGGCCGATTTCACCTTTCTGAGTGCAGGGCCGGGAACACCTTCTCGATAGGATGAGCTAACGATACGAGAAAGTGGACCTGACGATGGAGCCGAAGCTGACCCGGGATGATTGGCTGACAGTACCGAACATCATTACCGTGATTCGACTGCTCCTGCTGGTTCCCATTGCCTACCTGCTGGTGTTCGACATGGCACCGGTCATGACCGCGATCCTGCTGGTCATTTTTGGTGCAACCGACTGGATCGACGGCTATATTGCCCGCAGATTCAATCAGGTCAGTCGGGTGGGTGAAGTGCTCGATCCGATTGCGGACAGGCTTGGAGTCGCTGTTATCGCGATCTTCCTCGTTGTCGGTCATCACCTTCCCGACTGGATTGCCTACTGCATTGTCGTCACCGACCTTGCCCTGGCAACCATCTACCTCATCTTCAAAGCAAAGCATCGCCCAAAAGTCAGCTATCTCGGTAAGATCCGTACGGCGGTTCTCATGGCGGGGTTACCGCTCACCGTGTTTGGCAGGATCCAGGAACTGGACTTCATTGGCACCATCGGAATCGGACTCACCGCCCTCGGGGCTATCCTCCACGCCGTCACCGGAGCGACATATGCGTGGGAGATCTATCGGGTCAGCAAACAGAACCGAGAGATCGAAAGCTAAACTCTCGAGGCCCGTAGCCTATCTCTCCACGCCGGCTATCTCGCTGGAAGACACCGTCAGATCTGCGGAGCAACCGCCAAGTCCTACTTGTGAAGGGTGCCGATAGGTTCCCCCGACTCATCGAAAATCGACATCTCGTTCCCGTTAACCCTTGCCGAGGTCATGTGGGAAAGCCAGGTGTCGACGCCTTCGCAGAACATGAGAGTGGAAAAGATGCGGCTGAACTCAATCGTGTCGGCGTCCTGAGCCCACTCACCACCCAGGTGATTGCAACCGTCATTCCCAGTCACGGAACCATTGCTCTCCAGGACGAGGAAGGCATTCTCGTTATCGGTCGCCTTCCAGGTGCCCACGGCGGTGTTCTCTGCCGAACACCCACCCACCATCACGCAAAGCACGCCCGTGGCAATAGTGAGCAGTCGCAGACGACGAGCCAGAAACATCATGTGGCTCCTCTCGTGATAGGCACCGGTGCCTTCCTGCACCGACTCCGATCGGCCCATGAGGCAAACTTCTGACTCCGATTCTCTCACGGTGGGAGCAGGGTGCGGCCAGGGAAGTGAGATCTCGGTGCCGCGGTCCTAATGTTCCGACGTGTCTTTATTCCTAGATTCCGAATTCCTAGATTCCGAGGACGGCTTTGGCAATCAGGAAATAGACGATGAGCCCGGTCGCGTCGACAAAGGTTGTGATGAAGGGATTGGAGAACACGGCGGGGTCGACGTTGAGGCGCTTCGCGATAAGAGGCATGATGCCACCGATGCTTGCCGCTACCGTACACACGGCGAGCAACGTGAGTCCGATTGTCAGCCCTATCGGTGCCCCAAAGATAGCGCCCGTGATGAGTGCACCAATGAGCCCGAGAAGCGTCCCAAGCGTGAACCCGGCTGCGCACTCGCGGAGAAGAACTCGAAGTAGGTCCGAGGTGCGAACGTCACCGAGTGCGATTGCGCGAGTCACGGTTGTGGCGGCCTGGTTGCCGGTGTTTCCGCCGGTACCGATCAGAAGCGGAACGAACAGGGCGAGGACGGTGACTTGCTCGAGCGTGGCTTCAAAGGCTGAGAGGACCTGAACGGTCAGCGTGGCACCAATTGCTAGAACGAGAAGCCACACAATCCTTGAGCGAACAAGTTGCAGTACCGGTGTTGATAGGTATGGCCGTCCAAGCGGTTCCATCCCGCCCTGGCGCGCGCTGTCCACCGAATCTTCGTGCTCAATGATTCGTCCAGCATCGTCGACCGTGAGAATCCCGAGGAGGCGACACTCCCGATCCACAATGGGCAGTGCCAGCAGCCGTAGTTCAATGCAGATTCTGGCTGCGTCTTCCGCTGAATCATAGGCGCTCGCAACCTCAGATTTTGACATGATGTCCCCGATGACGGCATGGGAATCTGCCGCGAGAAGCTGCCGCAAACTAATAATCCCGACAACACGTCTCGCATTGTCGACGACGGGGATCGTGTAGATCGTCTCAGCATCCCCAAGACGTTTCTGGATCCTCGACAGCGTGTCAGCGGCCGTGTATGTCGCCCGGGTCGAGACCACCTGCGGGGACATGCGGCGACCAATCGATCCTTTCGGGTAGCCAAGAAGATCGGTGGTGAGGCGGCGTTGCGCACCGGTCAGCCCTGTCAGCAGTCGTGTTGCAAGACTTGCCGGGAGCTCATCGAGAAGCAGCGCTCGATCATCCGGATCAAGGCCCGCAAAAATCTCGGAGACATCCCGGTTCCGCAATCCTTGAATGAGCCCGGACTGTTGCTTGGGGCTCAGAATGTCAAAAACTGCCGAAGCGCGGTCCTTGGGGAGCAGGCGAAATAGCACGGGCTGCTGAGCAGCGGGAAGTCGTTCAAGAATATCGGCTGTCTGGGCGGGGCTTGCCGGGTTGATGCGGTCGACGACCGAGGCGAATTTACCTCCGGATAGCTCGGGCTGAATCGCCTCGATAATGGTGGTGACGTCAACGATCTGGCTCATGGTGGTCCTTAGGTAAAGCGGAGCCATCCCACGGTGGGGCACGGCTCAATTTCACCACGCCCTCAGGTGCCTAAAGATACGGTGACAAAGGTCGACCGGGAGTCGGCAGGGAGGACGTGGTCCTTAATCGATGACGGGAACTGTCACTGTTCACGGCCCTCACCTCACTCTCAACGGTCGGATATGGCGCGTATGCGCGGTCTCTACTATACCCTGACTGCAGGCCCCAGCCCATCGCTCACGTCACACGTGTCCCAGCTACGGTGAAGGATTGCTCGACTGCCGGGAGGAAGCGTTATCTTGTTGCATTGCAGAACGTCACGTACTTGCACCGCGCAAGAAGCTAGGACGCCGCTCCCGGTTGGTTGTGCTCGCGGACGTCGCTAATGAGTTCGCTCACTTTGTTTGCGGCCTTGAGTCCAGAACCGGTGAGGAGAACAACGGTGGTTTCCGACTTGGCGATATGGCCGCGCTTCAAGAGTATGTCGAGGGCCGCGGCTGCTGTTGCGCTTGTGGGCTCAACAAACAGGCCCGCGGATACGAGCCTTTCGAGAGCCACCGCAATGTCCTGTTCGGGAACAGCGACCGAGGATCCGCCGGAGTCACGCAGCGCCGCCAAGATCTGGACCATCCTCAAGGGTTTCTTAATTGCCGTGCCTTCCGCAATCGTAGGAAGCACCTTCCGGTTCGGTACGTGGCCCGAATGCGCTGTGAAGGAGGCGTCGACGGGGGAGCAGTTGAGTGGCTGGGCCGCAAATAGCCGCGGAATGTGGGAGATCATCCCGGCGTGGAACAGCTCGGTGAACCCCAGCCAGCATCCGAGCAGGCTACTCCCGGCACCGACCGGAACAATGATCGAATCGGGTGCGGAGAACCCGAGATCCTCCCATATCTCGTAGGCCAGTGTCTTCGTTCCTTGCAGGAAGAAGGCCTGCCAGTTGTGACTCGCGTAGAACGTCTTATCCGAGTGGGCGATGGCAGCATCTTGGGACGCTTCCCTCGGTCCGTCAACCAGTTCAACGTTTGCGGCGTAGGAACGCATCTGGGTGATCTTTGAAGGCGAGGTGCTTGACGGGGCAAAGATCGTGACATCCATGCCACCGGCAGCCCCGTAGCCAGCTACCGACGATCCACCGTTGCCGGAAGAGTCTTCGAGAACCTCGGTCATGCCGCGCTCCCGAAGGTAGGACAGCATGACGCTCGTGCCACGGTCCTTGAAGCTGCCCGTGGGGTTCAGGAAATCGAGCTTGAAGAGTGGCCGGAGAGCGCCCCAGTCCTTATCGATCAGGGGAGTGAGTCCCTCGCCGAGCGTAATTGGGTGCTGAACCGGTACGGGCAATGCGGCCGAGTACCGCCACAGCGTTGGTACGGACGTGTCGATGTCTTCGGGAGTGAGACCCGAGCCTGGTTCAATCCAGAGCGGCCGACCGGTCTCCGATCGCCATCGCGGCTCGTCGAGGCTGTATCGGGATCCATCTACCGTGTCGACATAGTGGGGCATGGTCTTATCGTAAACGGCAATCACCTGCTGAAAATGGACACTCGACTATCACGCAAACAAGAAAGCCACGTATGAGAATTTGTGGCAAGAAGAAACTCCCCCGCCACGAACCAATGGTCCATGTGCGGGGGAGTGACTCAGCTAGTCGCGGTGGTTATTGGTCCTCAGCGGGCCGAGCGTGCTTGCCGTGACCGGCAGGTTCGTTCGAGGAATCCGCAGGAACCGAACCGTTATTGGCAACTGCGACCGTGTCGGAGTTTGTTGCCGAGCCCGCCGAAGCGGAGCCCTGCGGGGCTTCCGCGAAGGTCGTCTCGTCCTGGATAGAGGAACCCTCCACGTCGACGCTCGGCAGGATCTTGTCGAGCCAGGCCGGGATCCACCAGGCCCTCTCGCCAAGGATCGTCATGGCAGCCGGCACGAGTGCCATGCGGACGACAAAGGCGTCGAGGAGAATACCGATGGCAAGGCCGAAGCCGATCGGACGGATCATCGACATACCGGAGAAGATGAAGCCAGCGAACACGGAGAACATGATGAGTGCCGCCGCGACAACAACTGCGCGTCCGGCGTAGAGACCGTCAACAACGGCCTTCTTGGCGGGCCTGCCGTGTGCCCAGGACTCTCTCATGCCGGTGGTGAGGAACAGCTGGTAGTCCATTGCAAGGCCGAACAGGATGCCGACTATGAGTGTCGGGAGGAACGACAGGACCGGGCCGGGGTTGTGGACCCCGAAGATCTCACCGAACCAGCCCCACTGGAAGATCGCAACAACGGCACCCATGGCGGCAAGAACCGAGAACAGGAAGCCAACCGTGGCGAGCAGCGGGACAAGGATCGAACGAAACACGATGACGAGCAAGATGAACGAGATGAGGATGACAACGCCGAGGTAGATCGGCAGTGCCTCGCCGAGGTTCTCCGAGACATCGATCTGCATGGCTGTCTGGCCCGTGACCTCGACAGCGACCTCACTGTCACCAACGGTGATCGGAGACATGTCGCGAATATCGTGGACCAGGTCCTCCGTCTCAGCATCCGACGGGCCGGTGGTGCCAATGACCTGGAAGATCGCGAGAGTGCCATCCTCCGAAGTGCCACCCGGGAGGACCGAAACGATCTCCTCGTGGGCGTAGAGCTCCTGGCCAACCGTCGTGATGATCTCCTGGGAGGCGGCCTCGTCGAGGCCGTCTGGCAGGTCGGCTGCCACGATGTGGGGGCCGTTGCGACCGGGGCCGAAGGCCTCGGAGGTGATCATGTGGCTTTCGTAGGCATCTGTTCCCGGATCCTCATTCGAACCGTCGGGAAGGCCGAGCCTCATCGAGAAGAACGGGATCGCGAGGATGCCAAGGAGAATGATGGAACCGACGGTGGTGAGCCACGGGTGGCGGGCCGGTGCCGGGGTCTGCTTTTTACCGTTCGAGGTCTCGAGCGGAACGATGTGGTCCAGGGCCTCGGCTTCCGCACGCTGCTTCTTGGGAAGCACCCGGTACCCGAGGAAGTGAAGCATCGCCGGGGTCAACGTGATCGTCAGGAGAACGGCGACAAGCACTGCCAGGGCAGCGACGTTGCCGAGAATGCCAAGGAACGGAATGCCAACAACGTTGAGAGCGACGAGAGCGATGATCACCGTCATGCCGGCGAACACAACGGCGTTACCGGACGTGCCCACGGCCAGGCCGATCGACTCGTCAACGGAGTAACCGCGCCGCAGTTGCGTACGGTGCCGGTTGACGACGAACAAGGTGTAGTCGATGCCGACGGCGAGGCCCAGCATGACGCCCAGAATTGGGGACACCTGGTGCATCTCGATGACGCCAGCAAGGGCCTGGGTGACCATGACGGTGATGCCAACACCAATGAGTGCGGTCATGAGCGGTAGCGCTGCCGTGAGGAGGCTCCGGAGCATGACGTACAGGACGATCGCGGCAACGAGAAGGCCGACGATCTCGGCGGCACCAACGATGTTCGACAGGTCGGTCGCAATGGACTGGGAATAGTAGGCCTCAACATTGTCCGACAGATTGTTGCTGATGGCGTCCTTCAAACCGGTCGTGGTTTCCGCCGGGACGGTCATACCCGACCCATCAAACGTCACGGTAGCGATTGCGGCCGTGCCATCGTCCGACACCACCGTGTAGTCACCCATGATGTCAAGGAGAGCTCGTGCGTTCTCGAGCTCGGCAAAACCAGCATCGAGCTGTTCCTGGCCGGCTGCGGCCTCAGCCCGAGCAGTATCAAGCGTGGCCTGCTGGGTGTCGATCTCGGCCTGGGCGGCATCAAGCTCAGCGACCTGCGCCTCGAGAGCCTCCACCTGTGCGGCGACGTCAGCGGGAAGCTGATCGACAGGCACGTCGGGAAGCTGGGCCATGGCTTCGTCGAGCTGTGCCCGACCAGCATCCAACTCCTCCTGGGCGGCGTCGAGCTGTGCCTGACCGGCCTCGAGCTCTTCAAGCCCAGCATCGAGTTCTTCCTGGCCAGCGACGAGTGCGTCATAGCCGGCGGTTGCCTCCTCGACTCCGGTAGCCATCTCCTCCTGGACCGTGAACGGATCAAGGACGGACGACACTCCGTCAACGCTGCCACCAGCTTCAAGAGCGGATGAGATCTCCGCGATCTCTTCGTCGTTTAAAGGCTCACCGTCGGATGACGTGAACGTGATTGTTCCGCTTCCCTTCGCGGCCTCGGGAAGCTCCTCGGCCAGGCGATCGGCGAGATCCTGGCTCCGGGTGCCCGGAATGGTCAGGGCAGATGAGTACTGGCCGCCGGCGAACGTTCCAAGCAGGATCGCACCGACGAGAAGGACAACCCAGATCGCAACAACGATCGGGGCGTGGGCGGCACTCGAGCGGCCGAGCCGCTGGAGGAGTTTAGCCATGAAGGGGGCCTTTCGGACTAGATGGCTGAGTCGGCCCGCAGAGCAACGGGTCCGATACGGACAAGTTCAAGAGCGCGATGATGGAGGGAGTTCCATTCCTCGCGGGAGCCCTTATGCTCCTCGGACATATTCACCCAGAGGGCCTGGGCGGTTTGGATTGCCGAGATGATCGTGTGGGAAAGCAGGTGAGCATCCACGTCACTGACATTGGGAACGGCGTGGCGGACCGCGTCTGCAAGGACATTGGCAGCCCGCTCGATAATCTGGCTTGCCCACGCGAGAGTCCCTGACCTGCGAGCATCGGTCGAGATCACGGCCGAGATGTGCTCCAAGATCTCGTACGACTCGTCAAGGAGCACGGTGCGCTGGAGATAGCTGATCAGGTCGTCGGCCGAACCGGTCGACTCTCCGATGTTGCTAGCGCGTTCGAACAGGCCCTCAAGACACTGGGACAGGTACGCGTAGACAGCATCATCCGCGGAATGAAAGTGGTTAAAGATCGAGCGACGCGAAGTCCCGGCCCGCTCCGCCAAATCAACAGCGGTGAAGTTTCCGATCCCTCGGGTGCTCGCGAGCTCGCCGGCAGCATCGATAATTGCCTGCCGGTTCCTCTCCTTGACTGATTCGGTATTCCGAATCTTTCTATTAAGCACCAGACAAGAGTACGAAGTGATTTGCACTAAGTGCAATTACTGATGGTGTTAGATCCTTCACCCGTCATCTTCCTGAGCGGGAAACCGTTGGTGGGTTGCGATGTGGAGGTTCCCCGGGATACTGCACATTCTTTCGCGAGGTCTTGGTGGAATGGTCGGATTATCCAGGGTGTCCGGTTCCCTTCGAAAGTCCCAGAGTGTGGACAATATCCCTTCTTACAATGGGGATAGATCGTCCTCACGTCGTGAGGCACGGCTGTGAGAGAGGCATAGATGGCTCAGGAAACAGTAAAGAAACCCCCGGTGCGAACCCTGCCGCGTGAAGGCAGAGTAACCGGCGCGGATGACATTTTGCTTGAGAGGGGTCGTATCGGCAAGGCCGGTGGCCGTATCGAGAGAGTGCGCCCGAGCAACTGGAGCCTTAAGGTAACCGCTGCAATGACCGGCGTGCTTCTTGCCCTCTTTGTCACGATCCACATGGTCGGCAACCTCAAGGTGTACTCGGGTCCGGAGAGCTTCAATGCCTATGCGCACTGGCTCCGTGTCGTTGGCGATCCGCTCCTGCCGGAGATGGGTCTGCTGTGGATCGTTCGGATCGTCATGGGAGCCGCACTGATCCTTCACATCTGGTCGACCCTGCTGATGAGGTATCGGGGATTCGAACTCCGGGGAGGCGGATCGAAGGCAAGGCTCCACGGCGGCTCCTTCATTTCCCGCCTCATGCTGACCACCGGGCTGATCCTCATGGTTTTTGTGGTCTTCCACATCCTTGACCTGACAACCGGTCAAGCGAATAGCGATTTCCAGGCGCCAACTGCCACCGAGTCCTTCGCGTACGAGAACCTCATCAATTCGTTCAGCAACCCGCTGTTTGCCAGCATCTACATGGTTTCGATGGTGGCCCTCGCTTTCCATCTCGTCCACGGCCTGTGGGTTCTTGCAACCGACCTGGGTGTGACAGCCCTGCGAACGCGCACCGTATGGAAGGCAGTAGCTCACCTGCTTGCCCTCGTGGTCGCCCTCGTCAACCTGTCCATTCCCGCCGCCGTTTTGATGGGAGTCGTGTCATGAAGTTCGGATGGAAGAAAAAGACGCCAGCAGCATCTCCGACAGGTCAGGCACGACACTCCGCAGGAACTCCAGCAAATGGCGTGGGGAAGGAACGGTTAAGCCTTGCATCCCGCAGGAAGGGCGCACCAAAGGTTAGGCAGGGAATGCTCCTCGATTCGCGCGAACCGGGCGGACCGGCCGATGAAGCGTGGTCCCGCGCCAAGAAGGATTACCGCCTAGTCGGTACCTCAAACCGTCGGAAGTTCACGATTATTGTTGTTGGAACGGGCCTGGCCGGTGCGGGATCCGCGGCGACGCTCGCCGACCTGGGCTACAACGTTATTTCCGTGACCTACCACGATGCTCCGCGGCGGGCGCACTCCGTGGCCGCCCAGGGAGGTATCAACGCCGCGCGCGCCAAGAAGGTCGATAACGACTCCGTCAGCAGATTCGTTAAAGACACAGTCAAGGGTGGTGACTTCCGGGGCCGCGAGCGCGAGGCCTTCCGACTTGCCGAAGTATCCGCTGGCGTGATTGACCACTTGAATGCGATTGGCGTTCCGTTCGCTCGCGAGTACGGCGGTTCACTGAATACTCGTTCGTTTGGTGGCGTGCAGGTGTCCCGCACCTATTACACTCGCGGTCAAACGGGCCAGCAGTTGCAGGTGGCTGCGGCGTCGGATCTTGCCAGGCAGGTGAATGCCGGTCGGGTGAAGCAGTATGTGCGTCACGAAATGGTTGACCTCGTTGTGGAAGACGGTCGGGCTCAGGGCGTGATTGTCCGGAACCTGCTCACGGGTGAGCTGAAGACGCTTCTTGGTCACGCGGTTGTTTTGGCGACCGGCGGCTACGGCAACATCTATTACCGGTCGACTCTTGCAAAGAACTCGAATGCGTCGGCCGCGTGGCGGGCGCACCGCCGCGGTGCCCACATGGCGATGCCGTCGTTTATTCAGTTCCATCCGACTGCTCTGCCGATTTCGACGGAGTGGCAGTCAAAGACAATTCTTATGTCTGAGTCGCTGCGTAACGATGGTCGGATCTGGGTTCCGAAGGAACCGGGTGATTCCCGCCCCGCCAACGACATTCCGGAAGGGGAGCGCGACTACTATTTGGAACGGAAGTATCCGGCCTTCGGTAACCTCACGCCCCGCGATGTTGCTTCACGTGCCGCGAAGGACGTGATTGACGCCGGTCACGGCGTTGGTCCGTTGAAGAACTCGGTGTACCTGGACTTTAGGGATGCGATTGCGCGCCTCGGTAGGGATGAGATTGCCGCCAGGTACGGGAATCTCTTCCACATGTATGACGATGCGACAGGTGAGGACCCGTACACGGTTCCCATGAGGATTGCTCCGGGCGCCCATTTCACCATGGGAGGGCTCTGGACCGACTACCAGCTCATGACGTCGATCCCCGGGCTGTTTGCTGCCGGTGAGGCAGGCTTTGGTTACCACGGCGCTAACCGGCTGGGAGCGAACTCCCTCCTGTCGGCCTGTGTCGATGGCTGGTTCACGATTCCGAACACGGTTCCTGATTATCTGGCAGGTCATCTCGGCAAACCCGTCATCTCCGAAGATGGCCCGGCGGTCACCGAGGCACTGGAGTCGTCATATTCGCGGTTTGACCGGCTCCTTGCCATCGATGGTCAGACCCCGCCACGCGACTACCACCGCAGGCTTGGTGAGGTTCTCTATGAAGGATGCGGGGTGACGAGAAGCGCCGAGGGTCTCATCGCGGCTATCGCAAAGATCCGTCAGATCCGTTCCGAGTTTTATGAGGACCTGCTTATTGCTGGCCCTGTCGACCGGGTCAACCAGGAGCTCGAATACGCGGGTCGGGTGGAGGACTATCTCCAGCTTGCCGAGATGCTCTGCGTTGACGCCTACGACCGCGATGAGTCGTGCGGAGCGCACTTTAGGGTGGAGCACCAGACGAGTGGCGGCGAGGCGAAGCGTGACGACGAGAACTGGGCAAAGATCTCCGCGTGGGAAAGCCACGGATGGTCCGATGAGCCGGTGTTTACGAGACATACGGAGCCGCTCGAATACGAAGCTGTTCCGCTCGAGGTGAGGGATTACCGATGAAACTGACAGTGAAAGTATGGCGCCAAGGCACCCCGGCCGATGATGGCAGGTTCGAAACGCGCACGGTGAATGACCTTGAGCCGTCTCTTTCCGTCCTGGAAATGCTGGACAAGATGAACGACGACATCGTCAAGGAGGGCGGCGATCCCGTCACCTTCGAGTCGGACTGTCGTGAAGGCATCTGCGGTGCCTGCGGAATCCTGGTTAACAGAAGACCGCATGGCCCGACCCCGCGTACCCCCGCCTGCCACCAGCGGCTGTCCTCGTTTAACGACGGTGAGACGGTCACCATTGAACCGTTCCGCTCCGGGGCTTACCCCGTCGTCAAGGACCTCATGGTCGAACGTAGCGCGCTCGTGGACGTTATGTATGCTGGGGGCCACGTCCAGGTCGCTGCTGGCACGGCACCCGATGCCGATACGGACCGAATCACGTACGACACGGCAGAACTGGCACTCGATTTCGCCGCCTGTATCGGTTGCGGTGCCTGCGTGGCGGCCTGCCCCAACGGTTCTGCGAACCTGTACCTCGGTGCAAAGCTTGCCCATCTGTCCATGCTTCCCATTCCCGCCTCCGAGCGAGGAATGAGAGCCGATGTCATGCTGGAGGAAGCGGATGAGCACTTTGGTCCGTGCTCTCTCCACGGCGAATGTGCGCTGGTGTGTCCTGCCAATATTCCGCTTGTGGCTATCTCCTACGTCAATAAGGAGCGAATGAGGTGCGCACTGAGAGGAAAGAATGATTAACTGAAGTTCCTGGTGGCGATTGTGGTTGCGTCACGAGGGGGAGTTAGGCCGGTGCGTAGGACAGTGATCCTGCGCACCGGCCTCCTTCTTAACCAGAGACTGTTCGGGCTCGAACACTTCTTCGAATATCCGAGCGCCCTGCTGGAACCAGACGATGTTGCTCTGGAACTGGTTGATGATGAGCATGTCGCCGCGAGTCGAACGTCCTTGGCGTAGGCACCTCCCAGGAGTGGCCATCCGTGGGAAGCAGTCGCTGTCACCGCCCCAAGATATGAGCTTAGGTGCTTTCGCGAGCGTATCTCCCGGCAGTAGAGTGGCCGAGGAAGATGCGTCGCCCTCTCTATGCTCGCTTGGCCAGAGAAGACAAGAATCGGTGTTGCTAGTGGAGGAGCGAATGGGTAAAGATACGGTCGGTCAGGTCCTTGCGGAACTCAAGGCGCTCGAGGATCCAAAAATCCTCGCAGTCAATGCTCGGCACGGTGATAATCATGCGGTCAACCTGACGAAGCTAAGAGGCATAGCCAAGAGACTGAAGAAGCAACCCGACTTGGCGCGAGAACTGTGGGCCACGGGTGACAGCGCGGCACGGCTCGTTGCGATTCTCGTGACCCGACCTAAGGAATACTCGGCCACTGAATACGATGAGATGCTTCGGGATGCTCGAACCCCGAAGGTGCGAGACTGGCTTCTCAACTACCTCATCAAGAAATCCCCGCATGCTGAAGAGCTCCGACTCCGCTGGTTCGAGGATAGCGACGTCGAGGTTGCCGCCGCCTACTGGGACCTGACCGCGGAACGGGTGGTGAAGAAACCCGAGGGTCTCGATCTCGATACGCTCCTCGACCTCATTGAGAGCGAGATGGGAGAGGCGGCCGAGCGGCTCCAGTGGACGATGAACACGTGCCTCGCCCAGATTGGCATCCACCATCCTGATTTCAGGGGGAGAGCCGTCGAGATAGGCGAACGCCTTGAAGTCCTCAAGGACTATCCGACACCCCCGAACTGCACATCTCCCTACGCCCCGATCTGGATTAACGGGATCGTCAGCAGGCAGGAAGCCAAAGCCTGACCTCAAGCAGATCGACCCACACCCCATTAAAGGACCTGAAAACCAACGGCGCATCTGAAAGTTCTGGCTCATTAGAGTTGGGCAATTGGACGCTATTCGAATGACTGTTGGTAACAAAGACTGCAGGCAAGATTGAGGCGGGACCGGTCGGTCCCGCCTCAAGCGATGAAGACGTCAGTGACGCTAATGTGCGGCTAGCGCTCTACCTGGGAGTTCGCTTCCGTGATTGCGGCATCGGTCGATGCGGTGGCTCCCGTGTCCTTTGTGGGGCGTGCCCGGTAAAAGAGGGAAAGGAGGCCGCCGGAGATGTTGTGCCAGACAGAGAACACCGCGGCCGGCAGGGCCGACACGGGATCGAAGTACTGGCCAGCGAGGGTAGCTGCAAGACCGGAGTTCTGCATGCCGACCTCAACCGACATGGTGCGGGAGACGCGTTCGCTTCTCTTGAAGAGCTTGCCTGCACCGTAACCCAGCAAGTATCCAAGCCCGTTGTGGAGAACAACGACAAGGAGAACCAGCAGGCCCGCCTCAACAATGGAATCAGCGGAGCGTGACACGACTGCGATAACGACATAGGTGATGCCGAGGACGGAAACCCAAGGGAGGATCGGAAGGATCTTTGCGATCCACCTGCCCGCGAGCCAGCGAACAACAAGACCGCCGATAACGGGGACGAGAACCATCTTGACGATCGACATCGCCATGTCCGAAGCGGAGACCGGCAGGTAGTTATCGGCCAGCCACAGCGTTAGAACCGGGGTGATGAGTGGGGCAAGCAGGGTCGAGATCGAGGTCATTGTGACGGACAGCGCCACATCGCCCTTCGATAGGTAGGTGATGACATTCGAACTGGTGCCACCCGGCGCGCATCCGACAAGAATGACGCCTACGGCAATCGTGGGATCAAGGTTGAAGACCCACGTCAGTGTCACGGCGATCAGCGGCATGATGACGTACTGGGCAATAAGGCCGAGCAGGACCGGGAGCGGGTGACGGAACACCATCGCAAAGTCCGGGACGGTGAGCGTGAGTCCCATGCCAAACATGATGATGCCAAGAGCAATGCTCGTGTGCCCCGTCCACGGCATTGCCGCTTCCGGCGCGAGGAACGCGAAAAGGAAGCCCGCAATAATAATGATCGGGAAGACCGTCACCGCGAGCTTCGATGAACGATCCTCAGATGTCTGTGCATTCTTGTCCATGACTTCAGTCTTCGACTATTCCCAGTATCGGTCCAGCAAGTGGACTTCTCATCTCATCTTGTGGTCTCTTCAGCGGGGTATCGTGGCTAAAATCATGGGTTGAAAGGATGAACATGCTCCAACCCGGTCGTGTTACTCCAGGTTAACTGCGCGTCCTTGACTGCCTGTTTCGTATTCGAACGGGTGGTGTCGAACGGCCTTGGTGCGTCCACGTGCGGTCGAGTAGGCCGCCGGTCAGCGAGATCTCTCGCGCTCTCTGCATTGATAAGCGTGGCAGGAGAAAGCCGCAAGCCCCTCGTTCGGAATTCCGCCACAAATATCCCAAACCGGGACTTATGGGCCAGATGTAATGAATTCGGTATTTACAATGTGTTCATGAAGAAAACGTTTGCCCTTCTTGCCCTTCTTGCCCTCGTGCCGTTTGCGTTGGTCGGCTGCTCCTCCGAGGATGACGCGCTGGAGTCGGATCCCCAGGTTCTCGAACAGGCCGGAGGTCTTTCCATGGAATCGCTGGGGGCCATGGACGGGGTTGACATGGTCGACTACCTCGATCGGCTACCGAAGGCGGATCGGCCGCAGACCATCATCGCGTCCGTTCGCGCTAACGAGGTGCTCCTTGCCGACGCTGAGTCCGGTGACGAGAAGCTCGTTGACCTGCCGGATGATCAGTTCTATCTGTCCTTTGCGCCATACGTTTCACAGACGCACGACTGCTTCTACCATTCGCTGACGACCTGCGTCGGTGAGATCCAGAACGAGGACGTTGACGTCCAGATCGTCAGCTCTGACGGTGAGGTTCTCGTCGATGAAACGATGACGATGTACGACAACGGTTTCGTCGGAGTCTGGCTCCCCGCGGACATCGAGGCAACCCTGACTGTCGAGTATGATGGGAAGACCGGCACGGCCGAGATTGCCACGGGAGAGCAGGACCCCACCTGCCTCACGACGCTCCAAGTTTCGTAAGCGTGCCAGGGGCTTCGCCAACGACGGCGGGCCAGGCGACGGAGGGACGTTTATGAAGGCATCGGCCGAAGACCAGAACCTGCTCATCGACCTCTCCTCAATCGATGGGGACCTGCAAAGGCTCCGTCACAAGCTTGCCAACCTCCCGGTCTATGCCGAACTCACTGACGCCGAACACGCGCTCAAGGAGCACCGCAGCGCAGCGGCGGCGCGAGCTGCCCGAAAGGAACCCATCGAGGCCACCATTGCGGAGGCCGAAACCAAGGTGGAGCAACTAACAGCCGCGATCACGCGGAAGCAATCCCAGCTCGACTCTGGTGAAGGAATGGATTCGCGTCAGCTCATGGTCCTCCAGGGCGAAATCGACGGCTTCAAGGAATCCCGCGACGACGTTGAAATGAGCCAGCTAGAAGCAATGGAACAGCTGGAAGCAATCGAAGCCGACACCGCATCCGACAAAGCAGAAGACGAACGACTCGACGGGGCGCGCCTCGCACTCGTAAAGCGCAAGGATGACGAAGTGGCCGGGGTTGAGTCGGAAATCGCAGGGGTGCAGGAAAACCGTAGCGCCCTAACCTCCCGCATAGCACCCCCGCTCGTTGAGGCCTACGAAGAATCCCGCATGCTGTCCGGAACCGGCGTGGTGATCATGCGGACCGACGGAACGGTTGACGGTGGGCTCGACCTATCCCTTATTGAGATTGAACAAATCAAAGCCATGGCTGCCGACGAGGTCTACCTGACCGAAGACACCGGTGCAGTGGTGGTCCGCCAGGGGTAATGCGGGTCGGAGTGCGTCGGCTTTAACCGGATTGCCCCGCAATCTTCGATCTACCCGCAGTTTTATTGCAGGAGTGGGTAGAGGTGGCGTGCCGGAATGATGGCACTGCCGGTATGTCGTCACGGGCTACTTGTTTTCACGAGCTGTTTGTCGTTTCGTGCAGCAATTGCCAACCCCGCTGGGTGGCCGATTCAGAAACCGAACCGGGGATTGTCGAGGCCTCTTTCTTACCGAAAGCTAGGTGGATCTGTCGTTGCGGGAACTACGTTGCCTTGTTGTTGCCCGGACTAGGCGGCCTGCTCGCGGTCAACGACCGTGAGCGTGAGATTGCGGCCGGTTCCGCTGAGCTCGATAGCGTCGATCTCTGGCTGTTCGCTGCCGAGATGTGCGAGATCGTCGGCCGTCGTCGGCACCGCCTGTGCGGTGAGTGCAAGCCTGGTAAAAAGACCCCGGTAGTACTTGGCGTTATGGGTGATGACCTTACGGATGCCATCCGTCTCTCGAACTGCACCAATCTTGACGTGAGTGGCGGAATCGGGGATCGACCATCCCGCGTAATCAGAGGATCGAGCGTCGATGACGAGCTGACCGTCGGCCCGCTCATCGAGGTGATGCCAGAGTTTTCGCCAGCGGGCCTTTGGGGTGCCGGCCGGAAGCTTCACTCCCATCTTCAACCGATACCTGGGGATGAGGTCCGTGGGGGAGGTGGCTCCGAACAGTCCCGAGAAGATCAGGACAGAATCGCCTGCCCTTGCCAACTCTTCCTCGCTGAGGCTCGAGAATTCTGCGGCCTGGTAGAGGACGCCGGTGTAAACCTCGTGGGCGGGTGCGCAGGGGAGCGAAGATAGGTGCTGCTGATCTTCCACCTCGCCGCGAACCGTTGCCCCAACACCGAGGACGTCGAGAGCATTATCGCCCGCGCTCACCGTTTCGAGTTCTCTCACGAGCTCGTGACGGAGGTCGGTGAAGGGCTGGATGCTGAGCGAATCGAGGTCGAGAGCAGGCCCAATAGTGGGAGCTGTCTTCCCCTCGGAGGGTGGTAGGGCGATAAGCACCCCACCAGTCTAGTAATCGGTTCGAACTAGTGGGCCCGCAACCACTGTGAGATAGAGAAAGCCAAGGATGTGGAGAAGCTGGTTGCCAACACGGCATCCTCGGGTGAATCGCACGCGCTACGGTGCCCGGAATTAAGCGAGACGCAGGGCTGTCGCCCGCGAATGGGAGCGGGCGACAGCGGATAGCGGGATGGTATCGATGGGCAGTCCCTAGGCGTGGGGTACGACGACGGCTCGGCCGGAAAGCTCGCCGTTGACGAGCGCGGTGTAGGCGTCGATGGCCTGATCCATGTTGTACGGCGTGTACTGCGACTTGATCTTGCCCAGCTTGAACAGGGCAACAACCTCGTGCAGATCCTCGCTCGTTCCCCAGTATGTTGAGGTCAGATCAACCTCGTAGGGCGAGGTGTAGAAGCTCCACTCGTAGGGATGACCGGCGA
>NZ_JBQCYC010000003.1:0-157003 GCF_052087705.1 Flaviflexus sp. | reverse complement strand
ACACGAAGGGCTTCAAGTTCTCGACGTACGCAACCTGGTGGATCCGTCAGGCAATTACGCGTGCCATGGCGGACCAGGCCCGTACGATCCGTATCCCGGTCCACATGGTCGAGGTCATCAACAAGCTCGCCCGTGTTCAGCGCCAGATGCTTCAGGATCTGGGCCGCGAGCCCACGACGGAGGAGCTGGCAAAGGAACTCGACATGACCGAGGAAAAGGTCATCGAGGTCCAAAAGTACGGTCGTGAGCCGATCTCCCTCCACACGCCGCTCGGCGAGGATGGTGACTCCGAGTTCGGTGACCTCATTGAGGACTCCGAGGCGGTTGTCCCGACCGACCGCGTTGCCCACATCCTGCTCCAGGAGCAGATCCACCAGGTCCTTGACACGCTTTCCGAGCGTGAGGCAGGCGTTATTACGATGCGGTTCGGCATCAATGACGGTCAGCCCAAGACGCTGGACGAGATCGGCAAGAAGTACGGCGTGACCCGGGAACGTATCCGACAGATCGAGTCGAAAACCATGTCGAAGCTCCGTCACCCGTCCCGGTCGCAGGTGCTCCGCGACTACCTTGACTAGGAATTAAGGGTTGCCGGCCCGAGGTCGGCAATGTCGAGCCACTGGATGGAACGCGCCGCTTCTGCGGCGCGTTCCCATTCCCGGGGTAGAACAAGGTTGCCGTGCCGGTCTTGGGCGGTGTCTGCGTACCGTACGCCGCTCAGCTCGGTTTCTAGATAATGGGCAAGAAGAGCAGCGGAACACTGGGCATCGGCAATGCTCCGATGCTTCACGGGCAGCGTAATTCCCGCACGTTCCAGACAGGCGGCAAGGTTATGCCGGCCCGGCGGGAGATAGATTCGCGACTGATCCATCGTGCATACCCCCGCTGCCCGGGGAATCGTCACGGGATATCGTGCGCGAGCAAACTCGGCGTTGAGGAACCCGATATCGAACGACGCGTTGTGCGCAACGACTGCGCGCCCCCGAAGGAGCTCAACAACGCGGGGAAGCAGCAAACTGAATGCAGGGGCGGGCTCCACATCCTCGTCCGTGAGTCCGTGAATAAAGGTGGCGTCCACGGGACGCTGCGGATTGACGAGGCTCGACCAGTCACCCTGCACCAAACCGGTGGAGTCGACCAGGAGGATACCAATATCGATGACTCGGTCCCTTGTCGGATCGAGCCCGGTTGTCTCCACATCGACGACGGCATACTCCACCTGCCGATTCTCTCCCATTTCTGGTGGCGGCCCAAGTATTGCCGAAGATGAGAGGTAGGTCCCAAAGCTGTACTGGAATAGTTCAAGATTTGGGCCGCAAGCGAACTCACACGAACATCTGGAAGAAATCCGGGTGAACTGTGGTTGTATGTAAATGTGAGTACATCAGTAGTAGAACCCATGAAGTTGACGGCCATCGACCGTTGCGACGCCTGTGGCGCGCGCGCCTACGTGCGCGTCGAACTTGAATCGGGCTCGCTGCTGTTCTGCGGACACCACGCGAACCAGCACCTCGAGAAGATCGCTCCCACAGCGAAGAACGTCATCGACGAAAGGTCGAAACTGACCGAGGAGAGCACAAACTAGCGACGAGGACGCCCGCGCGTCCAGCTAGTAGATCGGGTGCAGACGCGCCCGATCCCCACGACCATGGTGCGGACCCATCAACGATGGGTCCGCACTTTCTCACATCGGCGAGGGAATACCGCGGTTTTGGCGGGATTTATCCTAATATCGAACGGTGCCTGAATATACCGCCCGACACCTGTCCGTCCTCGAAGGCCTCGAGGCGGTCCGTAAACGACCCGGCATGTACATTGGATCCACGGATTCCCGTGGTCTCATGCACTGCCTGTGGGAAATCATTGACAATGCCGTAGACGAATCGCTGGAAGGCCACGCCGACCGCATCGGCGTCACTCTGTTGCCCGACGGTTCTGTCGTCGTGGAAGATAATGGCCGAGGAATTCCCGTCGACGAGGTCCCCGGCGTGGGACTCTCCGGCGTCGAGGTCGTGTACACGAAGCTGCACGCGGGCGGTAAGTTCGGTGGCGGCTCCTACGCGGCCTCCGGCGGCCTGCACGGCGTCGGTGCGTCCGTCGTTAACGCACTGTCCCACCGGCTCGACGTTGAGGTCGATCGCGATGGAAAAACCCACCGGATGACATTCCGCCGGGGCGAGCCCGGCCAGTACAAGGATGGGCGCAAGCCCACCCCGGAGAACCCGTTCACACCGTTCACGAAGGACTCGGCTCTCGAAATCAAGGGCAAGGTGGCGAAGAAGAAAACCGGCACCCGGGTGCGCTTCTGGCCCGATCCGCAGATCTTCCCCGAGGGCACGAAGATGGACCTCGATCAGATCCTCGGCAGGGCCAAGCAGACCGCGTTCCTCGTTCCCGGTCTCACACTCGTGATTCGCGATGAACGGGGTGAGGAAGCCGTTGAAGAGAACTACCGTTACGACGGTGGTGTCGTTGACTTCGTCGATGACATTGCGCCCGATGCGGCGATTACCCATACGCTCCACATCGAGGGCAGCGGGACGTTCACGGAGACCGTGCAGACCCTCGACAAGAAGTCCGGTCACCTCGTTCCGAAGGAAATGGAGAGAACCTGTCGCGTCGACGTGGCTCTCGCGTGGGGGCAGGGCTACGAGACGACGATGAAGTCGTTCGTCAACATCATCGCTACCCCGGTGGGTGGCACTCACGTCCAGGGTTTCGAAGCGGGCGTCACGCGCGCTCTTCGCAAGCTCATCGACAACAACACGCGCAGGCTCAAGATCACGGCCAAGGATCCCAAGATCGAGAAGGAAGACATCATGGCGGGCCTGACCGCCGTCGTTACCGTCTCGCTACCGGAGCCGCAGTTCGAAGGACAGACGAAGGAAATCCTCGGAACGGGCCCCGTCCGTTCCATCGTTAACCGCGTCATCGGCGACGGCCTCATGGAGATCCTCGGGTCCTCCAAGCGCTCGCAGCGCGATGAGACAAATCGCCTGCTTGAGAAGATCGTGGCGGAGATGCGAGCGAGGGTTGCGGCGCGTCTTCACAAGGAGATCTCGCGCCGCAAGAACGCGCTCGAAACGTCAACGATGCCGGCAAAGCTGTCCGACTGCCGGTCCGAAGCAGTCGAGAACACCGAACTGTTTATCGTGGAGGGAGACTCGGCTCTTGGCACGGCAAAGCTGGCTCGCAACTCCGAGTTCCAGGCGCTCCTGCCGATCCGAGGAAAGATCCTCAACGTTCAAAAAGCATCTCCGGCCGATATCCTCAAGAACGTAGAAGTCTCTTCGATTATCCAGGTGATTGGCGCAGGATCGGGACGCACCTTCGACCTGGACGTGGCGCGCTACGGGAAGGTCATTCTCATGACCGACGCCGACGTTGACGGTGCCCATATCCGCACCCTGCTGTTGACCCTGTTCTTCCGGTACATGAGGCCACTGGTGGAAGCTGGCCGTGTCTACGCTGCGGTTCCGCCCCTTCACCGCGTCGACGTGTTTGGCAGAGGGAAGGCAAAGAACGAGGTCATCTACACGTACTCGGAAGCCGAGCTCAATGCGCTTCTTAGAAAGTTGGAGAAGCAGGGTCGTTCCTACAAGGAACCCATTCAGCGCTACAAGGGTCTTGGCGAGATGGACGCGGACCAGCTGGCAGAGACAACGATGGATCCCACGCACCGTACCCTCCGTCGCGTGTCCATGGCCGACGAAGAGTCGGTGAAGGCGGCCGAAGAAGTCTTCGACCTCCTCATGGGCAACGAGGTAGCCCCGCGCAAGGAATTCATTATTGAAGGCTCGGACGATGTTGACCGGGCAAGGATTGATATTTAGGGAGCACTGGTAAGGTGGCGAACATGGAATCGAACCGCGTGACTGCGCGTGCTGGCTCACTCGATCAGAGGCTTCGCGTACCCGACGTCATGAATTTCCCGGGCGCCCACCTGGGCCTGTCATGGGGGATGCTCGGAGCAGAAGACGTCGGCGATGTCACCGCTCTTGACGAGCGATGCAGGCCCGTGGACCGGCCCTCGACACTCCGCCGGCTCGAGGTAATAGCCCCGATCCTTGGGCTCGCCCCTACCGCCCACCGGTACGAGGTTCTGGGTGGTCGTGACTCGCAGGGCGAGCTCCGGGCAGTTGGCGTTGTGGGACTGATGGCCGGAGCCGATTCCGAGCATGTTTGCACCATTGAAGCGTTCGTTGACCCCACCTGGCGGGGCCGGGGAATCGGCCGCGCACTCATTGACTGGCAGGACGGACGCGCCCGCCAGCTCATCTCTGAGGACGGGCGGGACCTGCCCGTGTCCATCGAATCCCGCGTTGTTTCGCACCTGACAGAGCGCCGCCGCCTCCTTGCGGCGGCGGGCTTCAGCCCGCACCGCACCATCGAATACCTGGTGCGAACCGTGGATGGCTCTGAGGGACCAAGTCCGATCGTTGCGGCGAAGCTGGAAGCCGCGGGTGTTTCTCTCATCCCGTTCGATCCGTCGCTCAACGAGGAAGTTCGAACAGTGTTCAACCGTTCGCAGTCGCTGAGCCTGGGCGGGCGGCTGATGCCGGCGGAGGACTTCGCTCGCCGCGCCGATGAGATCGATCCTGCACTGTCGTACGTCGCTGTCACCGACAGTGATCGGATCGTTGTTGGCTTCCTGCTGGCACGCGTGGAGAACGGCGACTACGGCCACGAGTCATGGATCGAGTACCTTGCGATTGAGCGGGGGTGGCGTAACCGCGGAATAGCGGATGCTCTCATGTCGGAGCATCTGCGCCAATGCAATGAGCAGTCGATACCACAAACTGGGATTTCGATTGACACGAAGCTTAACGAGACTTCGAAGAGCTGGGTGACCCGCTGGGACTTTTTCCCCCGCTCGACCGATATTGTCTACGCGATCGAGATGTGATGCGGATTGAGTTAACGCGGGAGCGTCTGCCCGAGCTCATCAGCATGGTTGCCGCCATTGAGCAGCATGACCGTGCTCCGTTTCGTACGCTCCCGTCCGAGCTGGAAGACTACTTTGACTCCTCAATGGAGATGGAGTCGCTCGGTCTTGTCGTGGATGGCGTGCTAGCCGGTTACGGGGTCGTTCGGGTCCCGCGTGACGGTGGGCCGCTTCGGTGCTCCGGCGGAACGCATCCAGACTTCCGCGGGTATGGTCTCGGACGTCAAGTCATCCAGTTCTTTGATACATCCGCGAAGAAGCTTGCACGCGGTAACCCGAACGCGATCATGGAAATCCATGTCGACGAGGGTCGAGACAGCCTCATTGATCTGCTTCAGCGTGCCGAGTTTGAGCCAAGCGGCGGCTACGTTCAGCTCCGCAGGGACCTGGCCGAGCCTCGCTCCGAGGTTGAGCTACCCGGCTTCTACCAGTTGCACACCTGGGCGGATGTCATGGACACGGAGATCGGCAGGACGTACCGTGAGCAACTTGTCGAGCTCAGCGACGCACTGGAGTCCCAGTTCTTTGTGCCCGAATGGTCGTTCATTGTTGTCGACGCCAAGTCCGATCGCGCGAAGCTCGCGGCCTACATCCTGTCGCACAAGTACCAGCAGGACTGGTCCGCCTTTGGATGGTCGGAGGGCTACACGGAAGAACTCGTCGTGCTTCCCGACTATCGGGGCCTGCATCTTGCTACCGTTCTTCTTAATGCGGCGGCAGATATCTACCAGGAATCGGGTATGGAATACGCGGGGCTCGACATCAGCGTGGATATGGAGGGGGAGTCTCCGATGCTCGACCTCTTTACCCACTTTGGCTACGAGCCGGTGCGGAATACGACCCTGTACACGAAGCCCGTTTACCCGGGCGGGGAAGTTAGCTGACCGCTCCGCCGACGATGACTATCCCAGGTACGGGATCAGGTCAGTCAGATGGGTGATGGTGACAACGCCATCGCGCTTTGAGTCCACGGGGTCGCTCACGAGCAGAAAGCCCGTGGTGCCCGCTGCCTGAGCCGCTTCCACGTCGATGGGACGGTCTCCTACGGCAATGCAGGATGCCGCTTCCACTCCGTTCCTGTTCATGATTTCAAGCATCATTGTGGGATCGGGCTTGCGGGGAAAACCGTCGCCGGGGCAGATGAGGTCATCGAACCGGAGCCCCGTCGATGACAGGAGCTGCTGGGCCGATTCACGGTCGCG
This sequence comes from Flaviflexus sp., assembly GCF_052087705.1. NCBI lineage: Bacteria > Bacillati > Actinomycetota > Actinomycetes > Actinomycetales > Actinomycetaceae > Flaviflexus > Flaviflexus sp. The sequence continues at coordinate 150,856 of NZ_JBQCYC010000003.1, read as the reverse complement.
GTGCGTGGCTATGAGATTGCGGCCGCCTGAGTCCTGACAAATCTTGAACAGCTCCCGAGCGCCATCCATGAGCGGTGCGGGAGACACCTCCCAGCTGGCCTTCACGTCCTCGTAAACTGACTCGAATTCTTCCTTGGGGATACTGAACTTTTTTGACAGGACGTTGATGGCGTGGCCGCGTGTGACACGCGTCAGAGCCGCGGTTTCGCTTAGCGCGATGTTTTTGCCTTTGCTCTTGACAAGGTTGGTGAACGCCGCGTCTATCTGCGGGTATGTGTCGAAGAGTGTGCCGCCCATGTCCCAGATAATCGAAGTCATTCTTACACTATTCCAGAATATCGTGGTCTCTCGCTTGGTTCTCGGTAAGCTTCTGCGCTGGAGGTTATAAATGGACATACAGTCCCAAAACTTGTCCGCCCACCCATTAACGAAGGAAGAGACCGAGAGATACGCACGCTTCCTCTACAATCACCTCGAGGAGTACGGAGATCCCCTCGATGATGTCATGGCTTGTTTCGATTACGCCGCTCACCGGGGCGGGCTATTAGTCACTGCCGTGGACGATGACGAACTGCTTGGTGTTGGCATGACGAATGAGACCGGGATGTCCGGCTACATTCCCGCCAATATTCTCGTCTACCTGGCTGTCTCACCAAATGCTCGCCGTAGGGGCGTTGGATCCGCCCTGATGAATGCCGTGAAGGCCGAGACAACAGGCGGGATCGCCCTGCACGTGGAAGAGAACAATCCTGCCAAATCGCTGTACGAGAGAAGCGGATTTGACGTGAAGTACCTTGAGATGAGGAGCGCCTGATGGCACGCGTGACATTGTCGCGCTCAAAGCTCCGCACCAACTACAAAAACCTGGAAGATCTGCTTGAGAGGAAGGACGTTTCCTGGGGAGCTGTCTCGAAGCTCTTCTGCGGTGACATGTCCTTTATCGGAGAAGTCCTGGACCTTGGAATCGCCGAGGTTCATGACTCGAGGATCGCCAATCTCCGGGCAATTAAGGAACAGCATCCCGAGGTTCGCACGGTCTACATCAAGCCCGCTGCTCACTCCGCGATTTCTGACGTTGTGGCCTGGGCCGATGTTTCCTTCCATTCCGAAATGTCGACTCTGGAAGAACTCAATGGGGAGGCCCGCCGCCAAGGCACCACTCACGAGGTCGTCATCATGGTTGAGATGGGGGATCTAAGGGAGGGAGTTCTCCCCGAAGACCTCCTTGGTTTCTATCGACAAGCCCTGCAATTCCAACACATTAGAGTTTCGGGGATCGGCACGAATCTGAACTGTCTGAGCGGCGTCCTGCCCAGCGAAGAGGCCCTTGATGAGCTGGTGACGCTCCGGGATCTCCTGGAGAAGGAAACCGGGGAAACACTCGACCTCATTAGCGCGGGAACAACCGTGACGCTTCCGCTTCTGGAAAGCGGCGACCTGCCCGACGGAATCAATCACTTCCGGATCGGTGAGGCCCTCTACTTTGGTCAGAATCTTGTTGAGGAGAAGACATTTGACGGCTGGCATGATGACGTCCTTGAGCTACACGCCGACGTTATCGAGCTGCGAGAAAAGTCCATGGCACCGTCCGGTCCGATGGGAACTAATCCGTTCGGTAACGTAGCCGAGGAAACCGACGATAGGATCGCGCACCGAGCGATCGTCGACATTGGCTACCTCGACGTCAACCCGGACTTCATTGTTCCCTCACTCCCGGGGATCAAGATCATCGATGCGGCATCGGACATGCTTGTTCTTGACCTGGGGGAGAACCCGAGGGATATCGCGGTAGGGGACACCATCACGTTCCGACTGGAATACATGGGTGCCCTGCACGTGATGAGCTCCAACTACATCGGTAAGGAAGTTGTCGACACGGAAGCAGCAGGTGCCGGCATTGCTGCATGCGACATGGAGATCGCTGTCGCCAGTTAGTTCGCTATTGCCAGCGAAGAATCGCCACGAGGCAATTTCACCGCAGTAACAATGAGGGGGCGTGCCCAGGAAAATCCTGGGCACGCCCCCTCATTAGCTACTCGGAACAGTTATTGCCAAGCAGCAACACTGCAAGGTGCTGTGACGGATCGCAGGCTTAGCCGATTCCGCCGATGATGGTCGTCAGCGGGGTTCCGGAGGCGTCGCGCTTCTCGTTGACCTCGGGAAGCTCAATGGGCTGTCCGCCGGTGCCGACGGCACGCGGGTCGAGTCCGACCCAGGCGAGTGACAGCATGTCTTCGCCACGCAGGAACCGGTGGGTACGGACGCCGAGCGTGCCGCGTCCCTTGGCCGGGTAGCGGTCGAGCGGTGAGACCTTGATCGAACCCGTCTCTGTTCCCGGAATGGCATCGAAGGAGCCCGTTACCGTGACGACACGTGCCTCGGCTAGGAGATCTCCCGGGACGACACCGAGGGCGCGTACAACGGCATCCTGGGCAAGCTTGATGCCGGCAACACCCTGTCCGGTCCTGCCCTGCGGGCGGACAGCGGAAGAATCGAAGCGCAACAGGTACGCATCCGAAGTGACGAGGACAAGCTGGGCGCTATCTGCGGCATGGGAGACACCAATCACGGAGTCGCCCTCGGACAGCGTGATGATCGACCAGGTGTCCGACTTCGGATGCGTGGGGGTTACCCTCTTGATCTTGCCAAGAGACGTAGCGAGAGCGATCGGCTCCGCATCTTCCGCGAGCGAGATAAGCCCAACGGGCTCGGTGCCGGGTGGCATGAGTTCACGTATGGGAACGCCTCCCGCAAGAGAGCGGCTACCGAGCGGCAAAGCGGGCGTGTCCACCACGTCGAGGCGGTGGACTTCGCCCGTGGTGTCGACAATGCCGATTTGGCCGCGGGTGGTCGCCGCTACGGAGGACACGATTGCGTCGTGCGACTGCCTGTCGGGGGAGTCGGGGATTTCTGCCGCGCGTGCAATAAGGCCGGTGACCGACAGGGCAACGTGGCAGGGTTCGTCGCTCACCTCGACGTCCTGAATAGCGACCTGTTCGCTTCCGTCGGACTCGAGCAGAATCGTGCGGCGCGGGGTGGCAAACTTGCGGGAAACTTCGGTTAGCTCATCCGAAATGAGCTCATGAAGACGAGCCTCGGACGCCAGGATCTCCTCGAGATCCGCAATGGACTTCTGAAGTTCGTCACGCTCTGTTTCCAGCTCGATGCGAGAGAACTTCGTGAGCCTGCGGAGCCTGAGTTCAAGAATGTAGTCGGCCTGGAGTTCGGACAGGTCAAAGACAGCCATGAGCCGCTCACGGGCTGCCGCAGTGTCGTCCGACGACCGGATAACGGCAATGACTTCGTCGATGTCGAGGATCGCAATGAGGAGGCCCTCGACGAGGTGCAGGCGGTCCTTTGCCTTGCCAAGTCGGAAGCCGGTGCGGCGTTTTGTGACATTGATGCGGTGATTGACAAATACTCGCAGGAGCGGAAGGAGACCCAGTGTCTGAGGCGTTCCCTCTACCAGGGCAACGTTGTTGATCCCGAACGAGTCCTCCATTGGCGTCAGCTTGAACAGCTTCGCGAGGATCGCGTCGGGATTAACCGTGTTCTTCAGCTCGATGACGAGCCTGAGGCCGTGATGACGGTCGGTGAGGTTTTGAACGGCGGTGATGCCTTCGATCTTTTTCGACTGGACGGCAGTCTTGATCCGCTCGATGACTTTCTCGGCACCAACCTGGTAGGGTAATTCGGTGACAACAATGCCCTTCTTGCGGGCTGTGACGTTCTCGATCCTTGTTGTGGCGCGTGTCTTGAAACTGCCGCGACCCGTCTCGTAGGCGTCCCGAATTCCGGTGAGGCCAACGATCTTGCCGCCTTCCGGCAGGTCCGGCCCGGGAATGAACCGCATGATGTCGTCGAGTGTGGCATCGGGATTCTTGAGAAGGTGCTTGGCACCCGAGATGACCTCACCGAGGTTGTGGGGAGGCATGTTTGTCGCCATGCCGACGGCAATGCCGGTGGCGCCGTTCACGAGCAGGTTCGGGATAGCTGCCGGTAGTACCTCCGGCTGCAGGTATGAGTTGTCGTAGTTGGGGACCATGTCGACGGTGTCTTCGTCGAGGTCTGCGGTCATGGCAAGAGCCGCTTCGGTGAGGCGCGCCTCCGTGTATCGGGAGGCTGCCGGGCCGTCATCGAGTGATCCAAAGTTGCCGTGGCCGTCGATGAGTGGCAGGCGCTGCGTGAACGGCTGCGCCATGCGGACCATCGTGTCGTAGATGGCGGCATCGCCGTGCGGGTGAAGCTTACCCATGACGTCGCCAACGACGCGGGATGACTTGACGTGGCCGCGGTCGGGTCGCAGACCCATGCGGTCCATCTGGAAGAGGATGCGCCTCTGGACGGGCTTGAAACCGTCCCTTGCGTCGGGCAGGGCCCTGGAGTAGATCACCGAGTAGGCGTACTCCAGGAAGGAGCCTTTCATTTCTTCCGACACGTCGATATCGACGATGTTCTCGACAATATCGGTGGGTATTCCCGTGTTCTTGCTTCTTGCCATTCGACTATTGTTCCATGACGCGGGACCGCTTCCGGCGAGGCGACGCTCACTTCGTGGAGACTTTCACCCGCTAAGCTTGCTCTCATGACTCCCCGCGTGACTGATGTGCTGGCCGGTGCGGTCGGCGTCCTTGCGCAGAACCTGCCCGGCCTCGATACGGCAGCCTCCAAGGCCCGGCTGGGCCTACCAGATGCAAAACGAGTGATCGTTGTTCTTGTCGATGGCCTCGGGCACGCAAACCTGACTGCAAGAACGGGGCACGCGCCCTACCTGCGTCGGCGACTTGCGAATAGCCCCGATCCCATCCGCACGGTCTCTCCATCGACAACCGCAGCTGCCATTACCGGGCTCGGCACCGGCCTCTTCCCGGGGCAGACCGCCATGGCCGGCTATTCGCTAAGAGACCCCCGCACGGGCGAGCCCTTCAACCTCATCTCCTGGAACACGGACTTGAGGGCCGAGGACTGGCAGACCCGCCCAACGATTGCCGAGAGCCTCGTGGAAGCGGGCATGGAACTGGCGGTTGTCCAACCCGCCAAGTTCGTCGGCTCAGGGCTGACAAACGCCGCGTGGCGGGGCGGACGCCCCGTCGTTGGTGAAACCCTCGACGACCGCGTTGATGGAGCTCTGGCGGCTCTTACAACCACGAATCTGGTGTACCTGTACTGGGGCGAGCTTGACCATACCGGGCACGGTAAGGGCTGGCAGTCCGATCAGTGGATCGCAGAGCTCGAACTGCTTGACGGAGGGCTGGCCAGACTGTCCCGGCAGGCCCCGGCGGACACTCTCATTATTGTGACCGCCGATCACGGCATGATTGACGTGGAAGAACGAATCGATATTGCCGCGGTCCCGGCACTTGCCGAGGGCGTTGACCTTGTTGCCGGTGAGGAACGTGCCACCCAGGTGTACACGAAACAAGCGGATGCGGTGGCGGGCCGGTGGCGAGAATATTTGGGTGATCGAGCCCTCGTGTACACGAAGGAAGAGTGGATCGCTTCGGGCCTGCTCGGCCGAGTAAGTGACCAGACCCGCTCCGCCATTGGAGACGTCGTTGCCTTCTCTCATGGCAGACTTGGCATCGGAGATTCCCGGTTTATGAGCGCGGGAGCCCTCAGCATTATCGGCCTGCACGGGTCGCTAACCGATGAGGAAATGAATGTTCCGTGCCTAGTGGAGGTTACTTCTTGAGCGAGCTCGTCTTCTTCTCGGGAACGATGGACTGCGGCAAATCGACCCTTGCCCTGCAACTGGCCTACAACCGTAATGCTCGTGGCCTGCAGGGGCTTATCTTCTCCCGCAATGACCGTGCGGGCGAAGGCAGACTCTCCTCCCGCCTCGGGCTCGACGTCCCAGCGATCGAGGTCGGTCCCGGCACCAACATTTGGAAGCTCATCACGGATCGTCGCATGGCGGGGGACCGCGTCGATTTTCTCGTGTGCGACGAGGTCCAGTTCTATTCGATCGACCAGGTCGAGCAGCTTGCCAGAATCGTTGACGAAATCGATATCGACGTCTTCGGTTTCGGTATCACCACCGATTTCCGTACGGCCCTGTTCCCGGGCTCGGCACGCATGATGGAACTGGCGGACAGGGTCGAAAGACTTCAGGTTGAAGCCCTGTGCTGGTGCGGCGCACGAGCCACACACAATGCTCGAACCGTTAACGGCCTCATGGTGACCGAGGGTGAACAGATCGTCGTCGGCGACACCGGCTCAAAAGACAATGTTGGTTACGAGGTGCTGTGCCGAAAGCACCACCTCCGTGCGATGACAGCGGCCTCTGTTCGTGCCACGGCGCTGACGGAAGATGCGTTGCCGCTCGGTGGGCCGGGCGAATAGCCCCGGCACTCCTGAAAGGCGGTCTCGATAGCTCACATCATGCGCGGGCGGGGGAGATCGAAAGCGGGAGATCTCAAGGCCTAACGGCTGAGGTATTCGTTGGCATGCGACGGCATTACTTTTGAGATACCCAGCTAACGCCCGTCTCTCTAGGTAACGCACTAATTGAACGCGTCCACATGGTGCGCGCGAATGACTAAGTGCTCTCGCTAACCCATGACGGTCCCGGATAAGCAGCAGAACGTGCCCACTCGTCCGCAAAGGTGAGTGATTGCTGGCCGCGGGAATGAGAATGCCCCCTGTTTCTATCGGTGACAGGCACAGGGGGACATGATCGAGTGAGTGGCGCGCTACTTCTTGGGGTGTCCGAAGACGATCTCATCCCAGGACGGCATGGCGGGACGGTTGCCGCCGCGCTTCTTCTTGGGCTTGGGCGGTGTGGACTCCGAGAATAGAGTGTCGCCTTCGTCGGACTTGCCCTCTGCCTTGTTCTCTTCCTTCGCAGTCTCCGTCGTTGCCTCGGCTTCCGCCGCGGACTGGGAAGACTGTGCTTCGTCGGTCGTTTCGTTCGCGGTGTCTTCCGCCTGCTTGTCCGTAACTTCTGAGTCGGCCTCGGCTCCGGGCGCGGTGGCTGCCGACGGCATAGAGTCCTGCGTCGGCTCAGCGGCGGAGGCGGAGCGAGAGGCTCTGCTCGGGCGCGGTGGCAGGGAAAGTATGGTTGCGTCCGTCGCTTCCTCAGGGCGGGAAGCCGGGGGATGAGCGGCGGGTGGGAACTCGTCATCTTCCATGACAATCGGTTGCTTTGTTCCGCGGCGGGCGGACAGCGTGTCAAGCATGGAAACGATGGACTCTCCGGGGTCGTCCTTCGCCTCGGGTGAGGTCTCTGCGCTCTGCAGGACAACGTCCTCGTCTTCCACGCGGGAAGGTGAGGAAGCGGGGGAGGGTGCCAGGGGGCGCCACGGGGAATCCTTGACGGGGATCTCGGTTTCAGAGAGCCAGCGGGCTTCGTCGTTGAGAGCCGTCAGGGAGCTTGTCGACTGGTTGATGGTCCACACGGACCTTGTTTCGCGGCCCGCAACGGTGTACGTGGCGGTCAGCTCCCAGTTCTTTCCAACTTCGCGTTTGGCGTCCCATTCGATCGCTTCGGGGTTCACATCGCGAGACTTGAGGCGAGATGTGACGAGTTCCTCGACGGTGAGGGAGCCGATCTCGTGACCGATCCGATAGGCGCGGGCCTGGTTCGCCGCGTATTCGCGTTCGGCGAGAATCGGATACTCGTAGGGGGAGAGCTGGGAGATCGGCATGTTTGTTAGTTCGGACAGCTCTTCGAGGGACCGGCCCGCCCGGAAGTGGGCCTGGATATCCCTGGGGGACATGGGCTTTGGCTCCTCCGTCGGGCTCGGGACGCGGTCGCGGCGCAGGGCTCCGCGAAGCTCGTCGGTAATGGGCAACGAGTACCTGTTCCCGTCCGAGTCGTTCAGCGTCATGGTGTTTCCGTCGGGCTGAATCCCGAGGAACTCGAGCTCGAGCATATGTGGCCTCCTAGATGACATCTCCTCCTAGAGTGCCAGCTCAGGACATAAAAAGCGGGCAATCTTCACGGAGTGTTCACCATTCTAGCGGGCTGTCTTGACTCCGCCATTTCGGGACTTGCATAATTCGCACCAATGGGGCAATAATGTCCCCGCTACCAAGTAGGTAGCGTACCTAGGGTTTGGAAGCGTAGATAATGGCGACAGATTACGATGAACCTCGCAAGCGCGACGAAGACATGGAGGAGGATTCCCTCCAGCAGCTGAAGACCAGCCGCTCGGGCTCGCAGTCCGGTTCGGTTGATGTTGACGAGGCCGAGGCCGCGGATTCCTATGAGCTTCCGGGCGCTGACCTGTCGAACGTTGAGCTGTCCGTCTCGGTTCTCCCGGCACAGGCCGATGAGTTCACGTGCTCAGAGTGCTTCCTCGTCCACCACCGTAGCCAGCTGGCTTACGAGAAGGACGGAATGCTTATCTGCTCGGAGTGTGCGTCTTAAGAGATTCGACAAGCCGGTCGGGACGGCGGGAGCAGATCACCCAGGATTCAATGGGATCTGCGTCGTCAATGTTGTCGATCACGACCCCGGTTTTAACCCAGGGGGAGTAGCAGACAAAGTCCCGGCCGGAGGATTCGACTCCGAGCCGTTCGTGCATCCCATCCTCATCTAGTACATAGGCCTCGCCCAGATGGGCGAGGTCAATGTGTGCCCGGCCGCACTGCAACGCAATCCCGGTCGGTCCATTGCCCGCCTGGACGATCCGGACCTTGGGGGACATGGCCCACAGGACAAACGGGACAATGATGGCGAGTGCCACGATCGCAATGTAGGTGGCGGTCAGCGAAAACGGGAGCCCAAGAAGGCCGAGCATCCCGGCAATAACGGCAGCGGAAATAAGAACGGAAGCCTTCGGGGTTAGCTTCTCTGAAAAGTACGTCACCTTTCCAGGATCCCACCTCCGGGCATCACCAACAAACCTATCTGATTGGTAGGGTAGTACCGTTCAAGACTGAAAGGCGCGACCATTGGGACTTTTCTCTCGTAAGAAGAGGCAGAGCGCTGAGCCCGCAGTGGCGGACTCGGCTCAGGAATCGGCGGAGTCGGCGGTAGAAACTCCAGCAACCGACGGCCCCTTCGACATTGCGGAGGCACCCTCCGTTGAGGGAATGCACAATTTCGGCGTGCTTTACCTCCCGAAGCAACAGGGCGTCCGCGTCCAGTTCACGATCAACAAGAGAACCCGTGCAGCCATGGGAGCACTTGTTCAAATGCTCGGCTCCTCGCTGACCCTCAACGTTTATGCGGCACCGAAGACCGCTGGCCTGTGGCCCGACGTGCGCGACGAAATGGTTGACTCCATTACCAAGGATGGCGGCAGCGCGAACTTCCGCGAGGGCCCGTTTGGTCCCGAGGTGGAGGCCACCATTCCAAAGAAGGACGTCAACGAAGTCCGACACGTCCGCTACATTGGCGTCGACGGCCCCCGCTGGTTCCTCCGCGCTGCGGTGGAAGGCCAAGCCGTCATGAACACCGAGACTCGCGAAGCCATCTACGACTACCTGCGCAAGGTCGTGGTCGATCGCGGCTCCGAGGCTCATCCCGTCCGGGATCTTCTGGCTTTGGATATGCCGGAGGCAGCTCAGCAGCGTGTCGAAGAGAAGCTCGGCAAGGTTCCAGTGAAGAAGCCGCGCGGGCCGGAGCTTCCGGAGCTTGCGTGAGGATCGCCGGTGAGGTCGAGATCACGGGCAGGATCCAGGCGCTGACACTCCCGGCAGTGGGTTTCCATCCCACCTTCAAAGTGCGGCTCGCCAATGACGAACTGACCGTCGACCTCGTCTTCGTCGGCCACCGGTCCCTCCCGGGCTTCCGGGTCGGCCGGCACATGACTGCGCGTGGCAAGATCGTCGCGGGTGACCACCCCGTTATCTACAACCCCATCTACTGGCTGAAAGCGGATGCCTCATGAGCGAGCGAGATAACCCGGACAACACCGTCCCGGATGAAACGCCGGCCAAAAAGACGGGCATAGCTTCCGTCGTTGCCGAGGACTTCTCGGTATGGCAGGCCGTCGGCGGTGTCCGCGGCCTCGCGGAGGCCGTCCTGCCTTCCGTTCTCTTTGTCATCGTTTTCCTGGTCACCAGTGAAATTGTTCCCGCCGTTGGCACGGCCATTGCCGTCGTCGTTATCTGCCTCGCGATCCGCCTGATCCAGCGCATCGACATCACGCCCGCTCTTGGCGGTGCCTTCGGTGTTGCCATCTCGGGTATTTGGGCGTGGCGTTCCGGAGAGGCCGAGAACTATTTTGCGATGGGACTGTGGACCAACGGCGCCTACCTTGCCGTCTTTCTCATTTCCCTCATTGCCACCTGGCCACTCATCGGCGTTGCCGTGGCACTGCTGCGTGGCGAGGATCAGTCGTGGCGCACGGACCCCGAACAGGCCTCCCGGAAGCGCCGCTACTATACGGCCACCTGGCTCTGGGTCGGACTCTTCGGGCTCCGCCTCGCCGTGCAGCTACCGCTTTACCTTGCTGACGATCAGGTCGGTGCCCTCGGCATCGCCCGTATCGTCATGGGCCCCTTCCTCTTCGCCATCGTCGCCTGGCTTACCTGGATGCTCTGTCGCGAACCTTCCGAGGTCCTGGCACCCACGGCAGGCCGGGCAGAAGGCGAGCACCGCGAGGCGGGGTCAGATACTCGGCACGTCGAGCGCGGTGATCGTGCCTCGGAGCGAGTCGAAGAGGCCCCGCGCGACCCGGCGAACCACCCGGATTCATCCTCCGCACCGAATTCGTAGAGACCGCTAAGTTTCACCGTCGTCTGCATGGCTCTGCCAACGATTGACACCATACGCAGCGCATTGACCCCACAGGTCTTCTGTCCCGTGGGGTCAATGCCGTTCTTAATTGCTTGAGCTTGTTGCTACGGGGTGGGGCTTTACTCGTCGTCGATGTCTTCGTCGTCGGGGCCGCCGGAGCCCATGAGTTCACCGATGAGGTCGAGGTCGAGCTCGGCCTCTTCGGATAGCAGGATGAGGACCTGGTCGCCGGCTTCCAGGGTGAGGTCTCGTTCGGCTGGGAGCGGCTGACCGTCGCGCACAACCGTGGTGAGAACGGCTCCCGGCGGGAGGACTACTTCACCGATTGATAGGCCTACCACGGGTGCGCTGTCCGGCAGGTTAGTCTGGAAAAGAGAAGCCCCCGACCGGTGGAAGTTCGCCATCTTCACCAGGTTGCCTTCGGAGACGGCTTCCTCAACGAGCGACGTCATGATGCGGGGCGTTGACACCGGTACGTCGACGCCCCAGTTCTCGTCGAACAACCACTCGTTACGGGGGTTGTTGACGCGAGCAATGACCCGCGGAACCCCGTAAACAAGCTTGGAGAGCATGGAGACCACAAGATTCGACTTGTCGTCTCCGGTAGCCGCGACAATGACATCGCATTCGTCGATCCCGGCTTCCGAGAGCGCCTTCGGATCGCAGGCATCGGCGAGGAGCCACTCGACGTCAGGAACGGAGGCCACTCTCATTGCGGAGCGTTCTTTATCAATCAGGGTGATGTCATGAGTCTGGGAGGATAGCTCGCGAGCAATTGAACGACCGACGGATCCGGCTCCGGCAATGATGACTTTCATTCGGTCACCTCCGACGGGCCGTCCGCGAGGACCGCTTCGATCCTGCGAATATGAGTGGGGGAGGCGGCCACTCTCACTTCGTCGCCCTGCTGGATAACGGTGTCGTAGCGGGGGAGAACTCCCTCGCCGCCGCGTACGAGGAAAGCCACCCTGAGCGGTAGCAGGTCTTCGAGCTCTCCGATGGACCGACCAAGCCACGACTCGCCGACCTGGACGTGGTAGACGGATAGGTCGGCCGTGGAATTGCGGAGCTCAACCTGTGCGGGCAGGGGGATAAGCCTGCGCATGACCTGATCGGTTGTCCACGACACGGTGGGAACAGTTGGCACTCCGAACCGTTCGTAGATGGCGGCTCGTTCGGGATCGTAGATGCGGGCAACAACGTTGGATACGCCGAATGTCTCGCGTACCACGCGGGCAGCGATGATGTTCGAATTGTCGCCCGAGGAGACGGCGGCGAAGCCTTCAGCTTCCGCAATACCAGCCTCTTCGAGAGCTTCGCGGTCGAAGCCAACCCCGGTAACCTGCTGGCCCGAGAAATCGTCCGGGAGCCGGGAGAAGGCCTCGGAGTCCTGATCAATGATGGAGACGGAGTGACCGCGTTCGCTCAGCTCAATTGCGAGCGTGGCACCCACCCGACCACATCCCATAATGACGTAGTGCACGGTATGTTACGCTACCGCACCGGGCCGCGTGGCGTAGCCTGAATCCATTATGAATGTCGCATCCGCACCGAGTGAATTCCGGCGGCTCCGGATCGTCACCACGATCGGTCTCGCCTTCCTCGCTCTTATTCAGACCCCGCTGTCGATCACGCGTGCGGGGCTTGGCGCGACCATGTCGGAACGGTACTGGGGCGCCCTCGCTATCGGACTGGTTGTCCTCATCGGTATAGGTGCCGGCTACCATCTGCTGACAAAGGTTGTGCAGCGCACCGCCGACCACCAGCTGGTTGCTCGCTACGTCTCCGACAACCTCTCGGTCGTCGCCGCAGCCGCCAAGCTTGTCGGCTACGTTCTCGTTGTTGTGCTGGCCGTCGGATTCGCGGTGACCTCGTTCGTTCACCTGCTGAACCTTGAAACCGCGTCGGTTCCAGTAATTCAGTCGATTGTCATTCTTGTTCTCGCGGTCCCGTCCTTCGCTGGCTGGCAACCCCGGTCGCGAACCCTGTTTTTTGCCATGGTCCCGGCAGCGCTTGCGATCGTTGCTGTTCTCGTTGCCGGGCTCTTCCTCGAGCTCGTTGACGGGATCGATAGCGCAGGCCACGCCGCGGGCGGTATAGCGGTGACGTCGACGAATGCTGGGGTGTCGTGGCCGCTCGGAGAGGCCGCCCTGGGCGCTTGCCTACCGGCGGCGCTTATTGGGCTTATGACGGAGCGATCCTTCGGTGAGGCGACCACGAGAAGGATCGAGGTCCGAGCCCTCCTCAAGGTCCTTATTCCGACGCTGCTTCTCATCACGGCAACGATCTACCTCGTCCAGATTGCCACACTGTCACCCACGACCCGGCTTTCACCGATCCTGGTGATGGCGGAGATGTTCCTTGGCGGGGTGGCGGCTGCCGTTGCGGGAATTGCGTTCTGTGCGGGAGGGCTCGCTATCGGGCTTGCCGCATACTCGCAAGTGAATCTGCTCCTGCGTTCCCTGGCTACCGACGGGATTCTGCCAAGGCAAATGGCGGCGGCGGATGCGAGGGCGCCGAGGCGCTTCGTGGTCTCCATCATCGCGGTTCTCTGTGCCGGTGCCGCATACTTTGCCGAGACCTCTCTTGGCGTTTCAACGAGCCTCGTCCTTATCCTTTTTGCCTGCTTCGTGATGACCATGGCGGCGCTGGTGGCACGGGGTCGGAAAGTTCGGCGGGACTCGACTGTTCTCGCCGAACGCAATGGCGCGAAGGCATCAATCCGCTGGGGCCTGCTCCTCGGTGTCATGGCGCTTGTTATCATCCTCATCTCGGCCGTTGTGCAACCGGGGCACACACTCATTGCCGTTCTCGTTCTTGCGGTTCCCAGTGTTGTCCTACTCGCACAGCGCCGGGGTCGGGGCAAGATCGGCAAAACCCTTGCGGCCAGCGACCTGACCGAAGGTAGGACCCTCCCAACACGCGTCCACGCCATCGTCCTCGTTGAGCGACTCGACAGGCCCACGCTGCAGGCCATCACCTACGCCCGCGCCACCCGTCCGTCGACGCTAACCGGTCTTGTGGTTGACGTTGACCCGGCAACGACCGAGGCATTGAGTCGGGACTGGACAGAGGCGGAGATGCCGGTGGAGCTCAGGATTCTTGGCACCCCCAGGGGCGCGGCACGCCGACCGGTCATTGAGCATGTTCGCTCGCTCCGCGCGGGCTCTCCGCGCGATATTGTCATCATCTATGCCCCGAGAGTCGTGTCCTCATCCGCCGCTTGGCAACGGTTCTTTGTGCGGCACTCGACTCCGGCGCTATTGTCAGAACTTAAGCTCGAGCCCGGAGTGATCGTGGCCGAGGTCCCCTACCAGCTGGAAGACGTGGAAGAACAGTGAGAATTGACATCGAGGCAGGCCAGCCGGTTCACGGGGGATACACCCTGGCAAGAATCGACGGACGCATCGTTCTCGTCGAGGGCGCAGCCCCCGGAGAGAAAGTCGAAATAGAAATCGATGACACCCAAAAGCCCTGGCGCGGCACGGTAACCGCCGTGCACGAGCCGTCCGCCGATCGTGTCCCTCATATCTGGGACGTTGCCGGCGGCGCCGAGCTTGGCTACCTCAAGCGCTCCGCGCAACTCGATTGGAAGACCGCGGTCCTCAACGACGCGATCGACCACCTTGGGGGAGGCCTCGCAGACCACCTCAAGCAGGGTGGCCTGACCGTCAAGGTCAACGAGGTCGGCCCGGGCCTTGGCACGAGAACCCGGCTTGACCTCGAGGTGGACGAGTCCGGCAAGCTCGCCATGTATGCGCACGGCACCAACACCCTGGTCCCGATCGATTCCATGCCGCTTGCGGCTCCCGCAATCAACGACATTATTGCCGACCAGGAAGCCTGGACGGGGACCTGGCAGCCCGGCGATAGCGTCCGCATCCTTGCACCGAGCGGGCAGGGCCCCGCCGTAGCCGTCGGTAAGGACGTCTACCGGGCCCCGGGGCAGAAGACCTCCTCCCGCGTGATGGAGAGGGCCGCCGGTTACACGTGGGAAGTAACCGCCACAGGCTTCTGGCAAACCCACGAGAAGGCCCCCGTCACTCTGCTCGACGCCGTCATCAAGGGCGCCCGCCTGCGCAAGAGCGATCGCGTTGCCGAGTTCTACGGTGGAGCCGGCCTCTTTACGCTGCCGCTTACGAAGCAGGCGCGTGCGGTCCGCATGTGGGAAGGCAATGCCGGCGCTGTGAGGGACGCCAAGCGCAACGCGCCCGATGCGAAGATCACGCAGAGCCCGATCAATGCCAAGGTATTGGCCGAAGGCTCCAGGGGAGCCGACGTTGTCATTGCCGATCCGTCCCGGTCCGGGCTCGGCATTCCAGGGGCCAAGGCACTCGCAGCATCGGATGCTCAAGCCATTGCTCTTGTGTCTTGCGATCCCGCAGCCCTGGCACGCGACGTCTCCGCGATGGTCGAAGAAGGTCGAACCGTCCAGTCGCTTGCCTCCTACGACCTATTCCCGCACACCATGCACATCGAGGCGGTAACGATTCTCAGCTAGCCGCGGAGTCCACTCATGAGACAGAAGCTCATGAGCGGGCCCCGGCAAGCGGACAGGTCTGAGGCTAGGTGAACTGTGCGCGTGAACTGTGTAGAACCGCGGCATCGGCCCCAACCTGGGACGGGCTTCGGTCCCAGCCGGGGCGGGCACCGAAGCTGAATTAGTGCGCTCAATGTTGCTGAAAGGCAGGCGGTTCCTGATGTCTGGTCACGTGCGATTGACTGGGGGAGTACCTGCACGTTTTGTGCAAAGGGTGTCCGACATTGGGAGCCTCGTGAAACACTGGCAGGAGCGGCCCTCCGGCACAATTTGAGTACTGGATTATGTCGTAACTTGAGCAAAGTGCGGCGGGTCTTCGGTTGTCGTAGGGCTCCAAATGAGATATCTTGAAATCGAGATATCGCGGTTTCGGCCGCTTGGATTGAGGAGTTAACGTGAGCGTTGACAGTTTTGGAGCAAAAGCCTCCCTGAGCGTCGGGGAGAAGGAATACGATATTTACCGTCTCGACGCGGTTCCCGGTCTTGACAAGCTGCCCTACAGCCTGAAGGTTCTCGGCGAGAACCTGCTGCGCACCGAGGACGGTGCGAACGTCACCAAGGACCACATCAATGCCCTGGCAAACTGGGACCCGAATGCTGAGCCGTCCGACGAGATTCAGTTCACCCCGGCCCGCGTTGTCATGCAGGACTTCACCGGTGTTCCCTGTGTCGTCGACCTGGCAACCATGCGCGAGGCAGTCGTCGAGCTCGGTGGTAACCCCGAGTCGATTAACCCGCTGAACCCGGCCGAGTTGGTCATCGACCACTCGGTCCAGATTGACGTGTTCGGCACCAATCAGGCTCTCGAGCTCAACATGGAGCGCGAGTACGAGCGTAACGGTGAGCGCTACCAGTTCCTGCGCTGGGGCCAGGGAGCCTTCGAGAACTTTAAGGTCGTCCCGCCCGGCACCGGTATCGTCCACCAGGTCAATATCGAGTACCTGGCACGCGTGACGATGGCATCCGAGGAAGACGGCAAGACCGTTGCCTACCCGGACACCTGTGTCGGCACCGACTCGCACACGACGATGGTTAACGGCCTCGGCGTGCTCGGTTGGGGCGTTGGTGGCATCGAGGCCGAGGCAGCGATGCTCGGCCAGCCCATTTCCATGCTGATCCCGCGCGTTGTTGGCTTTAAGCTCAAGGGCGAGATCCCCACCGGTGCAACCGCAACCGACGTTGTTCTGACGATCACCGAGAAGCTCCGTGAGCACGGCGTTGTCGGCAAGTTCGTTGAGTTCTACGGCGAGGGCGTGGCCGAGGTTCCGCTCGCCAACCGCGCCACGATCGGCAACATGTCGCCCGAGTTTGGCTGCACGGCCGCAATCTTCCCGGTTGACGACGTCACCCTGTCGTACATGCGCCTAACCGGCCGTAGCGAAGAGCAGATTGCTCTCGTCGAGTCCTACTCGAAGGAGCAGGGCCTTTGGCACGATCCGTCGGTTGAGTCCGAGTACTCGGAGTACCTCGAACTGGACCTGTCGACGGTTGTTCCGTCGATTGCCGGCCCGAAGCGTCCCCAGGACCGCGTCCCGCTGTCCGAGTCGAAGGAATCCTTCGCGGGCACCTTGCCCGACTACATTTCGGGCAAGGGCGTGGAGCCGACCGAGCTCGACCGCGAGATCGCGTCGACGATGGATGCGTCCGATCCAATTTCGCCCGAGGGCCACTCCGTTGAGGGTGACTCCCGCGAGGTCGCAGTTAAGGCAGCGACCCGTCCGCACCGCACGGTGTCAATTACGATGCCCGATGGCACGAAGACGACCCTCGATCACGGCGATGTTGTCATTGCCTCGATCACGTCCTGCACGAACACCTCGAACCCCGAGGTCATGATGGCGGCGGCGCTGCTTGCTAAGAAGGCCGCTGACCTGGGCCTGAAGTCGAAGCCCTGGGTGAAGACCTCGATGGCTCCCGGCTCGAAGGTTGTCACCGATTACTACGAAAAGGCCGGCCTGTGGCCGTCGCTCGAAGCGCTCGGCTTCAACCTTGTTGGCTACGGTTGCACCACCTGCATCGGTAACTCCGGCCCGCTCCCCGAGGACATCTCCCGCGTTGTCAACGAGGAAGATCTCACGGTTGTGTCGGTGCTGTCCGGTAACCGTAACTTCGAGGGTCGCATCAACCCCGACGTCAAGATGAACTACCTGGCGTCCCCGCCGCTCGTCATTGCCTACGCACTGGCCGGCACGATGGACTTCGACTTCGACAACGAGCCCCTCGGTCAGGACCACCTCGGCAACGACGTGTTCCTCGCCGACGTGTGGCCGAACCAGGAAGAAGTTCAGCAGACGATCGACGCCACGATCGACTCCGACATGTTCACCCGCAACTACGGTTCGGTCTTCGACGGCGACGAGCGCTGGCGCTCGCTCGACACCCCGGAGGGCAACACCTTCGTGTGGGAAGACGACTCCACCTACGTCCGCAAGGCACCGTTCTTTGACGGCATGGGCCTCGAGCCCGAGCCGGTTGAGGACATCGTCGGTGCGCGGGTTCTTGCCAAGTTGGGTGACTCGGTCACAACCGACCACATCTCCCCGGCAGGTGCAATTAAGGCTGACTCGCCCGCGGGTCGCTACCTGACGGACCACGGCATTGCGCGCAAGGATTTCAACTCCTACGGCTCGCGCCGCGGTAACCACGAGGTCATGATTCGCGGTACGTTCGCGAACATCCGCCTGCGTAACCAACTTCTCGACAACGTTGAGGGCGGCTACACGAAGAACTTGCTGACCGGTGAGCAGGAGTCGATCTTCGACGCCTCCGAGGCATACCGCGAGGCCGGTGTTCCGCTCGTCGTTCTCGGCGGCAAGGAATACGGTTCCGGTTCGTCCCGCGACTGGGCCGCGAAGGGCACGTCCCTCCTCGGCGTCAAGGCAGTCATCACCGAGTCGTTTGAGCGCATTCACCGCTCGAACCTCATCGGCATGGGTGTCCTGCCCCTCGAGTACCCGGCTGGCAAGACCGCCGACTCGCTCGGACTGGACGGCACCGAGACCTTCTCAATCTCGGGCATCACCGCCATCAACGATGGCCCGACCCCGAAGACCGTCAAGGTTGTCGCAGTCAAGGAGAACGGCGAAGAGGTTACCTTCGACGCTGTTGTCCGCATCGATACCCCCGGCGAGGCCGACTACTTCCGTCACGGAGGCATCCTCCAGTACGTGCTGCGTTCCCTCGTGAAGTAACGAGACGCAGGTAAAAGTACCCTGGGTGGGCAGCGATCGTCAGGTCACTGCCCACCTTTCCTTTGCGGTTTTGCGCCATGCCACAGTGCAGGTTCCTGGCGAGGCAGGTGTGTGCTTCGAACGGGCGTGGGCTGGGTGGCCAGCTTCGATAGGGGGATGCGCTGCAAGGAGTCGCCGGGGTGCCGTGCTCGATTGGATCGCGGAGCTTGATCGGGTCGTGGGCCTTGATCGGATCATGGAGCTCGATTGAGTTGTGACGTTACTGCGATGAGCGGGCGCGGGCCGGTTAATAAGAGCGCAAAGGATGTGCCGGAGTCAGATTTGTTGCGTGACTTCGTTGTTCGTTCGGCAACGCGAGGGCTCTCGGCATGGCCGGCAATCGACGCTTAGGCCTAGTGTTTAATTGACCAGTGTCAAGTAAATACAGTGAGAATCGGATGGGATGCGCATGCGGCCGGTCGTGAACTGGATGGAGGAGCATCAGGTTGTGCTCTACATTACCGGGCTCGTTCTCGGTGGTTTGGTCGGGCTGGCCTGGCCCGAGGTTGCATACCCGGCAGAGCTCGCGATCCATCCTGTGTTGGCGCTGTTGCTCTACGCCACGTTTCTCGGCATTCCATTTGGACGGATCGGCCGAGCATTCAGAGACTGGCGTTTCCTGTCGACTATTCTCGTCACGAACTTCGCATTCGTTCCGCTCCTTGTGTGGCCACTGACGCAGATTGTCGCGAATGACCAGGTCCTCCTTGTCGGCGTACTTTTCGTGCTCCTAACCCCCTGCATCGATTACGTTATTGTCTTTGCTGGCCTTGCGGGCGGCGACGCGGAGCGGCTCTTGGCGGCCACTCCGTTACTCATGATTGCCCAGATGTTCCTGCTACCACTGTATTTGTGGCATTTCGTTGGCTCGGACTTTGTCGGCTCCGTAGAGTTCGAGCCTTTCGTTGAGGCATTCGTCCTCATGATCGCCCTGCCCCTCACGGCCGCCGCTTTCACTCAATTTGCTGCGGCCCGCTTGCGGATTGCAGGGAAGGTTCGAGCAACTGTCATGGGCTTGATGGTGCCGCTGATGGTTGTCACGCTAGCCACCGTGGTTGCCTCCCAAATAGCGCGGGTGAGTGAGAGGCTCGGGTCCCTCCTTCTCGTCGTTCCGGTCTTTGTCCTTTTCGCCGCGATCATGGTCGCAGTTGGGACCGTCGTTGGCAGGGTCGCCGGTCTGGATGTGGCCGGTCGGCGTGCTCTCGTATTCAGCGGGGTGACTCGCAACTCGCTGGTCGTACTTCCGCTTGTGCTCGCCCTTCCTCCGGCTTTGGACCTAGCGTCGCTGGTCGTGGTCACCCAGACGCTTGTCGAACTCGTTGCCATGGTCTTCCTTGTCCGGCTGGTGCCGCGTCTCGTGCCAACCGGTGAATAGCTCGAGGCCGAAACACCCGCGCTAACGGAGGGGGGTCTCGCTTGGGTGTCTTCTTCCCTCGAAAAGATCCGAGTATGAAGCAGTGATTTGGGTGCGAAGGATCGACCTTGCGGGTAAGTGCAAAAACGGGTTGCATGTGGGTCGCGCAGGTCAAAGGTGCTACAGTGCGCACCGTTTTCCCTCGTAACGTGATGCGACACGGGGAAATGTGCCCGCGGTGAGCATCAGGTCACTGCTCATCTTCCCTGTGCAGACTTCACGCGTGGCCGCAGGGTCGTCTTCTCGCTTCTCCTTGCGGCTTCGCGAGGGTGCTGCTTCGTGGGTGGCAGCTAAGTAGAGCCGCCACGTCCGCCGGTCAGCTAACCGGACGGGG
This sequence comes from Flaviflexus sp., assembly GCF_052087705.1. Lineage (NCBI taxonomy): Bacteria > Bacillati > Actinomycetota > Actinomycetes > Actinomycetales > Actinomycetaceae > Flaviflexus > Flaviflexus sp. The sequence goes on along the minus strand of NZ_JBQCYC010000003.1, from coordinate 130,648 downwards.
GAGATGTCCACGTGTTACAAGTCGCGATAGTGGACTGTCGCGGTGAAGATAGGGGTATGTCGAAGAAACAAGCAGTGTGGGCGATCGCCGCGAGCACAGTCGTCCTATCCGCGTGCTCGGGTGGCAATGACCCGGAGCCGACCGTCACGGTGACTGTGGAAACGGTTGCGCCTTCGACTGACCCCGAGGTCCCCTCAGACTTTAGGGACGACGCTAGTCGTGCTTCGCTCGACTACGCGATGAAAGTGGTGGACGAGAGAAGGCAGGAGGGCGGCAATGCCGTTGTGTCACCAGCTTCGATCAGCTATTCGATGGTGATCGCGGGAACCGGTGCGGTCTGCACGAATGAGGAAGCGTTGGTGAGTGCCTTGGGAGTACCCGCTGAAGGGCGGGAAAACACCTACCTGTCTCTCGCAGCTGACCTGGCTGGGCGAGAAGAGGCCGATTATGCGACACGGCTCTCCGGGCTGATCCTGTCGAATTCGACGACGGGACGTGCCGACAACGAAGCACTGTCGGATCTCGCGGAACGCTACGCCCTATCCCATATGACGGTCCCTGAGAGCGAGATCGGGATAACGGCTGACATGTGGGCCCTGGATGCGTCGGACGGTCGTCGCGATGGTTTGGCGGCACCGCTGTCGGCTTCTGCCGACTATTCAGTTCTACTCAATCTTTCTTACTGGAGTACGTGGAGCGTGAGTGCAGACGTGACAACCCTGGACTTCGAGTTTGAGGACGGCAGGCGGGAGCCGGTTCCGGCTCTGGAGTTGCCGGCCCTGGCTTGGGAGGCGGATAGTGGCACGATCCTCGAGCTTCCCACCACATCACCCGACAGCACCTATCTGTACTATCCGGATGTTGCAGGAACTCTTGGGGATCTGACGGCCGACGATTGGGCAATTCCCGGCAAGGGCCAGGAGGTTGTGTTGACCGTCCCGACCCTTTCCGCAAGTGAGACAACCAACGTTGAAAATCTTGGGGACCAATCGTTTCTCGCCTCCGGTTGCGAGAATCCTGGCTTTGGAGCTTCGGCCGTAGGAAGCCTTGCCAGCCAGCATGCTTCCTACGAGTTCGGGGTGGACGGAATCGCAGCCGATCACGTGGGCGATGTGGTGGAGCCGGGGAGAGAAACGCTCACACCAGATAGGTCGGGGACGAATGCGAAGATCATTGCCGTGGACCGCGCTTTTGCCGTGATGACGGCCGATGAGGAAACTGGATGGGCGATTCTCTACGGAATGATCGGTGACCCGACGGTGCGGAACTAGATCGCATCGAGGTCGCAACAACAAATCGCGCCGGTAGCATTGCCGTAAGTCGGCATACCTCACGTCAAAAGCAGACCCGTTGGGCGTGCAAGCACCGTGTTTGGACAATGCATGGGCGCGGCACCAGCAGACGAGATCGACCGAAAAGGAACGAGCAGATGATGAAGAAGACAGCACTCCCAACGGCACTGTTGCTGACCATTGCCGCATGTGGCACCTCGGCAGACGAACCCGAAGGCGAGGAGACAACGACGCCGGATAGCGAAACCAGTCACGTTGTCACTGATGAAGAGTACGAGCGGGCGACCGATGCCTCGCTGGAATCTTCGATTGACGTCCTGCGGGCGCAAGACGCGGACAACGGCCTCATTTCACCTGCGTCGCTCAGCTATGCGTTGGCAATGGCGGGGGAGGGCGCCCAGTGCGAGACACTCACCGAAATCAACGAATTCCTGGGCGTGGAGGACGGCTCGCGGTCGACTATCTATCCGGGTCTTTTGCGGCCTGCCAATAAGAGCGGCGAGGAATACGTGACGGGGTTCAGCGCTGCCGTTGCACACAATACGGGGGTGCCCGATACGAGGCTGGACGTTCTCGAGAATGTTGCCGAATCCTATGATGCGGACCTGTTCTCGGATTCCCTCACCAATCTCCAGCCTGCCCTTGACTCGTGGGTTGAGGAGTCAACCGGCGGCCTCCAAACCCAGCTACCCGTTCCGCTACCCGAAAATACTGCGACGGGTTTCATCACCGCCATGCACTACGAGACCGAATGGCAGGGTGATGCGACGAAGACGACGTTCGAGTTCACCAGCTCAGATGGTCAGGTGGAAGATGTGCGCGGAGTTTACCTGCCGGGAAACGTTACTGCCCGGGAGGCGGACCGCGGCACGATCCTGGAACTGCCAACGGACTCACCCGATACAACCTACGTGTTCTACCCGGATGAAGTCATCGATCCCGCCGACCTGACCGCCGATGACTGGGACCTGGAGGACGCCGGAGAGCCTACGGATGTGCACCTGCGTATTCCCGCGGTTGACTTCGACGCCCAAACCGATGTCCTTAAGTACAAGGATGATATTGGCTTACCGAACATCGACGCGAAGGAAGAAAGTTGTGGCCTGGCTGGATTCTCGAAGTCGGAGCAGCATTCGGTTGAGATCGTTGTTCAGAAAGCAACGTTCAAGCTTGACGATGAGGGGATTGCCGCCTCGGCCGTCACCGAAATTATCGGCGAGGCCGGTGCTGCACCGGGCCAGGAAGAGCCCGTTATCATCAACGTTGACCGACCCTACGCCGTCCTCACCGTCTCCGAAGACACCGACTGGGCACTCATGTACGCCACTATCACCGACCCCGGTGCGATCACCCCCGCCATGTACTGAAACACCGAAGCGCTCGTTCCTGCCGCCGACAGGTACGGCACATCACCAGCATCCTGATCGCGGGATGATGGGTGTTACGGATACACTGTCACGGTGATTATTGGCCAGAACGTCTCGATGCGAATCGGTACCCGCGAACTCCTGACGGATGCGAACTTCCGCATCGACAAGGGTATGCGGATTGGTCTTGTCGGCCGCAACGGTGCAGGCAAGACCACCCTGACCCGCCTCCTCGCCGGGGAGGGCGTTACCTCCGACGTTATTGAACACACGGGGCACATCACTCGCTCTGGCGAGATCGGCTACCTTCCGCAGGATCCCCGCACCGGCGACCTGAGCATACTGACCCGCGACAGGGTCCTGTCCGCCCGCGGGATCGACGAGACGATCCGCAGGATTCGCAAGGCCGAAACCGACATGGGAACCATGACGGGAGCGAAGCAACAAAAGGCCATGGAACGCTATGTCCGCCTCGATGCAGAGTTCACTGCGGCAGGCGGATGGGCGGCTAACTCCGAAGCAGCATCGATCATGGCTGCCCTTGGTCTTCCCGACCGCGTTATCAACCAGCCGCTCGAAACCCTGTCCGGCGGTCAGCGCCGCCGCGTTGAACTTGCCAGGATCCTCTTCTCCCAGGCCGAAACGCTCCTCCTCGATGAGCCAACAAACCACCTCGATCACGACTCGATCCTGTGGCTTCGCGACTACCTGAGGAACTACTCGGGTGGCTTCGTTGTCATCTCCCACTCCGTCGAACTGCTCGATGAAACCGTCAACAACGTGTGGCACCTGGACGCAAACAGGGCGGAGCTCGACGTTTACTCCATGGGCTGGAAGCTCTACCTCAAACAGCGCGAGACGGACGAGAAGAGACGCCGCCGAGAACGGGCCAACGCCGAGAAGAAGGCCTCAACCCTCATGGCGCAGGCCGACAAGATGAGGGCGAAGGCCACGAAGGCCGTGGCTGCCCAGAACATGGCGAGGCGAGCCCAGAAGATGCTGCAGGGACTCGAGGCGGAACGGTCTGCCGACAAGGTGGCAGCGCTCCGGTTCCCCACCCCGGCTCCCTGCGGAAAAACGCCGCTCACCGGCCACGAGCTGTCGAAGAGCTATGGCTCGCTCGAGGTCTTCGCCGGCGTGGACCTGGCGATCGACCGCGGCTCCAAGGTCGTCATCCTCGGCCTCAATGGTGCAGGTAAAACAACGCTCCTGCGGATCATGGCAGGCATTGAAGAGGCCGATACCGGAGTGGTTCAACCCGGCCACGGCCTCAAACTTGGCTACTACGCACAGGAACACGAGACGATCGACACGGGTGCGACCGTATACGAGAACATGAGGCGAGCCGCCCCCGATCTCGATGACACAAACGTTCGTAACGTTCTTGGTTCGTTCCTGTTCTCCGGGGATGATGCCAACAAACCGGCGGGCGTCCTGTCCGGTGGCGAAAAGACCCGTCTGGCCCTCGCAACCCTCGTCGTGTCGGCCGCGAATGTTCTCCTGCTCGACGAGCCGACGAACAACCTCGACCCGGCCTCGCGCGAGGAAATCCTCCGTGCGCTACGCACGTATGAGGGGGCGGTTGTTCTCGTCAGCCACGACGAAGGCGCCGTGGAAGCTCTCAACCCTGAACGGGTCCTGCTGCTACCCGACGGGGACGAGGATCTCTGGTCGGACGACTACCTGGAACTCATCGCCCTCGCCTGATTCCGTCCGCCACAGACCGACCCTCCTACATAGTTGACCGTGCCACGTAGCGGGCCGCCCGCACGAAAAACCAGTAAACGTTGCGCGAAACTGCGCTGGTTACTCGGGGTGGGTGGTGAGGATGTCGTGGACGTCGAGAACGACGGTGGAAAGACGGGGCCGCGGTCGTCAGCGTCCGATGCTACCGGCCTCGTCGAGAATGCTGTCCTCGATCTCTTCGTCGGTCGGGCCGGAACGGCGGCGTGAGGGCCTCTCGGTTTCCTTGAGAAGCCCCAGGTCCCGCAGCTCCTCATCGGTGAGGTCAAGTTCGGAAAGATCGACTCCGTCAACCACCCACGAGTTCTCCTTAGACTCGCGGCGGGCAAGGATTGGGACAACGGCCAGGGCTGCGACCGCAAAGAACCGCCACTCCCAGGTGTATGCCAGGTGGGAGCCAAGCGAGGTTGACGGCTTCGGATAGGGCTGGGGTGCACCCGCGGCATTGCTACCCGGCTGATCCGCTGACAGTTCGAACCGACCATCAAAGAACTCCGGCAGGCCGGCAGTCACCGAATCCGGTAGTGCCTCCACCACTTTCTCAGGCGTGACCGTGTATAGGTATCCCTCTGCGGGAACCCTGTCATGAGGTTCCTCGGAGGGTCGAGTGCGGGCTTGGATCGTCACCTCTCCGGTCGGAGCTTCGGGAACGAATCCTTCCACTCCAGCATCGCCGTCGGCTTGGACGCGGGGAATCCATCCGCGATCCACAATAACGGTGATTGGTTCGCCGTTACTCTCGGTAACGAAGAGATTGATGACTTGGTAGGCGGCTGAGCCGCTCACCGAACGGCCACGCAACAGGAGCTGAGAATCCGGTACGAATTCCCCGGTCATCTCCACCAGCTGCCACTCGTCCTCGTCAGCCTCAACCTGCTCGATCGTCGTTGTGGGCTGGTGCCAGGTTCCTTTGATCTGCTCGGCTGCCGCAACCTTCTCGTGGTAGCGACCCATCTGCCACTCACCAAGGAAGTAGCAGACTATTGACGCAAGGATCATGAGGATGATGAGGCCGATCCACCGAGGCGAGGCCAAGAAGGAGTATTTGCTCATTATCGGAGGAACTCTCCTTCCCCCAATGATGTGTTCCGATAGAGCTCGATCTGTCCCTGCTGCTCAACAACGGTTGGGGCGGGCCCCTTCTCACGACCCGCGTTTGCTACGAGGACGGCGATAGCGGGGATGATAACGGCGGCGGCCGCAAGAACAATGCGCACCGGCCAGCTCGGAATGATCAGGAAAAGAATGAAGCAGACCATGCGAACGATCATGGAGAACAGGTAGCGTCGGCTCCGGCCCTTAATGTCCTCCTCGAGGGCACGCCGGACCGATGTCACAGACACGATCTTGGCGGCACGTTTACGCATACCACTAGGTTACGCCACCTCGATGAGAACGAGAGAAGCGCAGGTATGAGAAGCGCTAGGCTGAACCCATGAAACTTGTTCTCATGCGCCACGCCAATGCGGCAGGTGGCTCGCCCGACATTGCTCGCCGTCTCGATGACGAGGGGAGGGCACAGGCCAAGGCCCGAGGCAAGGACCTCGCCAGCTTCGAATTCGATGTTGCGCTTGTTTCCGCAGCATCCCGAACCAAGGAAACGTTCCGACTCCTCCAGCTCGACGTTGAGGACGTGAGGGAAGAATCCGATCTGTACTTCGGTTCCCACGAGACAATCCTGCTGCTCCTCAATTCCCTTCCCGACACTGCCGAAACCGTTCTTGTCGTCGGTCACGAACCCACGATCTCCCAGGCAGCTGCAATCTTTGGAGCGGAGAGCGAGCGGGCCCAAGAAATCCGCGGGGGAGTATCTCCCTCAACCGCAATCGTCCTCGAATTCAAGAACTGGAACGGCCCCGCCGAGATCGTCGAAATCTTCGCGAACTAGATTCGTTCCCGTTCGCCAAACAATCCCGGCATGAACCGGTGGTCCGCGAACCAACGACTGGCGGCAACCGGTCGTGAATTGCCCAAGAACTGAGCATGATCGCTAGTTCGGATACTTACCGAAAGCGGAACCGGCCCCAGAGAAGAGCCGGTTCCGGTATGTCTGTCGTCAGCAGCCCGTGGCGTGCTTCAGTGGGACCTCGCGTGTGAGAGGCCTACGCCCACCCGAAGAGAGCGCCGACGGCATCGAGGCGGTTGAAGGAAATGTTGGCGTCGGCCTGTTCACGGACGACCGGCTTGGCCTGGAAGGCAATGCCGAGCCCGGCAACTCCCAGCATCCCCAAATCGTTGGCACCGTCACCGACGCAGACAACGCGGGAGAGCGGGATGCCCTGCCTGTCCGCCCATTCCTGAACCTGCGCGGTTTTTGCTTCGCGGTCCACAACGGGGCCGATGGTGCGCCCGGTGAGGAGACTGTCTTCTACTTCAAGTTCGTTGGCGATCCACTGGTCGACTTTGAGTCTTGTCGCAAGCGGGTCGAGGACCTTGGTGAAACCGCCGGAGACGAGGCCGAATGTGGCGCCGCGTGCGTGGGCGAGTTCGACAAGCGTGTCGGCGCCCGGGGTGAGGACAACGTCCTTGGCCACGTCATCGATCACGGTGACCGGTAGGTCCTTGAGGGTTGCCACGCGATCACGTAGGGACTCGCCGAAGTCCAGTTCGCCTCGCATGGCGCGGTCGGTGACGGCCGCAACCTCGTCCTCGGTGCCCGCCCGGCGGGCAAGGAGCTCGATCACTTCGTCGCGAATAAAGGTGGAGTCGACATCGGTGACGATCAGGGCGGGGCCGTGCTCGGCGAGATCACCCCACGTGAGGGCGGTGTCGATGAGGAGGGCTGTGGCAGGGGAAACAAGCTCATCTTCCCAGCCCTCGAAGGAGCCTGTGACGGTACCGAAGAAGGTTGCTGCGGCAAAGCCTTCGACCGGCACCTCCTCGAAGCGAAGCCCGGTTGTGCGGGATGCCAGGTAGTTCTGGGCGTGGCTCACATAGGCCTGGGACAAAGGGCGAGGGGACACGAGCCCGAGACGGACCGTGTCCCCTTCGTTGGGATACGTCATTTCTTCACAATAGTGTTTTTCGGAACGACGACGATACCCGACTCGGTCACGTGGTAGCCGCGCGCCTTGTCCTCTTCGGGATCGATGCCAAGCTGTGCGCCCTCTTCCACCCTGACGTTCTTGTCAAGAATGGCCTTCGAAATCGTTGCATTACGACCGATGTTGACGTTGTCGAACAGGATCGAGTTGCGGACCGAGGACCAGGAGTTAATCCGGACGTGGGGCGATAGGACAGAGCCCATAACCTCACCGCCGGAGATGATGACACCGGGGGAGATCAGGGAGTCCAGCGCGTGCCCGAGCCGCTCGTGGTGCCCGTACACAAACTTGGCGGGGGGAAGGCCCGTGTAGCCGGTGAAGAGCGGCCACTTGTCGTTGTACAGGTTGAAGACCGGGGACACGGCAATGAGATCCATGTTTGAGTCGTAGAACGCGTCGATCGTTCCCACGTCGCGCCAGTAGTTGCGGTCCTTGTCGGTCGAACCCGGGACGTCGTTGAAGGTGAAATCGTAGAGACCGGCCTGGCCGGCTTCCACGAACTTCGGAACGATCGAACCGCCCATGTCGTGCGACGAATTGTCATCTTCGGCGTCCGCCTTGAGGACATCGATGAGGACGTCGGTGTTGAACACGTAGTTGCCCATCGAAGCGAGCACCTCGTTCGGGGAATCCTTAAGACCGGTGGCATCCGTCGGCTTCTCCAGGAAGGCCCTCATCTTGACCGGGTTGTTCGGATCGGCGTCGATGACACCGAACTGGTCCGCGAGCGACAGGGGCTGACGGATGCCGGCCACGGTCATGGGGAAGCCCGAATCAATGTGGGACTCAATCATCTGGGAGAAGTCCATGCGGAAGATGTTGTCAGCGCCAAGAATGGCAACAATATCGGGGCGTTCGTCCTCAATGGTGTTGAGTGACTGGTAGATGGCATCCGCAGAGCCGAGGAACCAGTTCTTGCCCTTGCGCTGCTGGGCGGGGACGGGGGCGACATAGTTACCCAGGAGGTTCGACATGGGCCAGGTCTTAGCGACGTGACGGTCGAGGGAGTGCGACTTGTACTGGGTCAGGACAACGATCTTCAGGTACCCGGAGTTCACCAGATTGGATAGCGAGAAGTCGATTAGTCGGTAGATGCCGCCGAAGGGAACTGCCGGTTTTGCGCGCTCAGCTGTGAGCGGCATGAGGCGTTTTCCTTCCCCACCGGCGAGGACAATGGCGAGGACACGGGGATTAGATCTCATAACCACAACTATACCCAAGACAGTGATGGGGACCACCGAGTTTGCAGAAATTCTTATCTTCCATCGGTACGATGGGGAGGGAGTTGCAGACATCTAGAAAGGTGCATCCAATGAGGGTTGATTTACTATCGCGCGAATACCCGCCCAATATTTACGGTGGAGCCGGTGTCCACGTTGCTGAGCTCTCCAAGGTGCTTGCGGCGCACGCCGATGTCCACGTCCATGCTTTTGACGGGCCGCGCGAAGCGGGGCTGGTCGACGGCGTCACGGTCAACGGCTACGACTATCTCGACGGGCTGGAAGGCAATGATGCCATCAAGACCTTCGGTGTTGACCTGCAAATGGTCGGGGGCGTCGAAGGTGCCGATATCGCCCACTCTCACACCTGGTACGCGAACCTTGCGGGTCACCTGTCTGGACTCATGTACGAAATCCCGCACATCATTTCCGCCCACTCGCTCGAGCCTCTGCGCCCGTGGAAGCGCGAGCAGCTCGGTGGCGGCTACGAACTCTCGTCCTTTGCTGAGAAGACCGCCTACGAGGGGGCGGCGGGGCTCGTCGCCGTTTCCCGTGCAATGAGGGAAGACATTCTCCGTAGCTACCCGAACGTGGACCCTGACAAGGTCGAGGTCATTCACAACGGCATCGACCTCGATGCCTGGAAGCGGCCCGATTCCATGGATGAGGCAGAAGAGTACTTCCGTTCCTACGGTCTGGACCCGGAGCGTCCAACGGTCATCTTCGTTGGCCGCATCACCCGCCAGAAGGGTGTGCCGCACTTCCTCCGCGCCGTCGCCCAGCTTCCCGAGGGAATCCAGGTCATTCTCTGTGCCGGCCGCCCCGACACAAAGGAGATCGCGGATGAAGTTCGCGGCCTCGTCGAGGACCTCCAGAAGGACCGCGACGGAATCGTCTGGATCGAAGAGCACCTCAGCCACGAGAAAATGGTCTTCCTCCAGTCCATGTCGACAACCTTTGTCACCCCGTCTGTTTACGAGCCCCTCGGCATCGTGAACCTCGAAGCCATGGCATGTGGGCTTCCCGTGGTTGGCTCCGACACCGGTGGTATTCCCGACTGCATCGTCCACGACGAAACGGGCCTTCTCGTTCCGATTGACCAGGTGGATGACGGTACGGGCACCCCGAAGGATCCGGAACGTTTCGAAGCTGATCTTGCAGCGGCGCTCACCGAGGTCTGCTCCGATCAGGAGCTCGCCGCCCGCATGGGAGCCGCCGGACGTAAGCGCGTGGAAGAGCACTTCTCTTGGGAGTCGATCGCCGTCAAGACGATGGACTTCTACACCCGTGTCCTCGAGCGTTTCTGAGGTGCACTAAACTCGTGCCCATGGGAGATGTTCTAGAACTTCAGCAGGTAACGGTGCGGCGTGGTGGCCGCAACATTGTGGACCACGTGGACTGGTCCGTGAGCGAGGGTGAGCGCTGGGTCATTCTCGGCCCTAACGGTGCGGGAAAGACCTCGCTCATCCAGCTCGCTGGCGCACGCCTGTTCCCGACCACGGGGAATGTGACAATCCTCGGGGAGACGGTCGGCAAGACGAATGCCTCCGAACTTCATCCTCTGATCGGCCTTGCCTCCTCGGCCCTCGACTCCAGGATTCCCGGTTCCGAGCGCCTCCACGACGTCGTGCGGACCGGGGCTTACGGCGTGACCGTGCACTGGCGGGAGAAGTACGACGAGGAAGATGACATGAGGGCCAGGGGCTTGCTTGCGACCATGGGCGTCGGGGAACTCGCGGACCGCACGTTTGTTTCGATTTCCTCCGGAGAAAAGAAGCGCGTTGGTATTGCCCGCGCTCTCATGCCCGACCCGGAGATCCTCCTTCTCGACGAGCCCGCCGCCGGTCTTGACCTGGGTGGCAGGGAGGAGCTCATGGGCTCGTTGAAGACGCTTGCTCACGGCGATTTTGCTCCCTCGATGGTTCTCGTGACACACCACGTGGAGGAAATCCCGGCAGGATTCACTCACGTTCTGCTCATCAAGGACGGCACGGTTCTCGAGTCGGGAGCGATCGACGATGTGCTGACCAGCGAGAACCTGTCAGACTGCTTCGGCATCAAACTTGATCTAGAGAAAACTGGGGAGCGCTACACCGCTCGAGCGCACCTGTCGTAGCCTGAGGGTCACCTTTGTCGCTCTATACTGGGAGTGCCCCAAGCAGGAGGAGAAAAGTATGAGCTGGATGGCCTGGCTGATTATCGCTATCGTCCTCGGAATCATCGAGATTCTGACGGTCGATTTCACATTCCTCATGCTGGCGGGCGGCGCACTCGCCGCTGCGGGTGCCGCTGGTCTGACAGAAAATCTGGCGATCCAAGTCCTCGTCTTTGCCGCAGTTTCGGTGCTCCTTCTTTTCACGGTGCGCCCGTGGGCGAGGAACCACCTTCAGCGGTCCACTCCTGACACCGCGACCAACGCGTCTGCTCTGCTCGGCATGCCGGCAGAGGCCCTGTCCGATGTGACGGCGCGCGGTGGCCGCATCAAGCTTGACGGTGAAGTGTGGTCCGCTCGGACCTACGGGGCTGTCATCCCGGCTGGCTCGATCGTCATTGTCCAAAAAATCGACGGTGCCCACGCCATCGTCCACCCTAGGTAAGGAATCATGCCCGAGAACTTCGAACCCGGACAGATCATCCTCTGGATCCTGCTCCTTGTTATTATTCTTTTCATCGGCGCGGCCCTCTTCAAGGCCGTCCGGATTGTCTCGCAGGGCGAGGCCCAGATTGTGGAAAGGCTCGGCAAGTACCACAGGACACTGACGCCGGGCATGCACTTTCTCGTGCCCTTCATCGATCAGATCCGCCAGCGCGTCGACCTTCGTGAACAGGTCGTTCCGTTCCCGCCCCAGCCCGTTATTACGTCCGACAACATTGTTGTCAACATCGACACCGTCATTTACTACCAGGTGACCGGACCGGAGGCCGCGACCTACGAGATCGCGAACCCCATGGCCGGTATTGAACAGCTTGCTGTTACGACCCTGCGTAACATCATCGGTTCGATGGACATGGAGCAGGCGCTCACCGGACGCGACCAGATCAACGGTCAGCTCCGCGGCGTCCTCGATGAGGCAACCGGCCGCTGGGGTATCCGCGTTAATCGCGTTGAGCTCAAGGCCATTGACCCGCCGGCGACGGTCCAGTCGGCCATGGAGCAGCAGATGAAGGCCGAGCGTGACCGCCGTGCCGCCATCCTCACCGCCGAAGGCATCAAGCAGTCCGCTATCCTCACCGCCGAGGGTGAGAAGCAGTCCGCGATTCTCCGCGCCGAAGGTGACGCCCAGTCCACCATTCTCCGCGCACAGGGCGAATCCCGCGCTATCCTCCAGGTCTTTGACGCTATCCACCGCGGTAACGCCGATCCCAAGCTACTCGCCTACGAGTACATTCAGATGCTCCCGAAGATCGCCGACTCCGAGTCGTCGAAGATGTGGATCATCCCGACCGAGCTCACCGAGGCACTCAATTCCGTTACCCAGGGCTTCGGCGGCAAGCCGAACGGGCCCACCGTCGACACTGACGACAACGGGTACCAGCCGAAGGTCGACTTTGGCGAGGACGAGGACGACGTCGCCGACGCGCTCCGCAACACGGCACTGCCGGACATCGACGATGCTCTAGCAGCCGCGAAGGGTGAAGCCGCACGGGCCACGGATGAAGCGTCCGAGGCCGGCGAAACCTCCGGCCGCCGGGCAGGCCGCGACGACCTCAAGGGTCAGGACCCGGATCGCCCGCACCCGGACGAGAACAAGTAGACCCAAAATTATCAACAGATAGCAATACCGTGTGAAGCGGCGGGTGCCTCGGTACCCGCCGCTTCACCATGGAAGGACCACCGTGTACGTGGAACTGACAGCGGCCGACGATCGGCTTGTCGACTACACATCGCTCACCGATGTGGCGCTCCGAAAGAAACTCGAGACCGAGCGCGGACTGTACATGGCGGAGTCCACGAACGTCATCATGAGAGCCGTTCAGGCTGGCCACAAGCCCCGCTCATTCCTCACCGCGCCCAAGTGGCTGGACTCCATCACCCCGTGGGTGGAGGCCGCCTGCGGCAGTCCAGACGGGGGAGACACCCCCGTCTACGTCGCGGACGAGGAAGTCCTTGAAGCAATTACCGGGTTCCACCTTCACAGGGGCGCTATGGCGGCCATGAATAGGCCGGTTCTGGCCGAGCCGCTTGACCTGCTAGAAGACGCCCGCCTTATCGCAATCATTGAGAACCTCGTTGACCACACGAACGTGGGAGCGATCTTCCGATCGTGTGCGGCCCTCGGTGTCGATGCGGTTCTTGTGAGCCCCGGATGTGCCGACCCGCTCTATCGCAGGTCCGTCCGAGTATCCATGGGAACTGTCTTCCAGGTGCCGTGGACCAGGATGACGCAGTGGCCGGGCGGACTGTCCACACTTGCCGAAAACGGTTGGGATGTCGCGGCCATGGCCCTATCCGATAGCGCGGTGAGCCTGCGGGAATTCTGCAACGGGCTCGGTTCCGATTCGAAGGTTGCCCTCCTGTTTGGAACGGAAGGCGACGGGCTATCCCACCGTGCCACCTCCCAGTCCACGGCGACAGTGACGATTCCAATGGCGGGAGGAGTTGATTCCCTCAACGTGGCAGCCGCCTCCGCTGTCGCCATTTACGCCGTCAACGGCGCACTGTCAGCCGCCACGATCTCCTAGCATTTTCGTGAGAGTTCCTGCGATAGCGCAAGAGATGAAGCAGGCTTTCCGGGAGCCTATCTAGCCTGTGCGCGTCCCACCTGCGCAGATGCTCAGGAACGGGAAGATACCGCGGTTTCCTAGGTGAAAGGTCACACCTGGCACCGGTTATAACCGGTTGCCCACCGGGGTGCTTCGTGGTGGGTTAGAAGGGTGAATAATTCCCCGATTACCGATGCCAGCTTCGCTAAAGCTTTCGGTGTAGTTTGTGCCGAGAATCGTAACGATCTTGGACTCAGCCAGCAGGCATTCGCACTAAAAGTTGGGATGGACCCCAAGAACTATCAGTGCATCGAGTACGGGGTTAACTCAAAGGGTGCAATGACGAACCCTCAAATGCGGACCATTCTTGCGATTGCCCGCGGTTTCGGGCTCACGCCCCACGAACTATTAGAAGAAGCCTGGGAAGAGGCCCACAAGGGCCGCTAGTCCACTTTCCTCTCTACGCCCCCTGTTCCACAGGGGGCGATCCTGTCTCTTAGGGGCGGTTGTCCAATCGGCAGATTGTTCTCGCGGGCTGTGCCCGAAATAGAAGAGAGGACAACCATGTTCATCGTGTTTCAACCACGTCGACCAATCGCGGCAAGTGCCGTCAGCGGGAGGTGGAGCCATGGATAGCATCTGGATCCCGGTGGCGCTCCTCGTCATCGGCATCGCGTCGCTCGCCCTTCTCCTAGCAAGGAGGGGCAAATGAAGAAACCGCTAGCGGTGGCGGCACTGATCGGTCTCATGTCAGCTGCCGGTATTCCCGTAGCTCAGGCGGACCTGAGCGCGACTCTGAACGCGAGGTGGGACCGGCCCCCGGATACTGTCCATTCCGGTGACGGCCTCATGGCGAACGTCGAGTGGGACGCGAACTACGCCCACGGGTTCATTGACGAGGCGGAACCCACCTCCGCGACGTTCCTCATCACGGTGGATTCGGGTGCGTTCATGGCGCTGCCGGATCAGTGTGGGGATGGCTCCTCGCTCACCCCGACACGAATCGAATGCGTTCTTGAAACTCCGGACGATAATGGAATCGCGGGTTCTCTCCCCGTTGCTGTTCGCGCGCAGGGATCGACCGGTGACCAAGTGTCGCTGACGGTCACCGATCCGCACGGGAACGTTGCTTCGACACGGAAGCTCGACATCACGGCAGAGTCGGGAATTGACATTTCGTTGGTCCCGGCCGCGATCCACGCAACCAACTACGTGTTCCACGAGACCATTGAGGCAACCTCAGCGGTCCCGATCATGGTGTCGGTGCCGTTCGGGGCTGAACCTCTGACCGGCAATGTCTCGCTCACCCTTGATGTCGACACGTTCGTGGGACCGGATGTCATGGAGAACAAGGCTTCGATGTCAATTGTTCCCGTGACGGCCGGTGCGACCGTCACGGGCGTGGCGGCAAACGGCGAGAACTACGAGGTTCCGGACGTGACGGTCGTTGAAGACGGGACCCAAGTAACTCTGACGTTCCCGGTGCCGGAAGCGGTTGTCGCACCGACCGTGGACGGGGCGGGCAATGCTCTTGACACGGTTCCGGTTGCCTCCTTCGCGCTGAGCTTCGACTATCCGGTTTCCGATCCGGTTCTCGACAACGATGAGATCTCCTGGTCCGTCGAGGTTGTGTCGTTCAAGGCGCAAACAGAATCCGGTCCGGTGACGGAGCAGGTGCGGACAACCAATGACCGCATGCAGTCTTCGCTTGTGACGATGGGATCCGCGAGCGCCAAGTTCGTGAACGGCAGGGCTCCGGATGCTGGCGGAATCATTGCCGTGCCGGGTGATGATCCGGCGGATCTGCCGGTCGTTCATTCAGCGGTGTGGGATGAGAGCCTGGGTACCGGTGTGTTGTCTGCGGGTGCGAATCACTGGTTGGGCCGCGGGCCGATTTTGCCGGGCGACCAGATGGTCGGCATTATCAACGCCGCCTACTACGTGGGCCGGAGCCCGTCTGACTATCAGCCGGGAACGACTCACGCGTACTGCCTGATTTTTGACAGGGAGAGTGGGACGACTTCCTACAACGGCAAGTACGCCGTTGAGGAGCTGGATAAGTACACGGTTGAGTACTTGACCGGTAACATTCCGGGTGGCTTTAGGGCACCGGACTGCGGGCAGGGTTCGTGGACCGAGGTTGAGCCCGACGATCCAACGGCTATCCGCATCCTGTTTGATCCGGCGGAACAGGCTGCTCCGTTCGAGGTGCGGCCGCTGCTCGGTGCCGGATACTTGGCGTCGGAAGACCTCAAGGAGGGAGAGCGTGCCTGGATGTCGGGTGGTTTCACTCTCGACATCGACAACAAGCCGTGGATCATGTCGTCCACGTCGATCTCCCAGCTGCCGGGGTCCGAGTACGGGGCGACAAACAGTTTCCGCGATGCGGTGGAGGTCGTGCCGTCGCGTACGTCGGTGCGCCTCGATGCCTCGGCTGACAGCGTGTCGCGCGGTGAAGAGTTTTCGTGGCTGGTTGATACGCAGATTTCTGCGGCGCCGTTCGCTGACCGCGGTTCGGACACGGTGGAGCACCGGCTCGTCCTTCCGGCCGGTGTTGAATATGTTGACTCTCCGGTCGATCCGACCGTTGCGGAGGAACATGGCAGGCAGGTGCTTACCTGGTCGTCGACGGTCAACGTTGGCGATGTGAAGACGAGCGAGATTGTGGCTGTCCATCGGACGGGTACGGGCACGCTGGAGGCGGAAGTCTCCGTTGAGAACCTGACGGCTGATTATCTGACCGAAGACAGCGATCGGGCAACCGTGGTCGCGGAGGCATCATCGGGAACATACCTGACGAAGTCGACGGAGTCGGATGAGTTTGCGCTAGACGGCTCGAATCGTTGGACGGTGACGCTTGAGAATCGAGATTCTCAATCCGTTGACGTGGCTGACACGATCGATATTCTTCCAGTCGAGGGTGATGGTCGAGGGACGCGCACGTCCGCTGATATTGCGGTGACGGAGCTTGCCGGGGGAGAGGTGTGGGTGACATCGCTTGATCCGGCCGATATTGACCCGGATCCCCTTGCGTGGTCGAATGGCTCGATTGGACGGCCGTCACGGATGTGGGACGAGTGGTATGGCCAGGACGATGTCACGGCCGTCCGCTGGATCTCCCGGAATGTTGGACCCGGCCAGAAGGCTACGTACACGATCGACTACACGGTGGATGGGGCGACGAATGGCGACCTGCTCGTCAACTCGGCCCAGACCCGCACCGCGGGTGCGAAGACGACGATGATCAATTCCAGTTCATCAACCACCGTTGGTGAGCCGGCTGATCTGCAGGTCGACAAGGCGCTTATTGGCTCCGGCAGTTCGCTAGCCGCTGGTGAGGAACTGACGTTTGCCATAACCGTGCGGGGAACCGGTCCCGGTACCGTGCGCGGTGCCACGGTTGCCGATATCCCTATCACGGGTCTGGAAGATGCCACATTCACCGAGGTTAGCGTCGGAACTGCGGATGGGGCCGTGTGGCGGATTGGGGACCTTCCCGAGGATGAGATTGTGACGGCAACGGTGACGGCAACCGCCACCGGAGGACCCGTAGAGAACATGCTGGTGGGCGACGTCTGTGACGACGACTGCGTCCACGTTGAACCCCCAGCATGCGAACCGAATGTCGACGTCTATTCGGACACCGACCGCTGCGACTATGTCGTTCTTGAGGAGCAACCGGTTCTCAAGGTCGACAAGACCCTCGACGGTGAGCTTCCGGCAAGCGGCGAAGCCAGCTTCACGATCACGGTTCTGAACGATGCTGTGCCGACAGACGGTGTTGTCACGACCGCCACGGAGGTTGTTGCAACCGACCTTGCGGGCACCGGACTTGACCCTGAGACCATCGCGTGGTCAAACCTGTCCCAGGGCAGTAACGACGGTGCAAGCTGGATGATCGGTAGCCTGCCGGCAGGTGAGAAGGTCACGGCCACCGTCACCGGTGATCTGCTGCCCGATGCTCAGCGGGTCGTCAACGCCGTCTCGGTCAGGAACCCGGTCCTGCCGCGAGAGCTTACGGAGCCGGCGGATGCGGTTCCGAACGAGACCGTCGAGGAAGATACGGACCAGGCCGATGTTGTCGACATCAGCAGGCCCGGCAGGCTCGCCGTCAACAAGGAGTTCGTTCAGCTGCAGGACGGGAGCATTGAGTTTCTCATCGAAGTTGGCAACCTCGGTGGCCGAACCATTTCCGATGTTGTTGTCGTCGATGTGGCAGACCCCGATCTCGTGAACGTTGTGTTGAGCGAACCCACGTCCGGAACCGTCGACGAACTGTCCTGGCTGGTTGGGACTCTCGAGCCAGGTCAGGTCGAGAAGGTTACCGTCACCGCGACTGTTGCCCCCGACGCCTCGGAGGTCACCAACCAGGTGCGAGCAGACGGCGAGGGGTTCCCACACCCCGGAACCTTCGAACCGAACCCCAGTCTTGACACGGATACCGACCAGGGTGACACCGTCGTTGTTGACATCCCGCGAGCAGAGCTCCGGCTCGACAAGAGGGTTCTCTCCGTCAATGGAGGAACAATCAACTTCGAAATCGAGGTCTGCAACATTGGAACGGGACCGGCCGGATCGGTGACCGTCACAGATCCCGGAGGAGTCAATCTCGAGAAGGTCGACTCCGACGATGAACGATTCCAGGACGGTACGTTCTTCCTCGGGGAACTCACCGCGGGACAGTGCCAGACCCTCACCGCGCAGGGAACCGCAACCCAGTCCGGAACGAACGTTGCCTTCGTAGACTCCCCGAACGACCCGTTCGAGGAAGGCTCGAACCAGCGGAATGATTCCATCGAAGAAGACATCGACGGCTGGGACGAAGTGGACTTCGAGATTGTTCCTCCCACGCCCTACCCGGGTGAACTACCGCTCACCGGCCCCAATGCCGTCACCGTTATTGTCGGAGGCCTCGGGCTTCTGGGCCTTGGCGTGGGACTCCTCCTTGCAAGAAGGAGAGCATAGCGCAAGGGCCTAGCGGCAGTGAAGACTGCCGAGCAGTATAATCCAGGGCGGGTTCGTCGAGCTAAACGGCTCCGGCGAACCCGTTCTGGCGCCACGCCTCATAGATCGCAATCGATGCCGAATTAGCCAGATTAAGAGACCGAATGCTCGGCTGCATCGGAATGCGCAGTCGAGACGTAACCGCTTCATGGTCCATGACGTGCTCGGGCAAGCCGGTCGGTTCCGGCCCAAACAGCAGAACATCGCCCGGACGATACTTCACATCCGCATAGGAATTCGTCGTGTGACCGGTGAACGCAAAGATCCTTCGGTCCTCGCCCAGTGCCGCAAGAAGAGCATCCCAGTTAGCATGAATCTTCAGCTCGGCCAGATCGTGATAGTCAAGGCCCGCACGGCGCAGATGAGCGTCATCAAAGTTAAAGCCAAGCGGCTCAACAAGGTGAAGGGTGATCCCCGTGCACGCCGACAGTCGGATCGCGTTACCGGTATTCGAAGGGATGCAGGGCTCGTAGAAGACGACGTCAAACACGAGCCAAGACTACCTACTGTTGATACGTCACTTCCAACGTGGCCCGAGCAATCGTGTGGAACAGCGCATTGAAAGAGACCGCGGTGGCAGAAACCTCCTCCGCATCGAGCTCCAGCGTCGGCACATCGAGCGCATGAACGGCGAAGATGTAGCGGTGCGGGCGATCACCGGCGGGCGGATTCGCGCCCTCCCAGCCCCACACCCCACCATCGGTCCGGGCGTGAGCCGCAGCCCCCGGCAAGAATAGGTCAGACTCGCCCTGGCCACGCTCGAGATACGTCACCGTTGAATCCAGGTCAAGAATGATCCAATGCCAGTAACCCGACGGAGTTGGTGCATCCGGATCGAAGCAGGTGACAACAAAACCTTTCGTCTCCTCCGGGAAGTCCCGCCACGACAGGTGAGGGGACACATTATCGTGCGGCTTCACATGCAAAACAGGCATCTGCTCCCCGGCGACAAGATCATCCGACTCGAGAACAAAAGCCGGAACCTGAGGAAGTAGTTCGTAGGGATCTGGTGCAACAGGACGATCAAGATTCATGCCCCCAGTGTATGCCACGCATCACATAAGGCCAGGACATCGGGGTGGTGAGCCAGAAATTCCGGGTCGATTTTTGTCGAACACGGCCCTACACTGATTATCGAACAAACGTTCTAATTCTGGAAGGGTGGGACATGAATCAGATGCAGCGACTCGCGCATGCGAGGAGTGTCCTTATGCAGGCAGAAACTGCCAGCGGGCTCACTCGAACAGAGGAAAAAGAGGGCTGGCAAACCCCCGAAGCCCTTACTCCCGTCCTGCCCTCGCTCAAACCCGGAATCCTTGCCGTCACCGGATCGGCCACGGTCCTCCTGTCAATCGCCGGACAGGCCTCCAGCCAAGGAGCCTGGGTTGCGCTCCTCGGACTTCCCTGGGTCGGGTGGGGAGCTGCCGCCGAACACGGCCTCGACCTCAGCCGCACCGCCCACATCCCCGAACCCGGCCCCCGTTCCGCCGAGGTCCTGACCGCGCTCGCGGATGGCTTCGATGTCATTGCGACGGGCCGACTGGGCCTTTCCGTGCGTGAACAGCGTGCCATTGCCCAGCGGGTGCGGAGCAGAGGCGCCAGTATCCTCGCCTCGGAATGGTCCACTGCCTCCTCAACCCTTCACGTCGAGGGTGGGGGAGTGAGCGGATGCGAAGACGGCATCGGCCATGTCAAAGACCTACGGTTCACGGTCTCGTCCGGCTTCCCCCGGGTGGAATGCCTGTGGACGGATCAGGGTTTGGTCCCCGCTCCCCGGATACTGCAGGCGGTGTCATGATGCTTGGAACCTTGCGGGGTGCCCTCTGGGTTCCCGACTGGCCGGTGGCGGCGGCAATCGCCTCATCCTTGGCCCTACCCGAATCACCGGTCGCGGTATGCGACACGAAGGTGCGGGCCGCGAGTCCCGCCGCTAGAAAGCTTGGGGTCAGACAGGGCGACACCCGCAGAAAGGCGCTGTCTCTCGTCCCGGACCTCCTGATCGTCCCAAGGGATGACGAGCGGGACATGAAGGTGTTCGCTGGTGTGCTGGACGCGATCGACGATCACGTGGCGTCAACCGTGATCCTGCGGCCGGGGCTCGTGACCTTCGGTGCGCAGGCCCCAGCCCGCCTGGCAGGCGGGCTGGACGAGCTGGCTTCCGCCCTCATCTCTTCGGTTGCGGAGCAGGCGGAAGAATCTCAGGTGGGCTACGGGTGTGGCCTCCTGACGTCTATTTTGGCGGCCCGGGAAGGTGCCACTGTTCCCGCGGAAAAGACCGAGTCTTTCCTTGCCCCGTTTCCGCTGGAGGCGGTCCTGGTAGCGGCGGGAACCGAGACAATCCGAAAGGACTGGACAGAGACAATCGACACGCTTCAGTCCCTGGGAATCCGCACCGTTGGGCAGCTTGCCGATCTGGATCACGGTCAGGTGGCGTCCCGCTTCGGCCTGATTGGAACAATCCTGTGGCGCCTCTGCCGAGGTGCCGACCATGCGGTTCCCCAGACCACGGCACCCGCCGGGGAGATCGCGGTACGCCGACACGCCGAGGGAATTGCAAACGAAGAGCAGGCCACGTTCTTCGCAAAGGCGCTCTCGGACGAACTGGCGCAGAAGCTGGGGCAACGCATGCAAGTATGCGGCCAGCTAACCGTCGGGGCACGTTTCTCCAACGGCGCGGAAAAAAGCAGAACATGGTCCGTTGACGGCGCCCACCGGGCCCGGGACATCACAGACCGGGTTCGCTGGCAGATCTCGGGCTGGCTTGATCAGCGCCGCGAACACCCCCTCGGGGAACTCATCCACCTGGAACTTGTCGCCACCGACCTGTCGTCGGCAGGTAGCCATCAGCCGTCCCTCTGGGGTGACCGCAGGCGCGGACGGGAGCAGGCGCAACGCAGTGTCCTGCGGATCCAGGGCATGCTCGGAGATTCATCAGTGCAGTCGGTCAAGCTGACCGGAGGGCGCTCTCCCGATTCCGTGGCTGAATTCGAGAACTGGCATGCGACCTCGGAACAGAAGAGCCCAGAAAAACCCTGGGTGGGTGCAATCCCCAAGCCCTGGCCCTCCGTCGTCTTTCCAACACCGCCACGAGTTGTGCTGTCCTGCAAGTGCGGAGGAGCGCTCTATGTCGGAGAAGAAATCGAGCTGGCCTGCCTCGGATGCGAAAATCCTCGCCCGGTCAGCCTCTCCCTCGTAGGCGGAAAGAAACCCGACTCAAGCTATGCTCACGCAGCTTGCTACTACTCGAGCAAAGTGCAGGTGTGGAACCATGCGGGACCCTGGAACGTGTCGGGCCGGTGGTGGGCACGCGACGCATATCGACGCGCCTACCTGCAGCTCGGAGTTGAAGGGCCAGCGGCCCTTGTCTACCGCAGCGGCTCGAGCTGGTTCCTGGAGGGGATCTACAGCTGATGACCCCCCGGTACGCCGAGCTCCACGCACATTCGGCCTTCTCCTTTCTTGACGGAGCATCCCTGCCGGAAGATCTCGTGGGCCGGGCAGTCGACCTTGAACTATCCGCCCTGGCACTGACCGATCACGACGGCCTTCCCGGGGTGGTCCAGCTTGCGACCGCCGCGAGAGCCGCGGACCTGTCCACGGTGATCGGATCCGAACTGTCACTACCCCTACCGGGACAGGTCTATGCCGCAAAGCGAGCCGGTGAAAAAGACCCGGAGGGCACGCACCTTCTTGTTCTAGCGCGCGGAGTCGAAGGATATCGCAGACTGTCATCGGCAATCGGCGAGGCGCAACTCGCTGCAGGACAGAAGGGACGAGCCAACTACACCCTCGAAGGACTCGCGGAATCCTCGGGAGGACACTGGAACATCCTGACCGGATGCCGGAAAGGACACGTCCGGCTCGCCCTCGAAGAAGAAGGCATCGAAGGAGCAAGCAGGGAACTGGACCGTCTCATTGCTCTCTTCGGTCGGGACAGCGTCTCCGTTGAACTTGTTGATCTCGGCTACCCGGATGATCGGGAACGCAACAGGGCGCTCGCGGAGCTAGCCCGCGAACATCGGGTCCGTGCGGTTGCTACCGGCCAAGTCCACTACGCGACCGCGGAGGATCGTCCGCTCGCAGATACTCTGGCGGCGATACGGAGCCGCTCCACTCTTGACGAGATGGATGCCTGGCTACCCTCCTCCGGGGCCTACCTGCGTTCCGACCGGGAAATGAGAGTTATCCATTCCCGCCACGAGTACGCGGTCGATGCTGCGGGGGAGCTGGGGGCCGAACTGGCTTTCGACCTTCAGCTGGTTGCTCCGCAGTTACCGCCCTTCCCCGTCCCCGCCGGGCATACGGAAGCGACATGGTTGCGGGAGCTCACGTACCGCGGGGCTGCGAAAAGGTACGGCAAGCGTGGCCCGGGGGCAGTTCCCGGTGCCTGGGAACTTATCGATCACGAGCTCGAAATCATCGAGGACCTTGGCTTCCCCGGCTATTTCCTTATCGTCCACGAGATCGTCGACTTCTGCAGGCAGTCCGACATTTTCTGCCAGGGCCGCGGCTCCGCAGCAAACTCCGCAGTCTGCTTCTCCCTCGGTATCACCGCCGTTGATGCTGTTAAGCACAAGATGCTGTTCGAAAGGTTCCTGTCTCCTGGCAGGAGCGGCCCTCCCGATATCGATATCGACATCGAATCGGGCAGGAGAGAAGAAGTCATCCAGCACGTGTACGAAAGGTATGGGCGCAGGCATGCGGCCCAGGTCGCGAACGTCATCAGCTACCGACCGAAGATGGCGGTGCGGGATGCGGGACGCGCCCTCGGATTTGAACTTGGACAGGTCGATGCCTGGGCGAAATCCGTGGAGCGCTGGGGCTCCCTCGTCTCACCCGACGATGGGGAAGGAAGGGAATCCGAGACCGCCACGGACTCGATTGACGGTATTGACCCGCTCGTTCTAGACATCGGCCAGCAAATGCTTCGCCTACCCCGCCACCTGGGTATTCACTCCGGAGGCATGGTCATGTGCCACGGCCCCGTCATCGATGTTTGCCCGGTGGGCTGGGCGACCGCACCTGGCCGTACGGTCCTCCAATGGGACAAAGACGACTGTGCAGAAGCCGGACTCGTCAAATTCGATCTGCTCGGCCTCGGCATGCTGACAGCCCTCCGCCTTGCTTTCACCGAGATTGCCCGCCACGGTGTGGTCGATGAATCTGGTGCACCCTACGAGCTCCACACCGTCCCCCAAGAGGACCCGGAAATCTACGACCTGCTGTGTGCCGCCGACACCGTCGGAGTGTTCCAAGTGGAGTCCCGCGCACAGATGAGTACCCTCCCAAGGCTTCGCCCCAGGGTTTTTTACGACATCGTCGTGGAAGTTGCCCTGATCCGCCCCGGACCTATCCAGGGCAATGCCGTCAACCCCTACATTGCTCGCCGCCGCGGCCGCGAGCCGGTCACCTATCCCCACCCGCTCCTCAAACCCGCCCTCGAGAAAACCCTTGGGGTGCCGCTCTTCCAGGAACAACTCATGCAGATCGCCGTCGACGCCGCAGGCTTCACCGCAGCCGAAGCCGACCAGCTCCGCAAAGCCATGGGCTCAAAAAGATCCGCCCAGCGCATGGAAGCCCTCCACCTCAAGCTCACGGACGGCATGGGAGCCAACGGAATCGATGCAGTTACCGCAGAGCAGATTTACGACAGTCTCAAAGCTTTCTCCGACTTCGGCTTCCCCGAATCACATGCCTTCTCCTTCGCCTATCTCGTCTACGCCAGCTCTTGGCTCAAAGTGCACCACCCCGAAGCGTTCTACATGGGGATCCTGGGGGCCCAACCGATGGGCTTTTACTCCCCGCAAAGCCTCGTCGCCGACGCTCGCAGGCACGGCGTGAGAGTGGCCCGCCCCGACATCAACCACTCCGAAGTTGAAGCCTCCCTCGAACAAAGCACGGACCGGGTCCCGGGTGAAGACCGCCAGTCCCAGCATCCGCCCCGGAACCTCGTCCACCCCGACCAGAACCTCGTCCTCAGGTTAGGGCTCACCTCGGTCAAAGGACTCGGAGAAGCCGCCGACAGAATCTGCGAAGCCCGAAAGGAGCAATCCTTTCGGTCCATGGCTGACCTCGCCAGGAGGGCGCGGCTGGGGGAGAAGGACCTACGAACCCTCTCAGAGGCCGGGGCTCTCACCTCGATCGGTACCACTCGCAGGGAAGGCATGTGGGCTGCCGGGCCGCTTGGACACGAAGAAACCGTTGCTCACGGCTGGATCCAACCCACCATCCCCGGAACCGAAGTCGGGACAGTCGCCCCGACACTCCCTAACATGACAAGAGCCGAAACGATCGTCGCCGACGTCCTCACCACCGGCATATCCTCCGACTACCCAACCGTCCTTATTCGAGACCGACTCACCGCCCAAGGAATCCGCACCATCGCCGACATCACCACCGCACCGATCGGAACCAGGCTCCGCGTTGGAGGAATCGTCACCCACCGCCAACGCCCCCACACGGCACGCGGGACAATCTTTCTCTCAATCGAAGACGAAACGGGCCTCCTCAACGTCGTCTGCTCTTCCGGGCTCTGGAACCGTTACCGAGAGATCGCACGGCGACCGCGAGCCCTCGTTATCCGCGGCATGGTGGAACGTGCGGACGGTACCGTCAACTTTGTTGCTGACGGATTTGAGAACCTTCCGCTGGCACTTCCAGTTCGCTCAAGAGATTTCCGTTAATCTGTTCGCCCAACGCGTCTTGTGCGGCGCGGATCTTCACTGAACGATAGAGTTAAGGACGAAAACAAGGGAGAGAAACTGATGGGAAGATTCCGTTTACTGCTTCGCTGGGCGATCGTCGCGGGGCCTACGGTCCTCCGTATGGTCCGCACCTACGCGCCCGTCATCAAGAAGCTCATCGATTCCAACCCTGAGGCCGTATCCAAGCTGACGGGCAAGCTCAAGGACTACCAGGGAGCCAAGGAAAAGAAGGGCGTGGCCGGTGCTTCCGCACGCCTTGAGGTCCTCCGTGAACAGGTCACCTACCTGTACGGTTCGGCCAACACCCCCGAGGTTGCCGAGAAGGCCATGGCCTGGAAGGGGCAGCTCGCAAAGATCGAGTCCTCGATTCCGCTCATCGAGGTCCTGTCCGCGAAGGAACAAAAGAAGAAGCTCAAGGAAATCAACGAACGTATCGACGACCTGTCGAACGAGATCCTGGCCGCCGTTGTCGAAGACGATATCCAGGATGCTGAGGTTATTGACGAGGACCAGTGACGGACACCCCGCACGACCCGACGATCCTGCCGTCGGCTAACACCCCCGAGCCCGACTACGAGCCCGGGGATCTTCGCCCGAGCCCGGCCCCTATTCCGCCGCGGCCCGAAGGATCTCGCGTCAATCCCCACGGCATTAAACGTTCCACCGGCGAGTTCAGTGCGCCGTCCGGCGAATACAGTAGTGGGGGATGGACACCGGCCCGGCCGGCACGCTCACCGGGTGCTAACCCCGGGCAACCCGGAGCGCAACGAACCCAGGGGCAACGGTTACCGGCTACCGGCAACCCTGCGGGCCACCCGGCGCCGCAGCAGTACGCGCAGGGCACGGGACCTCGCACCGGGGGAGCACCGTACTGGTCCAGCCCAAGCGCACCGTCTGGCCCCACGGCGGCCTCCGGGCCGAGCGCTACCTCCGGTCCAAGTATCGGTGGCCCGAACCCCAATTACGCCCAGCATCAGCAAGCCTTCCCCGGCAGGGTCAGCCATCGAGCGAACCGGGATCGGGAATCTCCCATTGGCGCAATAGGCGGCCTGTTTGCACTGCTGGGAACATGTCTCGCACTGATCGCGCCCTTCACGACTCTTATCAACCAGCCCGATGCAATCAGCCTGTGGGGAGCCACCTATGGCTCGGAGAACTCCTACATTGTTTTCACGGGCGCTGCCGTTGGCATTGTCGGTGCGGTTCTTCTCCTGCTTTCCCTCAAGAGCAAACGCAAAGCCACGATCGGTGGCATTGCTGGAATAGTGGCAGGTTTCGTAATTGGTGCCATTACGGCCTATTTGGTGACAAACTCAGACCATAGGGATGTCATCGCACAGGGCGGAACCTTTGGACCGGGAGTCTGGCTGCTGATCTTCGCGGCCTGCTGCCTGCTCATTGGTGGAATTCTGGGCCTGGCACGCGGAACAGTCACCTCGGAAGGAACACAGTGACACACATCGGGACACCAGCGGTTGAGAAGATGAGAGCCGCCGGGCTCGACGAGCTCGCTATCCGGGTTTTTGAACAGAATATTGAAACGGTCGCCAGGGGAGAAGCGGGCTATATCCGCGAACGCGACATTGAACCCCTCACCAATATTGACGAATTCACGGGCGAGGGGTCCGTAGGCTCCGCCATCGCCCACACCGCCGTCATTAAGCTCAACGGTGGCCTCGGCACATCCATGGGGCTCCAGGCCGCGAAGTCTCTTTTACCGGTGACTCCCGACAAGACTTTCCTCGACATCATCGTCAGCCAGGTCATGTCGGTCCGCAAGGAACATAATGTTGAGCTTCCGCTTATTTTCATGAACTCCTTCCGCACCGATGAGGACACTCTCGACTACCTGTCCCGGTACGAGGATCTGGCAACCCCCGGAATCCCGCTCTCTTTTATCCAGAATCGCGTTCCGAAACTCCGACGAGACGATCTGAGCCCGGTCGAGTGGGAGAAGAACCCGGAGCTCGAATGGACACCACCCGGTCACGGTGACCTCTACACGGCCCTTCCCGGCTCCGGCATGCTCGCCACGCTCATTGACCGCGGCTTCCGCTACGCCATGGTGACCAACTCCGACAACCTCGGCTCCTATCCGGACCCGGTCCTGGCACAGTGGTTCGCGGATTCCGGCGCCCCGTTCGCCATGGAAGTGTGTAGGCGCGAGCCGAGCGACCGCAAGGGTGGGCACCTTGCACGGCGCATATCGGACGGCAAGATTATTCTCCGCGAAGTAGCGCAAACCTCGCCGGACGATGTTGACGCCTTCCAGGACATTGACCGTCACCGCTACTTCAACACCAACACCCTGTGGCTTGATCTTGAAGCACTCGCTGTTGAGCTTGCTCGCAACAATGGTTACCTTGGTCTTCCCGTTATCCGAAACGCCAAACTCGTTGACCCAACCGACCCAACCTCCACCGGGGTGTATCAGTTGGAGACCGGTATGGGATCCGCCATCGAGATTTTCGACGGCTCGGTAGCGATCACGGTGGGACGGGATCGGTTCATGCCCGTGAAGACGACAAATGATCTTCTTCTGCTACGCTCCGATGTTTACGATATCGACGACAGCGGCCACATCGTGAAGACCGTCGATAAGGCACCCCTGGTCAAGCTCGACCCGGCCTACTTTGCCCACATGGACCATTTTGATAAGCGCTGTCAGCATATTCCTTCCTTAGCGGGAGCGACAAGCCTGACCGTTCATGGCGACTACACCTTCGAAGAAGGAACCGTAGCTACGGGCGATGCCGTGTTTGGTGAGGAAAGCTAAGCAACGGTGAATTAGGGCCAACGGCGGGCAGGTCGACCGGCCCGCCCTCACACTTAGCGTGACTAGCCAGGCTAGCGACCAGGCGCAGCAGGGCAGATACGCCGGCGATTCCGGCCGTATCCGGATTGGTGCCCGAAGAAAACTTGTTTCTGAGAAAAAGAAAACGGCGAGAACCTTTCGGTATCTCGCCGTTTCCGACTGTGCGCGGAGAGGGACTTGAACCCTCACCCACTATACGTGGACTAGCACCTCAAGCTAGCGCGTCTGCCTATTCCGCCACCCGCGCAGGTGGCCCGGCCTTCGCCGAAGCAACGAATAAGAATTTATCACGACCCGGACGAGGTTAGCCAATTTCGCGGACGTTTTTTGGTGTGACGTCGCTCGCTGACAACTTTTTGTTACTGAATGCTGTCACTTTCGGACGGTGATGGGATGGCCGAGCCTGGAATATCGATCAGGGACGTGAACGAGTAATCTGGAAGGCATGCAGCCAGTTACTCTGACGACCGATCGTCTTCGCCTTAAGATCCCGACCGCCGAGCTTGTCGCCGAGGTGACGAGGATCTGCAACGATCCCGAGATACAGAAGTGGACGACGGTCCCGCATGGTTACACAGAGGAGCATGCGACCGAGTTCCTCGGCAACGCTCAATCCCTGTGGGAGAACGATAAGCCGATCTGGGCGATCTTCGCGGGTAATGAGCTCGTTGGCATGATTGACCTGCAAATGACGGTCGGGCAGAACCTGAGGACCGCTGTTGGGTATTGGGCGGCTCCTGAATACCGTGGCAATGGTTATCTGACCGAGGCTGTGCGAGCAGTCTGTTCGTTCGCTTTCGAGCAGGGGTGTATTGCTGTGGGATGGGCGTGCGAGGTGGATGGAACCGATATCAACTGGGCGAGCGCCAAGGTGGCCTGGAAGGCTGGCTTCCAGTTCGAGGGAATCAGGCGTGCCGCCATGTACGACAAGGGCAAGATTCGTGACTGCCTCGTGGGGACGCTGACTGCTGAGGATCCCATGGAGCCCCAGGGGCCCTGGATTGGTCCCTCCAAGGGCCGCCGCGCCGTCATGAACTCACGTGACCCGGAGGCACTTGTCCGGGAGTTCCACGAGACGTATGCGATGCCGATCGCAACCGATGGACCGAACGTTGATCGGGAACGCACCCACATGCGCATGGCCCTGATTGCCGAGGAGTTCCACGAGCTCGTTACGGCCGTTTACGGCAAGTCCTCCGGTCAGATTGTCGCTGAAGCCTACGAGACTGCAGTTGAGGCGGACGATGGCACTCGCGACACCGTGGAGACTGCGGACGCTCTCGCAGACCTGGTCTACGTGATCTACGGGATGGCACTCGAGTCGGGTATCCCGCTCGAAGACGTGCTCCGTGAGGTACAGGCCGCTAATTTGTCGAAGCTGGGCGCGGACGGCAAGCCGATCTATCGTGAGGACGGCAAGGTCCTGAAGGGGCCCGACTATTTCCGTCCCCGGATCGACAGGGTTCTAGGCCTCGAAAAGTAGGTTCTCTCGAAAAGTGAATCAGGAACGACTGCTGACGAGCAGCAACTGAACGCCACGGACCCCGGTAGCTCACGCGACCGGGGTCCACTTATTTATGTGTTCGCTACGGCGAAAGCTTGCGGGCTAGAATTCCCACGTCCATCCCGACCCGTCGACTCCCCACGGGTTGTAGACGAGGTAACCGTGGTCGAGGCTCGTGTCGAGCGCAATGAGCCCGGATGCTGTCTCACCGGGGTTGATGAATGGGGCCGGCTGGTCTTCGAGGGCAAAGCACTCGTAGGAGGCGACGGTGATGACGTCGGCCTGAATGACTCCGTTCAGGTCTGTCAGGTAGAAGGCGTCGGGAGCAATTGTCAGGAACGGTTCCTCCCCGTCGTCCAAGTACTCCGAGTAGTCTTCTGACATTTCGGCCGAGATATCGAAGACAAGGAAGTCCTCGCCCTCGGGCTCTACGTCAACGGGATCGATACGTGAGGGGCATGTGTCAGCGTGTTCGATTGAGTTCACCGTGAGGGTGAAGATTGCTTCGTCGCCGCCGCCGGCCAGCCCGATAGGTTCGCCAAGCTCTCCCTGGACGTCGCCGGTGTCGGTGACTTCCGGGGTCTCCTCCGTTTGAATATCGTTGCCGCCGGTCTCCGGCTTGTTCGTGGCAACCGGGATGGGGTCAACGGATGGATCCCGGTCAGCATCAGCCTCGCTGGAGCAGGCTGCGATAAGTGCGAGTGCCGCGGCTCCACCCATAAGTTTAGAAGCGCGTGATATCACCGGAAATCACCTTCGTTCCGTAGTTCTTTGCGTAGCTTTCACGCCACGGCGTGGCGACGTAGACCCAGGCGTTCTTGTCGTGGGCCGTGCGTTCCTTTTGTCTGATGTAGTTCATTTTGTTGGGATCCCCTCCCGGGGTGTAGCCCTCCCAGTCATCCATGCGCCGCACTTCGGCGGTATAGGTCTCTTGCGGGAAGAACAGCATTTCACCGGTTAGCCCGGTCTTGCCCGGCACCGCCCAGGGCCACACCGGATAGGACGGGTAGGGGTGGTCGGTTACCCACAGTTCGAGCAACCCGGCACGGCTGAGGACGTTGAGATTGAATCGTCCCTGGACAACGTGATGTGCGGGTTGACCGGTGCGGAGCGTTCCGTAAACCATGACCGGTACCTGGCGGGGAAGCGGTGGCTCCTTGGGCGGCTCCGGCTCTTCGGGTTCCTCCGGGGGATCGGGCTCAACGGGCCTGCGGTGCACACCGGGCGTGTCCGTGGCATCCCCGTCCCAGTCACCGACAATCGCGGAGTCCTGCTCCCGACCGTACTTAATGACGGTCTGAGCGGGCCCCGACTCGAAGTCGTTCCTGATGTGCCATTCGATGCCGCGACGGACAGTAAATGTGTCTTGTCCGTCCCCATCCCAGTCGCCAACCTGGATCTCGTCACCATCGCGACCGTACTTGAACTCGTGGTCGGCAATGCCACCCGAGATCTCGTTCTTCACAAAGAAGGTGTGCCCCCGGCGGACAGCAAGGGTGTCGACACCGTCGCCATCCCAGTCGCCAACGAACACGTCGTCATCGGTGCGGCCGTACTTGAAGGTGACGTCGGGATCGCCGGACGTCAGGGAGTTGCGTAGGAAGAATTCGTGGCCCCGACGCGCACCGACCGTGTCGATACTGTCGCCATCCCAATCCCCAATGAGGAACTCATCGTCCCTGTGGCCGAACATGAGCCAGATATCGCGGTTGCCACCGGAGTTGGTGTTGCGGAGGTAGAAGTGCTGATCGCGGCGGACGCCAACGGTGTCGACACCGTCGCCGTCCCAGTCGCCGACAACCGGATGGTCGGTCGGCTTTCCGTACGTGAACTCAATGTCGGCATTGCCACCCTCCCACGAGTTATTGAGGAAGAAGTTGTGGTTATCGTCCGCGAGGAGTGACGTAAGCGGCGCGGCAGTGTCGTCGACAGGGACAGCATCTCGCGCCTCATTGTAGGGCCGAGCGTAGCTGTCGGGAGCTTCGGCGTCATCGCCGTCGTCCGCGACGGTTATGGGGCCGGCGATCATGATGGCCGAGACCGTTGCGGCTGTGAGCGCCATCAGCGGTGCTCGTCGAATGCGGGGATATCGTCGTATTCCTGGCATGCCATTCCTCGTGGGTTGTGCCTCTGGCAGGGTTGCTCACCCGGTCCCGGGATCATCCGGGACCGTTGGTGTGTTTCATGTAACAGATGCTAGTGGCAATGCCACCGGCTCGCGACCGGCGAGGGCCGTGCTGAGATCATGGTAGTTGAGAGTTGACGTCGGGGCATCGCGAATAGTGCCGTCATGGCACCGCAAAGTGTTCAGTGTTGATGATTATTGCTTTGGCGTGCACGTTGGTTCGCCAGCGATCGCCGAACGTGCATATGCCACATTGTGAGGTACAGTCACCAGCCACGTGCGACAGATGCCTTACCTGTGAGGCACGGGTGAACGTCAGATGGGTGATCCGGCTGCGTAGCGAGCGCAGGGGAGCGTGCTGCCATGAGCGGACCTGCTTGCTGGAAAGAGGCCGGCCCCGGCCGTTCATGTGAACAGCCGGGGCCGGGTTAGCGGAGAGTTACTCGCTGGAGTGCTCCTTAGCGGCGCAGACCAACAGAGTCGATGCCGTCGCCGTTCCAGTCACCGACGAGGACCTCATCGCTGTCACGTCCAAGGACGAACGAGCGATCAGCCGAGCCGGAGGACAGGGAGTTGGAGACGTAGAAGGTGTCACCGCGACGCAGTGCAACGGTGTCCTTCAGGTCGCCATCCCAGTCGCCAACGAGAACCGTGTCAGACTCGTGGCCGAAGTGGAACGTATCTTCGGCGTTGCCACCGACGAGCGAGTTCTGGACGTAGAACGAGTTGCCACGACGTACCGCGAAGGTATCGTAGCCATCGCCGTCCCAGTCGCCAGCGAACAGGTCATCGCGCTCGCGGCCGTACTTGAACTCAACCTCGGCGTTGCCACCGATGAGCTGGTTCTGGGCGTAGATGGTGACACCGCGGCGGACCGCGAAGGTGTCGTAGCCATCAGCGTTCCAGTCGCCGACGAGGATCTCGTCGCCGTCACGGCCGAACTTGAACTCAACCTCGGCGTTGCCACCGATGAGCTGGTTCTGGACGTAGAAGGTGTGGCCGCGGCGAACACCAATGGTGTCAACGCCGTCGCCGTCCCAGTCACCGACGAAGACCTCATCGCCGTCGCGACCGTACATGAAGTAGTGGTCAGCAGCCGACTCGAAGTCGTTGTAGAGGAAGAAGCCCTTGTCGGCTTCCTCATCGATGGAGCCGTCGCCCGGGCCCTCGCCCGGTACGCCGTCACGGTCGATAGTGAAGGCCGGGGAGGTCCAGACCTCGACGTGGTCGGGGTTGTCGATCGAGCCGAGGCCCTTGACCGCGGTGACCTCGATGACGTAATCGCCGTCGAGTGCCTTGAGGTACTGCTCGGAATCAGCGGACTTCACGTAGGTGCCGTCCCACTGGTAGACCTGGATGCCGGGGACTGCGCCCTCGCCATCGGACTCGTAAACGACGTTGTAGTCCGGGCTGACCGGATCACCCTTCGTGCCATCAGCGTTGGCGTGGAAAGCCTCGATCTTCATGTAGGAGACCGGGTTCTCGATGTGGAGAACAGCGTACGGGGTGTCGCCGTCTTCCATGGAGTACACGTACTCGTCGTGGCCCCAGCTGTAGTCGCCGTCGCTCACGCATTCGCCGTCAACGAGCTTCGTGCAGTCTTCGAGGACGCCGAGGCCCGGGGTCGAGTAGATCGGCTCGTCAATGAGCTCGCCGACCTCTTCCTCGGTGTAGCCGTAGTCGCGGTAGGTCCACTGCTCCATGAAGGCCAGGTCCGTCTCGTAGTCGCCAGCGAGGCCGCCGTACGAAACGATCGACCGGGTCGTGTAACCGGATGCATCCTCACCGAGGACGACGATCTGGCCGCCGTAGATGCCACCCGCGAAGCCCTCGGGCTCGGTGATGGTGACGTCAACAGTTGCAGTGCCGCCAGCCGGAACGGTCACGGTCTCAGCCGAGAACTCGGTGGTCGCGGCTGCTCCGTAGTAGTTCGGGAGCTGGTTGATGCCAGCCGTGGCGATGCCTGCGAGGTTCACGAACGAGTAGGTGAACTCGACTTCGTCACGGTTGTGGATCGTGAGGGTGTGCGTCTCGGAAGCGCCGGTGTCGTTGTCGTAGAGGTTGATCTGCGACGGCGTCACCTGGGTGCCCCAGAGGTTCGCGAAGATGGCGTTCGGAATGTTGATCATACCGGCGCCCTGGCGGTGAACCGGTTCCGGGAATTCAAGATCCGGGTTACCGGACCAGAGGAGCGGATCAGCGGTGTTCTGAAGACTCGTGAGGACCTGGCTCGGGTTGAGCGCGGGGTTGACCTCAAGGATGAGAGCGGCCGCACCAGCAACGTGCGGAGCTGCCATCGACGTGCCCGACAGCGTTGCGTAACCGGAGGGGCCAGCCTCAAGCGGGTATGCCGAGTTGATGAAACCACCCGGTGCAACAACCTGGGGCTTGACCGTGAGGTCAGCCGACAGGCCGTAGGACGAGAAGTCGGAAACAAGACCGCCGGTGGCGATCTCCGAAACTTCGGTCTGGTCCGACCAGGTGAGGGTGACGGGCTCTTCGGCGGCGGCGAGATCAGCGCGGATTGCGTCGCCGTCAGCCATCGAGATGGTCACGGTCGGGATCGTGATCGCGGGATCGCCCTCAACGGTTGCGTTGATGGCACCGGCGACGTTGTTGTCGATGATGACACCGGCTGCACCGGATTCCTGAGCGGCAGCAGCCTTCTCATGGAATGTCGAGTTGCCACGGCGAACAATAACAACCTTGCCCTCTGCATCCTCGATCGGGACAGCGCCCGTCTCGGAACCTGCCGGGTAGGCAATGATCTCGTATTCGGAGTTGTCGGTCGGCGGGTTCGGAGCACCCGTCGAGGGCGAGTAGGCAATGTTCTGGTCGTTGACGACGAACACCGGTGCCTCGGAGGCAACGTTGTCGACGGAACCAACAGAAATGACCTTCGAAGCAACGGCCGGTGCGCCACCGGAGAAGACGCCGGACTCGCCCTCGTTGCCCTGCGAGACGGCGACGACGACGCCAGCGTCAACAAGGTTGTCTGCAGCGACAGCGGTCGGGTAGTTCGGCCAGGTCATGAAGCCTGCACCGATCGACATGTTAACGATGTCGGCACCATCGCGTGCCGAGGCCTCCATGGCCTGAAGCATGATGGCGGAGTCGGTCGAACCTTCACAACCGAAGACGCGGTAAGCGAGGACGTTCGCGTCGGGGGCTACGCCGTAGACGCCGGTAACATCGTCGGAGCCTGCCGCAATACCGGCAACGTGCGTGCCGTGGCCTTGGCAGTCATCCGGGTTGGAGTCCGGGGCCGGGACAGGGTTGTAGTTGTCCGCTGCGGGGTTCGCGTTGTAATCATCGCCAACGAAGTCGTAGCCGCCGATGATGCGGGAGCCGTTGCCGTTGATCTCGGACCAGGGGGTCGTATCAGCGACGCCGGTTCCGCCGAAGGCGACGTGGTCGATGTCGACACCGGTGTCAATGATCGAAATCGTCTGGCCATAGCCGGAGACGCCGAGATCCTGTGCGAAGTCGGCGCCGGTCATGCCGGCAGCAAATCGCATCTCGGGCTCGGCACCAAGATCGCGCTGCTCCGGAGCGTCGATGAGAAGGACGGGGAAGACCCCGGCAACATCAACGCGGTCGAGAACCTTTGCGAGTTCGGCATCGTCAGCGGTGACAACCGCGCCGGCCCACAGCTCGCTGTGCGATGCCTTAACCTCGACGTCGAGGTCGGCGATCGCAGACTCAAGCTCGTTGAGGTCAGCATTGACTCGGGCCTGGGTTCCACCATTGACGAGGGGAGCGGAACTGAATGAAACGAACCATTCGCCGGTTGCTCGCGAGCCGTACGCGGAACCGGCAACGGATGCCTGGTTTGCGGACGAGCCGACGAGGACCGACGGATCAGATTCGTAGATGGGATCAGCGCTCGGAGTTGCTGCGGCAGGAACAATGAATGCCCCTAAACCAAGCGCACCTGCACCAAGTGTGGCGATGCAGGCGCGGAGCGTCCTCCGAGAACCAGGAACATGACTGGTCATGTGGTCTCCTCAGTAATTAATTGTGTCTTTCGACTCTTCGCTGCGACGAAGGTCCCTCGATTATGCTGGACCTCATATTTTTTTGCATCCTTTTAGGCGTTTTTGAGACAGTTTTCAGATTAAATACAGCAAAAAACCGTATTCAGATGGCATAATGGCTCTAATTGATGTGAACGCTGGACGCTTTAGTCAGGCGTGTGATATACGGCACGGCGTGCCCGTTCTTTTGGGGCACTGGTCCAGTCAAGATCTCGTCAGGAAAGCGTCTTAGCTAGCGGCACTTTGCCGGTTAGCTCTAGATACTCTGCCAGATTGGCCCGGGAGTTACCATGATCCGACGCGTTTTGTAATTTATTTTCCCGTCTTCTGCTCGCGTTTCGCCCCACGTACCTTGTAGGGATCCCTGTCTGTTGATGACGGTGGTTGCGGGCCGGGCAGAGCTGCTATCGAAATCTGTTCGTGGATAGGCAAAGGCAGTCCTCGTTTTCGAAACCGGCACCCGAGGGGCCCTCGATGGTGGATTTCTGGATTCTGACTGTGGTGCGTGGTGACGGAAGTTGACCGGGTCCTAAGAGCATAGGGAAGGCCCGCGTGGACAGGCTTGGAAAGAGAATTGTTCTGCCGATGTGCGGTCTACGCGGTTGCGAATGGAAAGTATCTGCGTCCGACGGACGTTGCAGGCGGATGAGAAACATGTGGTCACGAGCATGGACCTTATGGCGTGGGGTGACAATCCCAGTTACGGTTCACGTATGAACTCCGTTGACCCCGCAGCCATCGATGTGTCGACCGTTGTCGACGTGTGCGCAGACCTTATCCGTATCGATACCCAGAACTTCGGTGACGACCCGAAGACCATGCCGGAACGCCCGGCGGCTGACTACGTTGTCGAATACCTGAAGCGGTACGGCTACGACCCGGTCATTATCGAGTCGAAGCCGGGCCGTGCCAACGTTATTTTGCGGGTCCCGGGATCCGATCCCGAGCTTCCGGCTCTCGTTGTTCACGGGCACCTTGACGTTGTTCCCGCGATCCGGGAGGACTGGACTGTCGACCCGTTTGCGGGAGAGGTTAAGGACGGTTACGTCTGGGGCCGCGGCGCAGTTGACATGAAGAACATGGATGCCATGATCCTCGTCGTCCTGGCCGACATGAAGATCCGTGGTTGGCAGCCGGAGCGGGAACTCATCGTGGCTTTCTTCGCAGATGAGGAAGCGGGAGGCGTGTGGGGCGCGCAGTGGCTCGTCGACCATCATCCGGAGCTGTTTGAGGGCGCTACGGAGGCGATCTCCGAGGTGGGTGGCTACTCCGTCCGCGTGGGAGACGAAACCGTGTACCTTATCCAGACCGGTGAGAAGGGCATGGATTGGTTGACCCTGACGGCGCACGGTCGGCCCGGCCACGGCTCGCAGGTCAACAATGAGAACGCAATTACGAAGCTGGCTTCGGCGATCACCCGAATCGGTGAATGGGATTGGCCGATTCAGCTGACGGACACCGTCCGGACGCTCCTGCTAAAGGTTTCAGAGATCACGGGAGTTCCGTTCTCGGAGGACCCGAAGGACCTTGCTGCCCTCGTCGCTGAACTCGGCCCCGCCGCACCGTTTGTTGGTGCCACTCTCAGCACCCAGGCCAACCCGACGCGGCTCGGTGGCGGATACAAGGAGAACGTGATCCCCGGAAGTGCCACCGGTGCGGTGGACATGAGGCCCCTGCCGGGAACCGAAGACGAGGCCCACGCCATTATCGAGGACCTCGCCGGAGAAGGCGTGGATGTTTCCTCGATCGTGCGCACGACCGGCTTCGAAGTATCGTTTGAAACAGAGATCGTGGAGCGCATGTCGCAGGCACTCCTTGCCGAGGATCCCGCGGCAATCATCGTTCCGTATCTCATGTCGGGAGGAACCGACAACAAGCCGCTCAAGAGCCTCGGCATTAATGGCTACGGCTTTGTACCCATGGCACTTCCCGCCGACTTCAATTTCTCGGCGATGTTCCACGGCAACGACGAGCGCATCCCGGTTGCGTCCCTCGAGTTCGGCACCCGAGCACTCGCGCGCTTTCTCGCGAGCTAACCGGACCCAGCCAGTCCTGACCGACCGGTTCTGACTAGCCATTCCATTCCGTTCACCCCTTCTGCCCTGTCACGCAATGCGCGGCAGGGCAGAAGCCTATTTGCCTGTCATCTCATGTGCTGACATGGTACTCATGCGATTCCGTTCACAAAACGGACATGATGGTGCTATGCTGGCGGAAACAAAATAGCTCATCGGGATGGTATCGAAGGCTCGCCGCATAGTTATATTGCGCGGGCCTTTTTGATGTCCGGCCAGCGCAGGAATCCTAGAGGAGATACACATATGTCTAAGACACGCAGAATGAACAGGATCTTCGCCAGCGACGGTCGTTCGGTGTCGCTGGCACTTGACGGCTTTGGTTTCTCGGAGAAGACAGCCGGTGTTGACGATGCTGCACGGAAGGTCCCGCTCATGGCAGAGCACGGCCTGGACAACGTGCTGGTCACCTACGGTCAGGCCCGAAACTTTGCCGAATACTTCACGAACGTGGGGCTCACGCTGCGCGTGGATACGACAACGGCCGTCTACGACGGATCCGTTCCGGACAACATGCCGGCCTTCGACGTGACCGATGCTCTGAAGTTCGGTGCTGATGGCGTTGTCATCATGAACTTCCCCGGTGCCCACAATGAGCGCGCGACGAATGAGTTTGCGGCCCGCCTGGTCCGCCAGTCGGCTGACTGGAACGTCCCGTTCATGTGCGAGGCACTTCCGTACGGATACCCCGTAACCACCCCCGAGTCGGCCGATCCGGAGAAGATCGCAACGGCTGCGCGCTTCTCGGAGGAGCTCGGTGCCGACATCATCAAGACGCGTTTCTCGGGAACTGACCGAGATCGCCTTATCGTCGAAAACTGCACCGTTCCGGTGCTGGCGCTCGGCGGCCCGAAGTCCGACCACGAAACCTATTTTGGATTCGTCCAGCACGTTATTGCGTGTGGAGCGAAGGGCGTCGCGGTTGGTCGTAACATCACCCAGGACCCGAAGCCGTTCGCGATGGTTTCCGCTCTCGGAGCCCTCGTTCACGAGGATGCGACCGCGGCTCAGGCCATGACCATCTACAACGAGATCAATGATTGATATTCCCGAGCGCACCGTCATTCCTTCCGTCCGGCACCTCAAGGAGCTGGAGACCGCACTGACGAGCACATCCCCGTACGTTCTTCTCACGAACGTCCACATCGGCAACCTTGAAGCGCTTGCAAAGAAGTGCATTGATTCCGGCCATAAGGTTCTCGTGCACTGCGACCTTATTGGTGGTTTCAAGCCGGACAGGGAGGGGATCCGGCTGCTGAAGAACATGTTCGGCGTCAGCGGGGTCCTCACCCAGAGCGCACAGGTCGTGTCCTATGCGCAGAAGGCAGGGATGTTTGGAATCCTGCGAGTCTTCATCATGGATTCGCGATCGCTTGAAAAAGGCATTCAGATCCTGCAGGAGGCGCGCCCGGATGGTATCGAGGTCCTTCCCGGTGCATTGGCGGACCGCTACTGGGACCTGTTTGAGCCTTTTGAAGAGAAAACAACACTTATTGCGGGCGGAATGATCGTGACTGAGAAGGAACGAGACCACCTGTTTGATCGGGGCTATCGGGCGATGACGGCCAGTAGCCCCGGTCTGTGGAATCTCACGCGCTAGCCCGCGCACAACGAAATATGGAGTCAATGATGACGAACAAGTATGTCCTGGGAATAGACAATGGTGGAACGGTCACGAAGGCCGCAATTTACGATGTGGCGGGCAAGGTACACGCAATTGCCCAAGCCCACCTTGAGACCCAGTTTCCCCGTCCGCTCTTCACCGAGCGCGACATCGACCAATTCTGGGATGCAAACGTGACCGCAATCCGCCGTGTGCTCGACGAGTCGAAAATCGACCCGGCCGACATTGCGGCACTCGCCGTGACGGGACACGGCAACGGCATCTACCTGGCACGTAAGGACGGGACCGCACCCCGCCCCGGCGTCGTATCGACCGATGGTCGGGCACAGTCCTATGTTGATAGGTGGCTGGCCGACCCGAGCTACAACGATCGGGTCCGCTCCAAGACCGGCTCAACCGTGTGGGCGGGACAGCCCCCGGCCCTCCTCGCCTGGTTCGATGAGCACGAACCCCACATGTTTGACGAAACGGACTACGTTCTGTCCGCAAAAGACTTCATTCGGTTCCGTCTGACGGGCGAAGCCAAGCTGGAGGTCACCGACTCCTGCGGCGTTGGCCTATCCAATGTCGTCACGAAAGAGCTCGACCGGGACGTGTTTGATTTCTATGGAATCTCCCGCTGGGCCGACAAGGTCCCGCCGTTTTGCGAATCGGCCGAGATCGCCGGTTATATCACCGAAGAAACAGCGGCACTGACCGGCCTCAAGGCGGGTACTCCCGTTGCCGGTGGCGTCATGGACGTGGCTGCGGGTGCACTGGCCGCAGGTCTTGTCGATGAGCACGAGCTGACGGTGATCACCGGAACGTGGTCGATCAACGAGGTGTTGTCGCGTGACGCCAACATCGACTCCGATGAAGAGGTGTGGCTGACGATGCCGTACCCGGTCGAGAACACCTACCTGTTCCTCGACGCGAGCCCGAACGGCGTCTCGAACCTCGACTGGTACATCAACTCCGTAATCCGCAAGGCCCTGTCGGCCTTCGGGCACGAGGACGTATCGGATGCCGAGGTGTTTGCGGCCTGCGAGAAGATGATCCACGACTTCACTCCCGACGTTGAGGACCCGTTCTTCCTGCCCTACATCAACGGCACAGACGTGTTCCCGGAAGGCCGAGCAGGCTTCGTTGGGATGACGAACTACCACGACATTCGCCACCAGGTGCGCGCCGTGTACGAGGGTGTGATTTTCTCGCACCTTTACCACATTGAAAAGCTTCGAGCTCACGACGAGCTCCTTACCGGAAACGTCCGTTTCACGGGAGGGGCGGCCAACTCCACCATTTGGCTGCAGATGTTTGCCGACGGAATCGGTAAGCCACTCGACATTGTCGACGCAACGGAATCCGGAACCCTCGGCACCGCTATCTGCTCTGCCGTCGCAGCGGGACTCTACCCGGACGTCCCCTCGGCTGTTCGTGCCATGACCTCGCCGCCGCGGGCAAGGATCGAGCCGAACCCGGAGTTCACGGAACTTTTTGCTCAGCGCTTCGAGCGCTTCATTGGCCACCTCGAGCAACTCCAGGGAGAAAAGTAAATGACGCAACAACTGAAGATCCTCGCGATCGCCGACGCCTTCATCCCTCTCGACATGCTCGTTGACGGCACCCAAGCGCTGGTGGATGCTGGCCATGAGGTCACGTATGCGGAATGGCAGACATCCTCGATCGAGCAACTCCAGGAAGTGAATCTGCAAGTTGAGCAGAACGGTCCGAACGGCGTTGATCTGCCCGACGAGATCGCCGCACAGGTCCGTCGAAGCCAGGTTGTTATCACCCAGTTCGCACCGATCGGTGCGGATCTCCTCTCGTCCAGTCCCGATCTGAAGATCGTCGGTGTCATGCGAGGCGGAACGGAAAACGTTGATGGGGAAGCCGCCAAAATGGCCGGCATCGAGGTGGTGAACACCGGCGGCAGGAACGCTCGCGCCGTTGCCGAGTTCACCGTTGGACTTATCCTTAGCGAAACCAGAAACATTGCCCGCACCCACGCCGCCATGAGAAACGGCGTGTGGCTCAAGGACTTCCCGAACGAGGGTGTCATCCCCGAGCTCGAGGGACGTACCGTCGGTCTTGTCGGTGCAG
Organism: Flaviflexus sp.; assembly: GCF_052087705.1. Classification (NCBI taxonomy): domain Bacteria; kingdom Bacillati; phylum Actinomycetota; class Actinomycetes; order Actinomycetales; family Actinomycetaceae; genus Flaviflexus; species Flaviflexus sp. Next base: position 89,308 of record NZ_JBQCYC010000003.1, on the reverse strand, counting down.
GCAACATTGGTCAGCTCGTCATGAAGTTCCTCTCCGGAATGGACATGACGTGCATGTTCTACGACCCCTACCTGGAGTCAAGCGAATACGGCACGAAAGTCAACAACCTTGAGGACCTCATTGAGGCAAGCGACATTGTGTCCCTGCACTCCCGACTCACTCCCGAGAACCACCACCTCATCAATAGCGACCTGCTGGCCCGCATGAAGCCGAGTTCCATCCTCGTCAACACGGCCCGTTCGGGGCTCGTCGACGAGGCGGCTCTCTTGGAGGTGCTCCGGGAGGGACGGATCATGGGAGCGGCTATTGATACTTTCGATATTGAACCACTTCCCGACGATTCGGAATGGAAGAGGCTCGACAACGTAACGATCACATCCCACCTCGCGGGAACCACCCGGGATGCGTTCGTCAAGACCCCGAAGATGCTGAGCGAGAAGCTTCTCGGACTGCTGGAAAGGTAACGTCATGGATCTGCAACTGGAGGGCAAGCGCGTCCTCGTCACCGGAGGGGCCTCCGGCCTCGGGGCCGAACTCGTTCGGTCCCTTGCCGCCGAAGGTGCACGCGTGGCATTGAACTTCCGTAGCCGGGAGGACGATGCAAGGGCGATGGCGGAGTCGATTGACGGCGAAGTCGTCCCCATCCATGCCGATCTTTCCGACCGTTCTCAGACGCGGGGGCTCTTCGAACAGGCCGTGGATGCCCTGGGCGGTCTCGACATTCTGGTCAACAATGCTGGCCTGTGGCTAACCACCGAGGTCGGCGTCTTTGATGATGACCTGTGGGATCGGTCCCTGGAGGTCAATCTCGGGGCCCCGATGTTGCTCTCCCAGCTGTTCATTGCGCACTGCACGGGGGAGGGCCGGAAGGGCAGGATCCTCAACATCACGTCTCAGGCAGCCTTCCGTGGCTCGTCAACCGGCCACGTTCCTTATGCCGCCGCGAAGGGCGCAATTGTGACGATGACGAGATCCCTTGCCCGCGAAATGGGAGGGAACGGCGTCACCGTTAATGCTCTTGCGATTGGCACGATGGAATCCCCGATGATTGCTGACGCTCTCGAGCAGAAGCGCGAATTCTACGAAGCCCGTATCCCCATCGGATATGTTGCGACAGCCGATCAGATCGCGTCGGTTGCGACTTTCCTCGTTTCCGAGAAGTCGTCCTACATGACGGGCGCTACCGTGGATGTGAGTGGCGGACAGCTGCTCCACTAAAACCCGAGCCGACTGCATCACAGTCGGCTCGGAAGAAATCGCGGCGGGCGGGAGCCGGGGCCACACCTACAGCCCGCCCGCCGCGGTACCTCTCAAGGAGAGAGGTTCGCCGAAGCGCAATTGTGCAGGAAACCCGCGGTAATCGGCTTCGAAGTTTTTCTATGGTGCAAGTGTAGCGGACTACTGGGATCTTTTTTAGAGAATTGTCTTGTTCTCATCAGATGTGAGAGGTCATAGGACTCTTGTTCACTTATGGACACCATTGTGGCAGCAATTCGAAGAATAGAGTAGGGGCAAAGTTCTCGGCCTCTCGAGGGGCCAAACGTCGTGTGCCTCGGAGGCATTTTCGCGATAAGCTCGTGCCATGATTGAACCGCGTACAGCACTTGACCGCCTTATCGGGGCTCTAGAGGCGTTCCACGACACTGCCGCACATACTCAGGACCCCGATGCTGACTCGGTACTTGAAGCGACAGACAATCTGGCAGATGCGTATGTGCTTTACGACGATGCCGTCTATACAAGCTACGGAATCGAACTACCCCTCGATGTCTACGGCGACGATGACGACGATGATGATGACGATGACGACTACCTCGACGACGATGACGATGATGATTTCGACTTCGACGAGGACGATCTTGAACCTCTCGATGATTGAGCGGATGTAGAGTAAGGGCCGGGCAATCTGCCCGGCCCTTTTGCTTGCCCACAGGTGCGAGAAGCATAACGCCATTCTGGACGGAGTCGACGCCGATCTGACATGCGCCATGTGGATTCTCGTGTCGATACTCGTGGCGGCGACCGTTAAGTGGCAGGTGGTTGGGCAGGGAGTTCCTGTCCCAACCACCTGCCGTTGGCACACGGGGAGCCAATGACTGATTGTTCGACTCGAGCTATCCCACGGAGTATCCGAGGATTGCCGGGCCCACGTACATCGTGAACAGCGTGATCAGGACGATTCCCATGAGGTTCAGCCAAATACCGACCTTGACCATCTGGCTGATCTTGATATAGCCGGAGCCGTAAGCGATGGCATTTGGTGGTGTTGCTACCGGGAGCATGAATGCACAGGTTGCTGCGAGAGCCACTGGGATGACCAGGAGCTCGACATCCACTCCCATACCGAGAGCAACGCCGCCAATGATCGGAAGGAATGCCGCCGCGGTTGCGGTATTGGAGGTCATTTCCGTCAGGAAGACGACGAGCGCGGCCACCGCAATGACAATGACGATCACCGGGAGACCGTCAAGACCGGCCGCCTGGTCGCCAATCCAGAGTGAGAGCCCGGAGTAACCGAAGGCCGCCGACAGCGCGAGACCGCCGCCGAAAAGGAGCAAGACATCCCACGGGACGCCCTTGGCCGTCTCCCAGTTGAGTAGCCCAATGCCTTCCTTGGGTTTCGCGGGAACCAGGAACAGGACAAGGGCGACGATCATGGCGATTGTTTCGTCACCGACGGGGGAGTCCGGGAAGACTGTCGGGACGATGATCCACGAGAGCGCGGCAAGAAGGAAGATCGTCATCGTCATCTTTTCCTGGAGCGACATCGGCCCCAGCTTGGCATGGTGTTCGGCTATGAGCTCTCTGCCACCCGGGATCTCATCGATCTCCGGCTTGTAGAGCGTCATAAGCAGCCACCAGGCGATGAGGAGGAAGCCCCAGGCGAGCGGCGTGCCGAATAACATCCACTTGCCAAAGTTCAGCGTGATCTCGTGGTTGTCCTGCAAATAACCGCGCAGCAGGGTGTTCGGGGGAGTGCCAATGAGGGTCGACAGCGAGGCGATCGAGGCAGCGTAGGCGATGCCAAGCATGAGCGCGGCACCGAACCTGGAATCCGTACCGACACGAGTGTCGATTCTGCCGACGAGAGCAAGGACGGACATGCCGATTGGAAGCATCATGACGGCGGTCGCGGTGTTTGAGATCCACATGGAAAGGAACCCGGTTGCCACCATGAAGCCAAGGACGAGCCGCTTCGGCTTGGTTCCGATGAGAAGAACTGTGCGAAGGGCGATGCGTATGTGGAGATTCCATCTCTGCATTGTGAGAGCTAGGAAGAACCCGCCCATGAACAGGAAGATGGTGGGGCTACCGTATGAGGAACCCACCGTCCCCATTGTTGAAATCTCCATGACCGGGAAGGCAACGAGTGGAACCAGAGCGGTGGCGGCAAGGGGAATCGCCTCCGTCATCCACCAGACACCCATGAGAACCGCAATCGCGGCGACGTAAGCAATCGTGTTGCGGTCTGTCTCGATGCCGCCCTCGGTCAGTGCTGACTGGAACTCGGCAGACAAGCTTGAAGGGAAGATGTTGTATATGAGAATGGCAGCGAGCACACCCGCTGCCATACCGATCAACCGAATATTTCGCGTGCGGGATGGTACCGGGGCCTCCTTACTGCCTTCGGACTGAGCCGACACTTCGTGAATTTCTGGGGTGCTCACGTCGCCTCCGATCAAATTGTCACAGCGCGTGCTGTGACACATATCATTTACTTGTGTTTTGCTGGGAGCATAACTCAACAAAGTGGACGTGTCTTGGAAATTGTGAAGGCAATTTTTGGGCCTGACCAGCGAAAACGCACATAACGGACATGGAATAAATGCGATTTTTTAGTGCTTAATTAGAGCATCCCGCGCGTTTACGCTATTTGAGCACCCTCCTGGTGACCGGTTGGGTATTGATACGTGAATTGACGAAGATTATTCCGTCATAACTATTTGACGCACACCGGCGTGTCTTGTGGGGAATGTGTTATCGCCACTGTTTTTGCGTTGCGAGAGCGTGCCGTGGTGTTGGTGCCACGCGACAGGTGCCGACCGGGCGCGAATGCTGGGATGTTGCATGCTTGAGGTTGCGACTCACCAAGGGTTCCTCGGGGACAAGGCTGCGCTCCTGGCGCGCCGTGAGTTAACTCGCAGAAGCGTTTCGAGTGGTGATTTAGAAGCGTTCGGGGTAGCCCCAGGCGGGTTCGGTGACGTCGGTTAGCGCCTCGAGAACAGCATTTGGAATGTCCTCGTCCAAGTCGGTGAGGATGGCGCTGAGCTGCGCCGTGGTGCGGGGACCAATGAGAGTTGCGGACACTCCCGGCCGGGATAGGACCCAGGCGAGGGACACCGTTGCGATGTCGACGCCAAGGCCATCGGCCGCCGTCGCGATAGCTTCGACGGTCTGCCGTGACTTGTCGTCGAGATAGGGCTCGACGAATCCAGCAAAGTGCGGGGATGCGGCACGGGAGTCCGGGGGAATGGAGTGACGGTAGCGGCCGGCGAGGACTCCGCGTCCGAGCGATGACCAGGCGATAATGCCAGCCCCAGCATGCTCTGCAAAGGGTACGATTTCTCGTTCGATGCCGCGTTGCAACAGGCTGTACTCGGTATGAACGGCGGAAAGCCGAACGCCGCGCTCGCGCAAGAGTTCGCTCATGACTCCGGCGTACCAGCCGGGGCAGTTGCCAAGGCCCACGCCGTTGATCAGCCCGCGAGACGTTAAAGCGGACAAAGCATCCGCGGTCTCTTCGGGGCTGGTGACAGGGTCCGGTGCTGCGAGAACGAGGGTGTCGATCCATTCGGTGCCAAGATTTTGGAGGCTGGAACGGACGTTGCGTTCGAGGGAGGAGCGGGAGGCGTCGACCCCGTCCGCTCCGAGGCCGGCGCGGGACACGATATGGAGGGCGGACCGGTCAATGGCGGTGCGAAGTAGCTCACCAAGAACTGACTCGGCGGCCCCTCCACCGAAGTAGGGTGAGGAGTCGATCAGCGATCCATCAGCATCGAGAAACAGGCCAATCTGCTTCTCTGCCTCCTCGGGGGACGTGTCGCGTCCCCACGTTAGGGTTCCAAGTCCGACGGCGGAAACGGATGTGCCGATCGTGCCAAGCTTGCGTTTTCTCACACTGAGAGCCTACTGCATTGCCCTGTTTGTGGGCCTAAGGTGGCGCTATGGGAATTTTCGAAGCGGTCATCCTTGGCCTCGTTCAAGGACTCACCGAGTTCCTTCCGATTTCATCCTCTGCTCACCTGCGTATCGTCGGTGAGCTTTTCCCGTCACTTGGGGATCCTGGCGTTACGTTTACTGCCGTTGTCCAAATCGGAACCGAGTTGGCGGTCATTGCCTACTTCCGACATGACATTTGGCGGATTTTGAAGGCGTGGTTTAACGCGTTGCCGTTTGGACCGTGGAAGGATCGAAGCCCCGAGGATCCGCAGGATGCTCGCATGGGTTGGATCGTGATAATCGGCACACTTCCGATTGTTGTTCTTGGACTCTTCCTGGAAGATGCGATCGATTCGGTGTTCCGCAATCTCTACCTGACCGCTCTCATGCTGGCCCTGTTTGCTGTGTTCCTTGGCCTCGCTGACCGCTTTGGCAAGCAGCGGAAGTCGCTTGAGAACCTCACCTTCAAGGATGGTTTGACCCTCGGGTTCGCCCAGGCAATGGCACTGGTTCCGGGTGTTTCCCGCTCCGGTGGCACAATCACGATCGGTCTGCTTCTCGGCTACACCCGCGAGGCAGCTGCCCGAGTTTCCTTCCTCCTCGCGATCCCCGCGGTTCTTGGTTCCGGCTTCTACCGGCTGATCACGGACGACGGAACTGGCCCTCAAGCTGGGGCAATGCCCACACTTGTTGCGACTGTGGTGTCCTTCATTGTTGGTTACATAGTGATCGTCTGGTTCCTTAAGCTGATCTCTACCAAGTCTTATCTGCCGTTCGTTATTTACCGGTTGCTTCTCGCCGCTGCTGTCGTTGGCCTGCTTCTGGCGGGCGTACTGTCAGCACAGTGATTCTCAGAAAGGTTCCTATGCGTTCGTGGCCTCAGCCGCATATTCCCGAGCTTCCGGGCCGTGCGCCCGCGCTTAGCGTCATCGATACTCGCACCGGAGAGCGGGTGTCGGTTCAGGGAGCGGATGCTCGGCTATACGTATGCGGGATCACGCCGTACGACGCCACTCATCTCGGTCATGCTTTCACCTATGTCGTATTCGACATGCTGGTGCGGACCTGGAAGGACGCGGGACTTAACGTTAACTACGCCCAGAACATCACGGACATCGACGATCCGCTGTTCGAGCGCGCCGAAGAGACCGGTGTGAACTGGCGGGAACTTGCCGATTCTCAGATCGAACTATTCCGCACCGACATGGACACTCTGTCGGTTCTGCCGCCCGACTCCTGGGTGCCGGTCTCCGACATTCTCGATCCACTTGAGAAGAGTGTTCGCGAGCTCCTTGACGAGGGTCGCGCCTACGGCCTGACGGGCGAAGACGGACGTACCGACTACTACCTTGAGACCACCGACGCCGACTACGCCTCCGAGCACCTGTCGCGCTTCGACCTCATCAACGTATTCCGGGAAAACGGCGGAGACCCGGACCGTCCAGGCAAGAAGCATCCTCTCGACCCGATCGTGTGGAAGGGCGCCGTTGGCGATGACTTCCGTGCGGAAGGCGCGAAGGCGGGCGCATGGCGGCCGGGCTGGCACATTGAATGTGCACTCATTGGCCGCGACTACCTGGGTGACACCATTGATATCCAGGGCGGCGGCGCCGACCTGGTATTCCCGCATCAGGAAATGTCCCTCATGCACATGGACGACTTCCATCCCCAGGTGCAGGTCCGCGGTCAGATGAACACCGGCATGGTGGCGTATGAGGGGCACAAGATGAGCAAGTCTCTTGGCAACCTTGTTCTCGTCTCCAAGCTTCTCCAGCGCGGCTTCGAACCCATGGTTATTCGCCTGGCTCTCCTCGGCCACGCCTGGCACTCCGATTGGGAGTACACCGATGAGGACCTGGGTCGTGCCGAGCGCAGGCTGACTCGCTGGCGCAGAGCTCACCACACGGGCGGTGCCGGTGCCCGTCAGCTCCTCGAAGATGTACGCGTACGCCTTGCCGATAATCTCGATACCCCCGGCGCTCTCGACGTGATCGATGCCTGGGCGGAAGAAAACGAATACTCGGACGACCGCGAGGGCGCTACCCTGTTTAAGGACATGTGCCAGGCGCTCCTGGGAGTGCACTTCTAGTGAGCCTCGCGGCCCTGCTGTGGGCGGCGGTCCTCCTACAATCGGTCCTCGCCTCCCTGAGGGGCATGCCGGCGTCGATGCTCCGCGCCATGCGGGACCTGTTTCTCCCAAGCGGTCTCATGCGGCCAGCCGCCGCGTGGGCTCATCTGGTTCTTCAGATCATCCTGATCGGCCTCCTGATCTTCGCCAGCCGACCCGTCAGCTGGTTCTCGGGAGCGATCGGAGTGCTTCTTGCCTTCACCTACCTTGTCCTCGTTGCGCGGGCACGGGGAAGTGAATGCAGGTGCCTATCGACCAAGCCGCAACCGATCACGAACATCACGGTTCTGCGCAACGTATTCGTGCTGGCTCTGGCCATCCTTTCCATCGGAGCGGACGGTATGACCGGAGTGTCTTGGAGCCAGTGGCCCGCACTCATCCCCCTCGCTGGAGTCATTGCCTGCGAAGCCGCTTCCCGTAGCGTTCGTAGAGCGTGAGCTCAGACCGTATCCGGATTGGGCTTGATCGAAGTCTGAACGCACAGCTCACGCTCGAACACCGGCAAGATTTAACGCTAAGCTTCGGTCACTGCTGCCGAGTCGCGGGGCTGCTTCACCGTGAGGATAGTGATCAGGGTCCCGGTTCTTAGACCTGGACCTTGCGTAGCTTCTCTACCCCGGCCTCGTTGATAGGGAGTACCTCGCCGCCGAACTCGGGACAGATGGACTGGAACGAGCACCAGTTGCACAGCTTGGATTTGCGGGGCGGGAATACGCCGGTGTCGAGGCAGTCGAGGATCTGGTTCCACACCGACACGATGGTGTCTTCCACGAGCGCATTGTCCTTATCGTCCGTCCAGTAGGTCAGCGTGGAATCCGAACCCAGGTAGATGATCTGGGACTGGAGAGGCTCCTTGCCATCCGCTTCCTTGAGGAGCAGTCCGTAGGCCCTGATCTGAAAAAGTGCCTCGCTCTGGTAGTTCGGGTTTGGCATCTTCCCCGTCTTGTAGTCGACGACACGAAGATCTCCCGACGGGGCTACGTCGATGCGGTCGATGACTCCGCGGAAGCGGATACCCGAGGAAAGCTCAACGGTCAGCATTCTTTCCCGGTTGGACCTGGCGGGGCTCAGCATGACCGGGTTCTCGCGATTGAAGTACGTGCGGACGAGAGAGCGAGCCGAGTCGAGCCACGTGTCGAATGATTCTTCTTCGAAGAGCTTCTGAACCTCAGGATCCCTCTCGACCATCGCTGCCCACCGGGGTTCCAGAAGATCCGTTGCGCGACCGATCGTTCGCTCCTGTGCGGGCAGGTCGTAGAGGTGTTCGAGGACCGAGTGGACCAGGGTGCCCTTGGTGGCGGCCGATGACGGGGGCTCTGGCACCCTGTCGATCACCCGGTATCGGAACTTCAGAGGACACTGCTTGAAGTCGTTGAGCCGGGACACGGACAGGGCTGGGAGGTAACGCATGACGCAAGCCTATCGAAGGGAGAGGGCTCAGCGGCCGGTAGACTCTTCGACTGTGACCATTCATCCCACAGGTGCCAATCGGCGACGGGGACCGTTCCGCGCAGGCGAACGCGTTCAGCTCACCGACGTTAAGGGCCGTAAGTACACGACTATGCTGACCGTCGATGGCTATTTCCAGTCGACACGTGGCAGGATCCGCCACAGCGAGATTATCGGCAAGCCGGAAGGCTCCGTTCTCGACACTCATGACGGCTACCGTCTCCTTGCGCTGCGTCCTCTAATCGGCGACTACGTCCTCTCGATGCCGAGGGGCGCCACCCCCATTTATCCCAAGGACGCGGCCCAGATCGTCTCCATTGCCGATATCTTCCCCGGTGCACGAGTCATCGAGGCGGGGGTCGGTTCGGGCGCTCTCTCACTTTCGCTGCTGGCCGCAATCGGGCCGGAGGGCTACCTACATTCGGTTGAGCGCAGGGAAGACTTCGCAGAAATTGCTGTCGCGAATGTTGAGAGCTGGTACGGGGACACAGAGCTTCCCTGGAAGGTAGAAATCGGTGATCTCGCAGAGGTCATGGACGGCTTGGAAGCAGACAGTGTCGACCACGTTCTTCTCGACATGCTTGCCCCGTGGGAAAACCTCGACGGCGCCATGCGAATCCTGCGGCCGGGCGGTGTCATCCTTGCCTACGTGGCAACAACCACCCAGCTATCCCGGTTCGTGGAAGAAGTACGGCAAACCTTCTCCTTCACCGAGGTTGAAGCCACCGAAACCCTCGTCCGTACCTGGCATCTCGAGGGCCTCGCCGTGCGTCCCGATCACCGCATGGTTGCCCACACCGGTTTCCTCGTTGTCGCCCGCCGGCTCGCTCCCGACACCGAACCGCTCCTGGAAAAGCGCCGACCCGCGAAACTCGCCTACTCGGACACCATGCCCTGGGAGGATCCAACCCTTGCTCCCATCGTGGAGCATGAGATGGCACCGAAGAAGCTTCGCAGGGTGCTACGCGATGTTCGCCACCGTGCCCTCGTGGAAAAGACGGGCTCCTCCCACGGGATAGCTCCGACCGATCCGGGTGGAGGTGTCCCTGATGTTGAGGAAACACCAGAAGGTCAGTCGCGCGAGGACAAGCGGTCCGAGGACGAGAAGTCACAGGACAAACAAAATGAGAACTGAACCAGTGGCCTATTCGGTGTGCTGTAATCCCGCGGGGCCTCTCAATATCCCCCGCGGGCGAGCTATCCGCACGTGATTTGGGGTTGCACGTTCGAATTCCGGCCGCACGTGCAAATGACGTCCTTGCTGTTCCGCTCTGCGGTCGGAAAGTAGCCGATAGTCGGATCGGAGTATGGTCGTTGTTACGCATTTCCCGGCAGGCGTGTGCGACCGCACTTCGACAGCCCGCCCTGCCTGCGAGATACTGGGAAGAAATCACGAGAGGAAGTTGATGAGCTCTGCAAGCAGCCTGACCGAGCAGGTGGCACTGCTGGCCAAGCAGAACGAGAAGCTCTCTGCCGCGCTCACGCGTGCGCGTGAGGAACTGGGGAAAATGGATGAGAGGCTCGAGCAGCTAGCATCCCCTCCGAGCCCCTACGCCATCTTCCTCCAGGCTGGCACGAATGGCACCGCCGATGTTCTGATCGGCGGCCGCCCCATGAACGTGACGGTGGACAGGGGAGCGGGCGCACTGCGTCCGGGCCAGATCCTTCGCATGTCGGAGCAGCTTGTCGTCCTCGAGGGACTGGGCTTTCCCGAAACCGGTGACGTTGTCACCGCGAAGCTCGTTATCGATGGCAACCGGGTCCTCATCACCTCCAATCAGGTTGAGCACGTTGTCAGAATCGCCGATCCGCTGGTTTCTGCCGGTGTGCGTCCCGGCGACTCCCTGCGCGCCGACCTGACCTATGGATTTGCCTACGAGCTTCTCGAGCGTCCCGACGTTGAGGAGCTTCTGCTCGAAGAAATCCCGGACGTTTCCTACTCCGACATTGGTGGCCTGGGCTCCCAGATCGAACAGATCCGCGACACGGTTGAGCTGCCCTTTGAGCACCCCGAACTTTATCGCGATCACGGCCTGAAACCGCCCAAGGGCGTGTTGCTCTACGGGCCTCCCGGATGTGGAAAGACACTGATCGCCAAGGCCGTGGCCACCTCGCTTGCCGAGACCTCGGGGGATGATCGCGCCTACTTCCTGAACGTCAAGGGCCCCGAGCTTCTCGACAAATACGTGGGGGAAACCGAACGGCAGATCCGCGAGATCTTCGAGCGCGCCCGCGAACGTGCCTCCGGCGGATATCCGGTCATTGTGTTCTTTGACGAGATGGAGGCGTTGTTCCGCACGCGTGGGTCGGGCGTTTCTTCGGATGCTGAAACCACGATCGTTCCCCAGCTTCTGGCTGAAATCGACGGCGTGGAAACCCTCGATAACGTTATCGTTATCGGCGCTTCCAACCGCGAGGACATGATCGATCCCGCGATCCTCCGCCCGGGCCGACTCGACGTAAAGATCAGAATCGAGCGCCCCGACCGGAACGGCGCCGTGGACATCATGGCGAAGTACCTGACGCCGGAACTGCCGATCCACGCGGATGAGATCGATGCCCACGGCTCGAAGGAGTCAGCCGTCAAGGCCATGACGAAGGCCGCTATCGATGCCCTCTTTAGCCGTGACGCTCGCACCGAATACGTGGAGATCACGTACGCCGATGGCGCGATGGAGACCCTGTACCTGTCCGACTTCGCCTCCGGCGCCATGATTGCCGGCCTCGTTGACCGTGCTAAGACATTCGCCATTAAGGACCTGCTCAATACGGGCGAGCGCGGCATCACCACCGATCACCTGCTTGAGGCTCTCGACCAGGAGATCCGGATGAACGAGGATATTGCGGGAGTGACGAACCCAGACGATTGGGCTCGTATCAACGGACGCGCCACCAACCGCCGCATCACCTACGTTCGTTCGCTCGCGGGCCAGGCTGATTCTCGCAAACAGGCTGGGAAGACGAACTCCACTCCGGCACCCGCTGCAGCCTCAACAAACCCCGACATCGCCGACGGTGGCAACACCTATGAGGGCTTCGACCTGGGAGGGAAACTGTGACAGTTAAGCGCGTTATTGGCACGGAGACCGAGTTCGGGATCCTGTCGTCAACACCGTTCAATCCGATCCGGTTCTCAGCACAGCTCGTTGACGCTTATGCGGCAGCTGGCGCGGCTAGCCCGTCCGGTCCTATTCGCTGGGACTACCGCGGCGAGGACCCGCTGAACGATGCTCGCGGTTTTAGGATCGACCGGGCCGCTGCCGATCCCTCTCAGCTCACCGACAATCCCGATTCACTGGCACCGTCTGGTCCGGTGTCGGTGAGACGCCCCAGCGACGTTGAGCTCGCCATGCCGCGGGCGTCGAACACGGTTCTCACGAACGGTGCCAGGTTCTACGTGGACCATGCTCACCCGGAATACTCGGGGCCGGAAACCCTCGGTCCACTCGATGCTGTTCTGTACGACAGGGCCGGCGAGCATATCGCGAGGGATGCGATGCAGTTGGCCAGCCAGGACGGCAACGACTACATCGTCTACAAGAACAACGTCGATGGGAAGGGTGCCACCTACGGCGCCCACGAGAACTATCTTGTCGATCGTTCAGTTGACTTCGATGACCTTGTTGGCGCCCTTATTCCATTCTTCGTGACCCGCCCGGTCCTGTGCGGTGCCGGCAGGGTCGGCCTCGGTCAGCGCTCCGAGGAACCGGGCTACCAGATTTCCCAGCGCGCCGACTATGTCGAAAACGACATTGGCCTGGAAACAACCTTTAACCGCCCGATCATCAACACCCGCGATGAGCCGCATGCTGCGTCGCAGTGGCGGCGCCTGCACGTGATCGGCGGGGATGCGAACCTGTTCGACTATTCGAACTTCCTCAAGTTTGGAACGACATCCGCCGTCCTCTGGCTGATTGAGAACGGGGGAGCAGATCTTGAAATGGATTCGCTTGCGATCGCCGATCCCGTCTTTGAAACAACGGAGGTTTCCTGGGACCTGTCGCTGACACACCAGATTGCCCTCCGGGACGGTAGTTCCGCCACGGCCCTCGACATCCAGGCTCACTACGCACGGATGTGCCGCACCGCGATGGAAAAAGCCGGTGTAGTCGACGAGGAAACACTTCTTCTCCTCGACACCTGGGACGAGGTCATTGAGCTCCTGCGCAACGATATTTTCTCCGCCGCAAGCAAGGTTGAGTGGGTTGCGAAGTATCAGATGCTGCAGGCACTGAAGTCTCGCGGAGATTTGGCCTGGGACGATCCGAAACTTGTTGCCTTCGATCTCCAGTGGCACGACCTGAGGGCTGGACGATCCATTGTTGACCGGCTTGACCAGGCAGGGCGGATCGATAGGCTGTTCACCCCCGATCAGGTGGAACGGGCTGCCACCGTCCCACCGGAAAATACGCGGGCCTTTGTGCGCGGCACGTTGATTGCGAACTTCCCCGGCAAGGTCCATGCCGCCGCATGGGACTCGGTGACCGTCGACAACGGCGAAGAGTCGCTCCTGCGGATCCCGACGCTCAACCCGCTGGCAGGGACCAAAGAACTGGTTGGAGAAGCCGTTGCGGCCCCAACCATCAATGATTTTCTTGAAAGATTGAGAGGATAGCTATGCAGGAACGCATCAGCAAGCAGAGCCAGAAGCAGGTAAATGCACCGCAGGAGGTTGAGGCGAAGCAGCTCCAGCACCAGGGTATCGACTCCCTTCTCGATGAGATCGACACCGTTCTTGAAACCAATGCCGAGGCCTTTGTTCAAGGCTTCGTCCAAAAGGGCGGACAGTGATCCCGAAGCGCGTCATGGGAGTGGAGACCGAGTACGGTCTCACGACCGCCACGACGACCGGGGCTCCGTCCTCGCTCACGCCCGAGGATGCTGCCCAGCGGCTCTTCAAGAGGATCGTGGAGTGGGGCAGGTCGACAAACACCTTCCTGACGAACGGTTCGCGCCTCTATCTTGACGTTGGAGCACACCCCGAGTTCGCATCGGCCGAATGCGATTCGATTGCGGACCTGGTGGCAATGGACCGGGCAGGCGACCTGATCTTCCAGTCAATGGTGGACGAAGCTAACCGGAGGCTCGAGGCGGAGGACATGCCCGAGCGAATCCACCTCATCAAGAACAACGTGGACTCGGCCGGTAACTCGTTCGGATGCCACGAGAACTATCTGATTCGCCGGCGCAGGGACTTCCGTGCCCGCGTTGATTCCCTTGTCCCGTTCTTCATCACCCGTCAGGCCCTCACCGGAGCCGGTCACATTCGCAAGCAACCCGGGGGAGCGGTCTATGAGATCTCCCAGCGTGCGGACCAAATGTGGGACGCCATATCGTCAGCATCGACGAGGTCCCGCCCGATCGTGAACACGCGCGACGAGCCGCACGGTGACATCGAGAAGTACCGGCGCATGCACGTCATTGTGGGCGACTCCAACATGTCCCAAACCTCAACGGCGCTGAAGTTTGCAACCACCGAGATGCTGCTCGTCATGATCGAAGACGGGGTCATCATGCCGGACCTCAAACTCCAAGACCCGATGCGCTCAATCAGGGAAATCTCCCACGATGTGAGCCTCAAAACCACGGTCGAGCTGGAGAACGGTCGCATGCGGACGGCACTGCAGATTCAGCGGGAATTCGCGGAAGCAGCGCACAACCACTACGACAGGCAGGGCTACTTCGCGGACCTGGATGACACTCGCTCAGCGATGGTGACGCTCTGGATCGAAGCACTTGACCGCCTGGAAGAGGGCGATCTTGACAGCCTGTCGACCAAGCTCGACTGGATCGCGAAGCACAACATTCTCGAGCGCTACCGGACCAAGGGCGGCCTGTCGTGGGACGATCCTCGGCTCACCCGCCTCGAGTTTGCCTACCACGACCTGTCACCCGCAGCGGGCCTGGCAACGTCGATGGAAAAGCAGGGGCTACTTGAAAGCGTTGTCACCGAGGAAGCGGTACACCACGCGATCGATAATCCGCCGGCAACCACGCGAGCTGCTCTACGCGGACGCTTCGTCAAGGCGGCTTCCGAGGCGCGCCGAGACTTCATGGTCGACTGGATGAATCTGCGACTTCTTGAAGCTGATGGTGCCCGCACCGTGATTCTTAAGGATCCGTTCTCGCCCGTCGATGAACGAGTGGATGAGCTCCTGGAGCAGGTGTGAGGAAAACCCTCGCTGTCTTTCTCCTGATCACCCTCGGGGCCTGCTCGCAGGCTCCGGAGGAAGCTGACACGGGGGAGGAGACTCCGTACTCGGTGAGCTTCTTTGGAGAGCTTGGCAACCCCCACTTTCGTTCCTTCGAAGGAGATATCCCTGATAATCGGGAGGAGAGCATAGATGTTGAGGGCGAAGGTCGGGAAGTAGCACCCGATGCAACCATCCTCTACACCGCCGCCTCCTTCACGGACCGGGGACAGGTTCTCGTTGAACCCACCGGCCCCGTCCTGGGCAAAGCCGAAGACGCTCCAATCGACGTTGTGGGAATAACGGAGGGCTCCAGAGTCCTGCAGATTAATCCCCAAGAGACCGGCGCAGAGATCGTCGTCATCGACATCCACCACACAACAGCGCAGGGCGAGGAACGCGAGATAGCGGGAACAGCTTCCATGACCGTCGGTGACGACGGTGTCCCAACCCTTGGTTCATCTGAACCGGTCGAACAGCTTTCGACTTCGATAGCCATTCGCGGCGCCGGTGCCCAGGTTGCCGCTGATGACCACATCTATCTCCAGTACTCGCTATACGAGGCGGAGACAGGCGAACTCATCGACACGACCTGGCCCGCCAGCCCAATCCTGCTGGAGCTTGAGGGGACTATGGAAGGCTTGCAAACCGGTATCGCTGAAGCCCCGGTTGGCTCACGCCTGCTCATTCAGATTCCGGCTCACCAAGCCCAGGGAACCGACGACCTCATCGCTATCGTCGACATCCTTGCTGTCCACGAGGACGAAGACGTCGACGACGACATGGAGAGTGAACCGACGAGCACATCGGAGCCGACAGAGCTGTCGTCTGCGGACCGTTAGCGGCCCCCGATGTTCGTGCCTGCGAACTGATGAACATCTATGGAGTCCGCTTTAGAACTCCCATTCCCATCCATTAACTGCCCCACCGAGGGCGACAATGAGAATACCCGACTCGTGCGCGCTATCCAGCACAATCTTTCCCGTTGCGCGTTCGTTTGGACCGAGTGTGCTCGGGAGTGAGCCCGCAGCGGAGAGACAGGAGTAGCTATTTCCGATCGAGTCATTTTCTCGAACGCCATCGGGAGAAATGATGTGCATGTCATAGGCGCTCATGTACCACTCTGGCCAGCTGGCGTCCGCGAGGGCCGGATGCGTCTGGATATCAAATGTGATGGCGATATAGTTTCCGTTGGCGGGTGGCTCAGCGAAAGAACTCGTGCACTCGAACTGCGGTTCGATCTCCGTCACTTTGAGCTCGACGATTGTTTCATTTTCTCCATACTCGTCAGCGAGACCAGCGGGTTGCCCAATCGTCTTCACGAGATTTCCGCGATCGCTAATAATCTTCTCGCCAAACTTGTCGTCAAGATCGTCCCCACCGTTTGAGTCTCCCTCGTCGGGAGACTCGGTGGCTTGGGTGGTCCCGGTATCGATCTCGCCTTCGCTAGGTTGCTGCGCAGATTCCTCGGCGGTGGTAGGTGTAGCTTCGTCAGCGGTGATAGCTGGCTCGTCGCTCGCTATTTCTTCGTTTCCGTTTTGCTGTCCCGCGCCCTGGAGCCCGGTCTTAATCGTATCCGAAGCCGCACCGTCTATGACCTCGACAGTTTCACCTCCTGTGTCGACCTGCTCTGTGGCAGTTTCAGATTCTGTCTGAAGGTCGACAGTGCCGGATGCTGCGTCCTCGTCATCTGCCGCACATCCCGTGAGCGCAAGGGTGATAACCGACAGGGCCGCAAATAATCGTTTCGAGATTCATTCCTCCAAAGTGTCCCTCTGTGTAATTGAGGGTATCTTCAGAATCGGACAGATTGAGAGGACTATTGTCGGTGGTAGTGAGGCAACTCTTAGGCTTAGTGGTTATCCCTGGAAACTATTTTGTTTATATCGACCTTTAATACGTTTGGCAGGATGTCGCGATTTCTAGGATGATCCAAGAAGGTCGGGAGCGTGAATGTGCGCTCCCGACCTTCTCCGTGGATCTAAAATTTAGTGGGTTGAAGTAACGCCTTGAACTACGCGGTGACAGTCTCCTTGACCTCAGCTTCGACTCGCGGGTGAAGGGCGCTTGCTCCCCAAGCCACTGCCATGACCAGCAGGGAGGCGAGGAACATGTGGGTGAGGACGAGCGCCTCGGGCAGGTTTGTAAGGTGCTGGACGTAACCGACAACGCCCTCTGCGATAGTGATCGCCATGATGAGCCCCCAGGCTTTCACCGCGGTTGCCGACTCGGGGCTGGGGCTGGTCTTTGCGTGACGGATGACGAGAACGAGCCCAATGATGGCGACGAGGGTGAAGAGCCAGGCGGATAGGGAATGGAGGCGGGTGATCGCTACCGTGTCCATGGCCCACCGGTAGGGTGCTTCATCATCGCCCGAGTGCGGGCCAGCGCCGGTGACGATAACGCCGAGGATAACGAGGACAGCAGAGGTAAGTCCGATAGCTGCCGTGAGGATTTTTGCCCCCGGGAACGGGAGGCTGGGTGCGGTGTCGGGGTGATCGATTCGCCACACGAGGTAGGCGGATATGGCGACGAGTCCCAGCGAGATCAGCATGTGGCTACCAACGACAGCGGGATGTAGGTCAACCAAGACGGTGATGCCACCGACGACTGCCTGGATGGCTATGCCGATAAGAGGGAGCCAGGCGAGCTTCTTGATCGGGGGACGCGAGGCCGTGGGCTGGCGCTTGTAGACAGCGATCAACAGCAGAACGGCAATGACGGTAAGAACGCCTGTCAGGGTCCGGTTGCCGAACTCGATGTAGGGGTGAATCGAGGACTCTTCCTGGAACTGGGGTGTGAACTGGCCGGGCTCGCACAGCGGCCATTGGGAGCAGCCCAGCCCCGATCCTGTCAGGCGGACAAGCCCGCCGGTGACTATGATGCCGATCTGTGCGATGAGGTTCGCGATCGCAAGGTTGCGGGTGGTTCTGTCGACGTGCATGCTTTCCTACTTCGTGTCCCAGCGGAAGCGGGAGGCAGCAAGTAGGCCCCCGCCCACTGCCCATCCTCCCAGAACAAGTATGTGTTTAATAATGGGTTCGCCCGAACCGAGGTTGCGAAGTCCCTCACCAAGGGCGCCGGGCGGAGTGAACTCAACGATCGCACCCCACCAGGACGGGTACTCGGATGCTGGGATGATGATTGCGCCAAGACCCGCCATGACGATCCACAGGGTGTTCGCAAGGGCGAGAACGGCTTCGGGCTTGAGGGTGCCCCCGATGAGGAGGCCGAGCCCGAGGAATGCGGCGAGGCCCAGCACCATGAATGCGAGTCCGGGCAGAAGTACGCCGACAGTGAAGCCAAGGCCCAGGAATGCTCCGACAATCGCGAGCACGGCGGCCTGGATGAGAGCAACGATGGCGATGGCACCGAGCTTGCCTGCGAAGAGACCTATCGGGCCGAGTGGCGTGGTTGCCAGCATGCGGAGCACGCCCCACCTGCGGTCGAAGGCGACGGCAATGGCTTGCGAGGTGAAACCGGTTGATGCCCAGGCGAGGGCCAGCGAGGATGCGAACGCCATGTCAACATCCATGGCTCCCGACGGGCTGAACGACACGTTCGTGAGAACGATGAGTGCCGCGACGGGAATGATGATGTTGAGCAGTGCCTGCTCGCCGTTCCGGAGTATCGTCGCCGTTTCAAAGCGGGTCTGGGCTAGGACGGTCACTGGACCTCCACGAGATCGAAGTACAGGTCCTCGAGCGACCGGGGACGCAGGGAAACACTCACCGTGTTGATGGCATGACGATCGAGAGCGGCCGCAACCTTCGCAAGATCGCCAGGGGTTGCGGGGTTCTTACCGAAGATCTCCAGCTGGTCGCCCCTGCCGAGGAACTCGTAGCCCGGCAGATCGGGGGAGAGGATCTGCCGCAGCGTTTCCGCATGAGCTCCCTCGATCCACATGGAACGACCACCGAGGAGTTCGCTTGCGGGACCATCGGCAATGATCGTTCCGTCCCTCATGACGATCACCTGATCGGCAAGGGTCTCCGCCTCGTCCATGAGGTGGGTGGTGAGAACCACCGTGGTACCCGATGCGGCGAGGTTTCTGATCATGCCGTGGAGGGTGCGGCGGGAGGCCGGGTCCATGCCGGCAGAGGGCTCATCGAGGAATACCAAATCCGGATTTCCCACCAGGGCACATGCGAGCGACAGGCGTTGGCGCTGCCCGCCGGACAGGTGCCGGACCTTTGTTTTGGAATGCTCGGTGAGTTCAAGCAGGTCTAAGAGCTCGCGGACGTCCCTGGGGTTTCGATGAAGTTTGGAGATGTGGGAAAGCACGGCAGCGGCGGTGGGAGCCTGGGGTAGGCCGCCGTCCTGAAGCATGACCCCGACGCGCCTCCGGATCTCAGCACCGCCTGCGACGCGATCCAGCCCAAGCAGAGAGATGGTGCCCGAGACGGGGGTGCGCAAACCCTCGCAACTCTCGATCGTGGTGGTCTTGCCGGCTCCGTTCGGTCCGAGTATTGCCGCTATCGTCCCGCGGGCAACGGAGAACGAAACATCATCGACGACGGTCTTGTCTCCATAGGACATCGTGAGGTTCTGGACCTCGAGCGCGGACTCGATCATTGCCCCATTGTAGGCCGAGAGACCCTGGCCTTCGGCGACGCGCCCACGTCGGTTGCGTAAATCCGCGAAACTACGTGCTAGAACGTGCGTTCGAGACTTGGGCCACGTCCGAAATGCTTGCATTTAGCCAAATAAGCAAGGAAACTGTTGTGTAAAGATATCGAGCGGAAAGGAGGAGGCCATGGCGGAAGCGCAGGAACCAGAATCCGGAACGCGGGAAACCATCCTTCAGCTCATTGTCGAGCGGGGCCCGATAACGGCCGCGAGCCTGGCGAAGATCCTTTATCTTACACCGGCTGCGGTGCGACGCCACATTGGCGTCCTGGAAGAAGATCACCTTATTGAGGTCCACGAGATTGCGGCCTCGACGAAAGCGCGGCGAGGACGGCCGGCGCGCCACTATGTGGCAACATCCGACGGTCACTCGAAGCTCGATAACGCCTATTCCGATCTAGCGTCCGAAGCCCTGGATTTCATTCGCCAGGAGATGGGCGAGGAGAAGATCGAGGCTTTTGCTAGCCGGCGTACGGACGACCTTGAGGAACGCTACGCCGCCGAACTAGAGAAGGCGGGGGATGACCCCGCGACGCGTGCGAAGGCGCTCGTCAAGAAGCTGTCAGATGATGGCTACGCGGCTTCACTGAGGGCGGTGGGACCGAGGGGATATGCGCTTCAGCTATGCCAGGGTCACTGCCCGGTGCAGGAAGTTGCCGGTCAATTCCCGGAGCTCTGCGAGGCTGAGACGCAGGCTTTCTCGAGACTGCTTGGCGTTCACGTCCAAAGACTCGCTACCCTAGCGGGCGGGGACCACGTTTGTACCACCCATATACCACTGCTGATCCCATCCCGCTCCGCGGGAACACCATCGCGTGAAAGCGCAACGGAAGGAAATCAATGACACAGACACGGCCAGAAGCCGGTGTCGGCGAGTCGATGACACAGGAAGAGACCATCGCTTCGATTGGTAACTACAAGTTCGGCTGGCATGACTCTGATGAAGCGGGTGCTAATGCACGCCGCGGTCTGAACGAGGATGTCGTTCGGAGCATCTCCGAGATGAAGGACGAGCCCGAGTGGATGCTTGAGCGCCGTCTCAAGGCACTCAAGCTGTTCGACAAGAAGCCGCTCCCCATGTGGGGTGCTGACCTGACCGATATTGATTTCGATCAGATCAAGTACTTCGTCCGCTCGACGGAGAAGCAGGCTACCTCCTGGGAAGACCTTCCCGAGGACATCAAGGAGACCTACGATCGTCTCGGTATTCCCGAGGCTGAGAAGCAGCGTCTCGTTGCGGGTGTCGCAGCTCAGTACGAGTCAGAGGTTGTCTACCACCAGATCCGTGAGGACCTTGAGCAGCAGGGTGTCATCTTCCTTGACACCGACACCGCTCTGAAGGAGCACCCCGAGCTGTTCGAAGAGTACTTCGGCACCGTTATCCCCGCGGGCGACAACAAGTTCGCTTCGCTGAACACGGCTGTGTGGTCGGGTGGCTCGTTCGTCTACGTTCCCCCGGGCGTTCACGTCGACATCCCGCTCCAGGCCTACTTCCGTATCAACACGGAAAACATGGGTCAGTTCGAGCGCACGCTCATTATCGCCGATGAGGGCTCCTACGTTCACTACGTCGAGGGTTGCACGGCCCCGATCTACAAGTCGGACTCCCTGCACTCGGCAGTTGTTGAGATCATCGTGAAGAAGGACGCTCGCGTCCGTTACACGACGATCCAGAACTGGTCGAACAACGTCTACAACCTCGTCACCAAGCGCACGACGGTTGAAGAGGGCGGCACCATGGAGTGGATCGATGGCAACATCGGCTCCAAGGTCACCATGAAGTACCCGGCCGTCTACCTCATGGGCGAGCACGCCCGCGGTGAGACCCTGTCGATCGCGTTCGCCGGTGCCGATCAGCACCAGGACACGGGCTCGAAGATGGTCCACATGGCTCCCTACACCTCCTCGTCGATCGTCTCGAAGTCGGTTGCCAGGGGTGGTGGACGCGCCTCCTACCGAGGTCTCGTCCAGGTGATGCCCGAGGCCGAGCACTCGAAGTCCACAGTTCTGTGTGACGCGCTCCTTGTCGATACGGAGTCCCGTTCCGACACGTACCCCTACGTTGACGTTCGCGTTGACGACGTCGAGATGGGCCACGAGG
The DNA here is from genome assembly GCF_052087705.1 of Flaviflexus sp. NCBI lineage: Bacteria > Bacillati > Actinomycetota > Actinomycetes > Actinomycetales > Actinomycetaceae > Flaviflexus > Flaviflexus sp. The sequence continues at coordinate 67,650 of NZ_JBQCYC010000003.1, read as the reverse complement.
CCACCGTCTCGAAGGTTTCCGAGGACCAGCTGTTCTACCTCATGTCGCGCGGCATGCCCGAGGCTGAGGCCATGGCCATGATCGTTCGTGGCTTCGTTGAGCCGATCGCCCGCGAGCTGCCCATGGAATACGCCCTCGAACTTAACCGCCTCATTGAGCTTCAAATGGAAGGAGCCGTCGGCTGATATGACGACGAATCTGTCTACCGATCATTCGCAGGCCAAGCTGGCCACCGACGACCCCGCGCTCAACCAGCAGGTCGTTGGCACATCCCGCGGAGATCGCGAGTCCTCGTTCGATCTCGCCGACTTCCCCGTTCCGAACGGAACCGAAGAGGATTGGCGCTTCACCCCGATCAAGGAGCTTGCTCCCTTCTTCGCTGACAAGCTCGAGGGAACCCTCCCCGAAGTAACGGCCGAGGGCGTTGAGCTCGAGGTTGTTGATCGCGACGATGAGCGCATCGGCACCATTCAGGCACCGGGCGACCGTTCCGCGGTTGTAGCCTGGAACTCCTTCGAAAAGGCCTATGTTGTCACGGTTGCCGAAGGCGCCGAGACCGAGGGCATCGTGAAGGTGAAGGGCCAGGGTGGCGACCCGTCCTCCCTCCACTTCCACTTCGTGGCCGAGACAAACTCGAACTCCACGATCGTGGTTGCCCACGACGGTGACGCAATGCTGTCCGAGGCCATCGAGATTGACGTCAAGGACGGCGCGCACCTGACCTTCGTGACGGTCCAGGAATGGGAAGAGGATTCGATCCACCTTTCCAACAACCGCATCCGTCTCGGTAAGGACGCTTCGATCCGCCACATCGTGGTTACGCTCGGCGGCAAGATCGTTCGCGTCACCACCGACGGCGAATACGCTGGCACGGGCGGCGACATGGAGCTGCTTGGCGCCTACTACACGGACGCTGGCCAGCACCAGGAGCACCGTCTCTTCGTCAAGCACGGAGTGCCGGACTGCCGTTCGAACGCCACCTACAAGGGTGCCCTTCAGGGCGACGACGCACACGCAGTGTGGATTGGCGACGTCCTCATCGAGGTCGAGGCCACCGGAACCGACACGTACGAGCTGAACCGCAACCTTGTTCTGACCGAAGGTGCGAAGGCCGACTCGGTCCCGAACCTCGAGATCAAGACGGGCGAGATCGAGGGTGCAGGACACGCATCCGCGACCGGTCGTTTCGATGACGAGCAGCTGTTCTACCTCCAGGCCCGCGGAATCCCGGAGGACGTGGCGCGCCGCCTCGTCGTTCGTGGCTTCTTCTCCTCGCTCATCAACCAGATCGGCGTTCCGTCGATTCAGGAGAAGCTCATGGCCGCGATCGAGGTCGAGCTCGACCAGACAATGGCTGGCGTCGAGGCATGACATTTCAGGTTGCGTGCCAGGAAGCAGATGTAGATCCTGCGGACGTTATGCAGGTGACCCTTGATGGGGTTGACCTGGCGATCGCTCGAGACTCTGACGGCTCCTGGCACGCCATCTCCGATCTGTGCACGCACGGCAACGTGTCGCTCTCGGACGGTGACGTGGAAGACGGCGGCATTGAATGCTGGAAGCACGGCTCCGTCTTCGACCTGCGGACGGGCAAACCCCGTCAGCTGCCCGCCATCCAATCTGTGTCGGTATACGCCCTGAAGCTGGAAGACGGCTCCGTCTGGGTCGATGTCGACAGTCCACTCAACTAGTACTTTTCACACCTTAGAAATTTAGAAAGGGACCCACGTGTCCAACCTGGTAATTAAGAACCTCCACGTCTCGGTCGAGACGAACGAAGGCGACAAGCCGATCCTTCACGGCGTCGACCTCACCATCAACCCCGGCGAGATCCACGCCATCATGGGCCCGAACGGCTCCGGCAAGTCGACCCTCGCATACGCACTCGCAGGTCACCCGAAGTACACCATCACCGAAGGCGAGGTTCTCCTCGAGGGCGAGAATATCGTCGAGATGCCGGCCGATGAGCGTGCACGCGCAGGACTGTTCCTTGCTATGCAGTACCCGGTCGAGGTTCCCGGTGTCACCGTCTCGAACTTCCTCCGCACCGCGAAGACCGCGATCGACGGCGAAGCTCCCGCGCTCCGCACCTGGGTCAGCGACCTCAAGGACTCGATGAAGGCGCTCCGCATGGATGACGACTTCGCGCAGCGTGATCTCAACACCGGTTTCTCCGGTGGCGAGAAGAAGCGTAACGAGATCCTTCAGATGAAGCTCCTCAAGCCGAAGTTCGCTGTTCTCGACGAAACCGACTCCGGCCTGGACGTCGACGCGCTCCGCGTTGTTTCCGAGGGAGTTAACTCGGTCCACGGCGAGACCAACGTCGGCATTGCTCTCATCACCCACTACACCCGTATCCTCCAGTACATCAAGCCGGATCACGTCCACGTGTTCGTTGATGGCAAGGTTGCTGAGTCGGGCGGTGCAGAGCTCGCCACTCAGCTCGAGAACGAAGGATACGACCGCTTCCTGTGAAAGTAGACTCCATGACCACCCCTGCTCCGGTTACTGACTTCCCGATCCTGGCTCGCCCAGCTCGGGGAGGGAACCGGCTCGTCTACCTCGACTCGGCAGCGACCGCGCAGCGCCCTATCCAGGTCATCGAAGCGGAACGCGAATTCCTCACGACCAGGAACGGCGCGGTGAAGCGCGGAAGCCACCTCCTGGCGGAGGAAGCCACCGAGGCCTACGAGGCCGCCCGCGAAAAGGTTGCGGCCTTTGTCGGCGGTCAGACGGACGAGGTGGTCTGGACGAAGAACTCCACAGAGGCACTGAACCTTGTCGCCTACTCCCTGTCGAACGCATCGGCAGGGAGGGGCGGCGAGGCCGCCTCGCGGCTCGCCATCGGACCCGGCGATGAAATCGTCGTGACCCGCGCCGAGCATCACGCGAACCTCGTGCCCTGGCAGGAGCTGTGTGCACGAACGGGAGCCACCCTCAAGTGGCTTGACGTCCTCCCCATGGGAACACCCGACCAGGGACGCCTCGACATGGCGACCCTTGACGTCATGACCGAACGGACGAAGGTTGTCGCCTTCGCACACGTCTCCAACGTGACCGGAGCAGTCGCTCCCGTCGCGGAGATCGTTGCCGCTGCCAAGGCGGTTGGGGCCCTTGTCGTTCTTGACGCCTGCCAGTCCGTTCCCCATTTCCCCGTCGACTTCCCGTCGCTTGGGGTCGATGTGGCAGTTTTCTCCGGCCACAAGATGCTTGGACCCACCGGCATCGGCGCCCTCTGGGCAAAGGCCGAACTACTCGACGCTCTTCCGGTGTTCATGACCGGTGGTTCCATGGTCGAGGTTGTCACCATGGAGTCGACAACGTACCTCAAGGCCCCGGCGAAGTTCGAGGCCGGCACGCAGATGGTGTCCCAGGCGGTTGGCCTCGGAGCAGCGGTTGACTATCTGAACCACGTTGGTATGGAGAACATCCACGCTCACGAGGTTGCGCTGACAGAACGTATGCTGGCCGGGATCGCCAAGATTGATGGTGTCCGCGTCGTCGGGCCGACATCTTCCCACGACCGAGTGGGTGCCGTCGCATTCGTTGTCGAGGACGTTCACCCTCACGACGTCGGACAGGTCCTCGACTCGAAGGGCGTGGAGGTCCGCGTCGGGCACCACTGCGCCCAGCCGATCCACCAGGTGTTCGATACCTTCGCTTCGTCGCGCGCCTCGATCGGGCCGTACAATACAGAGGCAGACGTTGACGCGTTCCTTGACGCGCTTTCCGGCGTCCGAGCCTACTTTGGAGTGTCATGAGCGAACTAGACCAAATGTACCGGGAAATTATCCTCGACCACGCGAAACTTCGCCACGGTCACGGACTCCTCGAGAACCCGGACGGCGAGTCCTTCCAGGTCAACCCGACCTGCGGCGACCAGGTCACCGTGCAGCTCAATATGGATGGCGACACGATTAGGGAACTCGTTTGGGACGGCAAGGGATGCTCGATTTCCCAGGCGTCGATCTCGGTTATGACCGGACTCGTTGAAGGTAAGAGTGTCGCGGAAGCGAATGAACTTCTCGATCTGTTTACCGAACTGATGAACTCCCGGGGCAAGGGCATTGAGGACGAAAAGCTGGACCGACTGGAGGATGCGTCGGCATTCGTGGGCGTCGCCCAGTTCCCGGCACGAATTAAATGCGCACTGCTTGGCTGGATGGCTATGCGCGATGCAACAATCAAGGCCAGCTCAATGAAAGGAGAAGGCCAATGAGTGATCTCACCGTGGCCGAAGTCGAAGAGGCCCTGCGCGACGTCATCGACCCCGAGCTCGGGATCAATGTTGTTGACCTTGGACTCCTGTACGGAGTGACCCTTGATGGCAACTCCGCCATCATCGACATGACCCTGACCTCGGCAGCGTGCCCGCTGACCGATGTCATCGAGGACCAGGCTATCCAGGCTCTTGAGGGACTTGTTTCCGAAGTCCGACTCAACTGGGTGTGGCTGCCGCCGTGGGGTCCGGACAAGATCACGGCATCGGGCCGTGAGCAGCTCCGGGCACTGGGCTTCAACGTTTAAAGTAACTGGCACGGGCCGGACGATATCTTCTGGCATTCATACTGCCGTGACGGCAAAGGGCGGGATAGGAGACTATTCCGCCCTTTTGCTCTGTCACCAGCCGTTTGCTCTGTCACCAGCCGTGCTCTGGACGTGAATAGGGGATATTCCGGGACGATTGTACGCAAAGTGCGGATGCGTCGGTGGTAGGCTCATTAGCCATAGCTAGGAGGAGAACAGGTGAGCATACTCTCGACGATCCATTCACCGGCCGACGTTGGCCGGTTGAACAGTAAGAAACTTGCACAGCTCAGTGGCGAGATCCGTACGTTCCTGGTCGAGTCAGTATCCGCAACCGGTGGACACCTGGGACCCAATCTGGGCGTTGTCGAGCTGACACTCTCCCTCCACCGCGTCTTCGACTCCCCGCGCGATACCCTCCTGTTCGATACTGGCCACCAGTCATACGTGCACAAAGTCCTTACGGGCCGTAAGGACTTCTCCAAGCTACGCTCCGAGGGCGGCCTGTCGGGTTATCCATCCCGCGAAGAATCTCCCCATGATGTCATTGAGAATTCCCATGCTTCAACGGCACTGTCCTGGGCACTCGGAGTGGCTCGGGGATATCACATGTCGGGGGAGGACCGCACCGTCGTTGCGGTCATTGGAGATGGTGCATTGACCGGCGGAATGGCCTGGGAGGCACTCAACAATATTGCCGAGGATGATTCCCTTCCGATCGTTATCGTCCTCAATGACAATGGCCGCTCGTACGAGCCAACCATTGGCGGCATGGCACGCCGTTTCGACCAGGTGCGCGTCTCACGCAACTACGAGAACCTGCTCAACTGGGGCAAGAAGACCCTGCGAGCCTCGGGCCCTCCCGGACGTCTCGCCTACGACGCGATGCACGGCTTCAAAAAAGGTGTTAAAGACATCTTCGTTGATGCGGGTATCTTCGATTCGCTGGGCCTGAAATACCTTGGCCCGATAGACGGTCACGACATTGAGGACCTGGATGCGGCACTGACTATCGCGAAGGAGTACGGCGGTCCGGTTGTCGTCCACGCCATCACCGAAAAGGGGCGCGGATACCAACCGGCACTTGATGACGTAGCAGACAGGTTCCATGCAGTTGGCCAGATTCACCCGGAAACTGGTCTGCCCATCGTTCCGGGTGGCTTCGGTTGGACCGCGGTGTTTGCGGACGAGATCGTCAAGCTTGCGGAGAAGAACGACAAGGTCATTGCCCTGACTGCTGCCATGCTTCGTCCCGTCGGCCTTGGTCCCATGAGAGACAAATTCCCGGACCGGGTTATTGACACCGGTATCGCTGAACAGCATGCCCTGACAACGGCAGCGGGGTTGGGGTATGCCGGGTATCACCCGGTGGTTGCCCTCTACGCCACGTTCCTCAACCGGGCCTTCGACCAGTTGCTCATGGACGTGGCGCTTCACAAGGCTCCCTGCACCGTCGTTCTCGACCGCGCGGGTGTCACGGGCAACGACGGGGCCTCTCACAACGGTATGTGGGACCTGTCCCTCGCCGCCATGGTCCCCGGCCTCAGAGTTGCGGCCCCGCGCGATGAAGCAACCCTGCGTGATCAACTGGGGGAGGCCCTCGCAGCCGACGACGGGCCGACACTACTCCGCTACCCGAAGGGCTCCATCCCCGCCGAAATCCCCGCGCTCGAGCGCCGGGACACGATCGATATCATCGGTCGGTCCAACGGCACCGGAGCAAAGATCCTTGTTGTCTCCGTTGGAGCTATGGCCCCGGCGGCCATGGCGGCAACAACCGTCGATACGGCGGATGTGACAGTGGTGGATCCGCGCTGGGTTCTCCCGATCTCCCGCGAGCTGGTGGAGATGGCGGAAGAGTTCGATGCCGTCGTCACCATTGAGGATGGTTTGCGCGACGGTGGCGTCGGACAGCAACTAGCCGATCACATAGATTGTCCCGTCACCGTTCTGGGGATCTCTCGCCACTTTATTGCTCATGCCGCACGTGGAGACATTCTCATTCGGGAGAACATGACTGGCGACGATGTTGTGACGGCCGTGCGTGCAGCCGCTGGCCAGGGACCCGCTCTTAGCCTCGCTCAGGACGCCTAAGCATCTGCATCCCCACGCCCAGCATCCTGGATCTCTCCGGTAATGGAAGAAGCGACAGGGCCGGGCGTATGCCCAACCCTGTCATGACAGCCTCAACCCGCTACCCGCCAGCTACTTGCTGACGAGAGTTAATTCAGCAGTGTTCGTTGAGCTCAGTGTTAGTGAACTATTCGTCTTCACCACTTCGAGGAAGCCTGATTGCGACCTCTTCTATCTGCCAGGGTCGAGCTCCCGATCGGTAGAGGACCTCGACCATCTGATCCACGGTGTTCCATCCTGTCCACGCCAGGTCACGCTGGATAGCGGGCTTGAGCAGGACTTCCTGGCGGATACCGATTTCCTCAGCGCGTGCGAGAACGGTGGGGCGAACAATGTCCCAGCGGCGCGCAGCCTCGGGGTTCTGGTTCTTCCAGTTACGCACGTTCGGCAGGCCGTCCTTCGTGGCCGCGTGGCGGCCGGGAAGATCCTCGCTTTCCCAGCCCCGCTCAATAGCCTCCCACCAGCGCTCAATGAGAACCTGGCGGGACCTGGAACGGACCGCCGAAGACGAACGCACTTCCTCGACGCTCTTGGGCATGGATGCCGCAAGTGCGCCAAGGGCTCGTGCCGGTAGGACCTTCTCCGGGCCCACGTCGCGTGCCTTTGCAATCTCGTCGCGTTCCCACCAGAGTTCACGCAGGATGGAGAGGCCGCGCGGGTCCCTGATCCGCTGAGATGAGGCGATCTTGCGCCAGGGCTCAGGATTGACCTTCTTTGGGGGAGCGGTCAGCAGATGATTGCACTCTTGAACCATCCACTCCATGCGGCCGATCTTCTCCAGTCGCTCCATCTGAATCTTGCGTTCCTCGATGAGGAGCTCGACGTCCAGTGCCGCGTAGGACAGGAGAGCCGGGGCCAGGGGACGGGCCGACCAGTCGGAGTTGGAGTGCTCCTTGGCTAACTGAATGTCCTGGTCGTTAGAGATCACGGCCTGAAGGGAAACCCTCTCATCGCCAAGGAGGAGCGCGGCCACCTCCGTGTCCCACAGGGATGGTGCCTGCAGTCCCTCGCCGGTTAGTGACGGCAGGTCCTGATCGGCGGCGTGCAGAATCCACTCGTCTTCGGCAAGGACTTCAGCGAGCTGTGGCATCATGTCCGACAGTGGCGGCGGGTCAATGAGGAAGATCCCGGAGCCTTCGCGCTTAATCTGAATAAGGTAGGCGCGGCCCGAATATCGGATCCCCTGAGCCCTTTCGGTGTCGACCGCGAACGGGCCGGTGCCCTTCTTCAGGGCGGCAATGGCTGTGGCCATGCCCTCGGGCGTGGAAATGAGCGGTGGGATTCCACCGCGCGGTTCATCAAGCTTCACAAGCGATCCAGTGGGGTAATTGACGGAGTATCAGGGTCGAGGCCGCCTGCGGTGCAGGCGAATTCGGCCCAGGCATCGAGATGATCCGCGACGTTCTCGGACGCGGGGGACCAGGAGGCCCTGACCTCGACCGTGACGCGGGTACCGTCCAAGTGTAGACCACGGAACGATTCATCGATTTGTCGTGTCACTGTGCCGTTAAGCGAATGGTACGGAGCACCGTGTGCTTCGAGGGCCTCGGTGAGCCAGGACCAGGCAACCTCACCGAGTAGCGGGTCATCGCCAAGCTCAGCTTCGACGGGTGCTGACACGTGGCACACGATTCGGAATGTGGAATCCCACGCGGGCTGGCCGGCAGGATCGTGGAGGAGGACAAACCGGGCTTCAGCGCGGTATCCATCGGGATCGAGGGCATCGCCACTCGTGTTGACTTCCGCGGCGAGGGCCGCGGCCCAGGGAGCGATCTTCTTGGGCGCGGGAATCTCCTGGAGGCGGAACTCGCGACGGAACGTATGATCGCGCAGGGAGTCCAGGCTCGCGAGGAATAGCGGCGGTACGTCTGGCACACAATTACACTAGCTATTCCACCGTTACCGGCATGCCAGGCGCGCCGGTAGACTGTCCCTGACGAGATCCACACGTTTCGAGGAAATATGCCCTTCTCCCGTATCATCCCGCTTCATCCGACAGAGTTTACGGCCCGTGCGGCCGCGGCACGCGTTGATCTGCCACTCGAGCAGTCACAAGCGTGGGATCGCTATGACGAAGCGGTCGACGGTAGGAGCCCCTTCGGTCGCTATGTGTGGCAGGTCGACGGCGAGGACCGGGCCTTCCTGTCTCTGACCGCCCTGACGGGCCGCGGATTTAAATATCTGTGGGCCAAGGAAGGTCCGGTATGGACTGGGGCACCGAGCGCTCGTGAGGAAGAGTATTTCCACAAGGATCTCAAAAAGATCCTCAAGCCCAACAAGTCTTTCGCCTTTGTGCGGCTTCATGCCCACCACACGTCTTCCCGCCTCCATGAGGTGCTTCAGTCGATTCCGTTTGACAGAACCGTCATTCTTGACCTGACAATGGATTCCGATGCTCTCATGGCAAGCATGAAGAAGCGCGGGCGTCGCGATGTGCGTAAGTCCCTCAGGAACGAATCCCTTGTTCCGCAGGAAGAGACCGGACGCGCCCTCGAGATCTTCGACGAACTCTATGAGCTTCTGAAAGAAACAGGCGATCGAGACGGCTTCGGCATTGCCCCCAAGTCGTCGTACACGACCATGCTGTCTTCGCTTGGCCCAGAGCATGCCCGGCTCTTCACGGTCCGCCAAGAGAACAGTGTGCTGTGCTGGGGGATCGTGACTGTCAACGGCCCCCTTGCCACCTACTACTATGCGGCGTCGAATGCGGCCGGGCGCAAGGAGGGAGCACCCGACCTCCTCGTCTGGTTCATGACCGAAACTCTTCGCGAATCCGGAGTCAGAACTTTCGACCTCATGGGTATTGACTCCGAGCGTGCACCCCAACTTGCTGGTGTCCGCGGCTTTAAAACAAAGTTCTCCGAGGAGATCACCGAAGTGCCCGGTGCCTGGGACCTGCCGCTCAACCGGCTCTGGTACGCCTCGCTCACCGCCGCTCTCAAGGGCAAGCGCATGGCCGTGCAGAAGCTGAAGGAGCTTCGTCAGCCAAAGGACCACGCGGACTCCGAGAAGGCCTAAGAAGACTCGTAGCACGCTCTGAGTCACGTGCATTCTCGGTACGCCGGAGCACGCGCCGACACACCTCGGTCATTTATCTTGCCCCGAATAGGTGCTGTCGCACACGTTGGGACAGAACGCCGGTCTGACGAGCCGCGTGGTATAACGTCACATGACCGGGCTACCGGTTCCTGAGATGAAACGGAGGCTGCGGCAGGACAATGGCTTTACGGAGCCTCCTTGCGGATACTCGCCCACTGCGTAACCCGCACTTCCGCAGACTGTGGTCAGCGAACATCATCACCGTTATCGGTGCCCAGATGACACTGGTGGCGGTCCCCGCCCAGCTGTATTCCATGACGGGAAGTTCCGCGTACGTTGGACTGTCAGGCGTGTTCGGCCTTGTGCCGCTCCTGATCTTTGGACTGTGGGGCGGTGCCCTTGCCGATGCGTTTGACCGACGAAAGCTCCTCATTGGCACCGTGATCGGCATTATCGTGACCTCGGGCCTGTTCTTTGTATGGACGGCCATGGGCAACACGAATGTCTGGATCGTTCTCATAACTTTCTCTGCGCAGCAGGCCTTCTTCGCAGCCAATCAGCCGGCACGCATAGCGATCCTGCCCGAACTCCTGCCAAACAATCAGCTGCCGGCCGCCAACGCTTTGAATATGACAGTGGTATCCGCCGGCGGCATCGCAGGTCCGCTCGTCGGCGGCGCGCTGATCCCCGTGCTCGGCTTCCAGTGGCTGTACTTCGCTGATGTTTTCTTCCTTCTCCCAACCCTGCTAGCGTTCATTGGCCTACCGTCGCTGGAGCCGGAAGGCGTCGAGAAGGGCAAGGTCGTCGGGTGGCGCTCGGTTGTGGAAGGACTTGTTTACCTGGCTGGCCACAAGATTCTGCTCGCCAGCTTCCTCGTGGATCTGGTCGCCATGATCTTTGGGCTCCCGCGGGCACTTTTCCCACAGATCGCCCACGAGTCCTTCGGGTCAGAAATGGATGGTGGGCTGGCCTTCGGCATTCTTTACGCCGCCATACCTTTTGGAGCGGCCCTGGGCGGCGTGTTCTCCGGTTGGGTCTCCCGCATACAGCGTCAAGGCCGCGCCGTGATCCTCGCGATCGTTGCGTGGGGCCTGTCGATGACAGGCTTTGGCATAGCCGTCTACTTTGCGACGGGAGCTCCCGACCACTGGTTGTGGATCGGCGCCTTCTTCCTCGTCTTGGGTGGAGCAGCTGACATGGCGTCGGCTGCTTTCCGCCAAACCATGCTGCTGACCGCGGCCAGCGACAACGTGAGGGCACGCCTCCAGGGTGTCTTCTTTGTTGTTGTTTCCGGCGGTCCTCGAATCGCCGATATTGCCCACGGTGCCGCGGCCGTCTATGTCGGGACGGCGGTTGCCACGGGTGGTGGCGGAATCCTTGTTGTGCTTCTCATGCTTCTCTGTGCGCTACTCGTCCCTGCGTTTACCCGCTACCGGGTGGAGGTAACCCCGGACTGACTGCGGTGCGAAGCTCAGCAGATCAGGCCGGTGACCGTATGGATAACCGGAACGAGATCAGTTGTTGAAGTCTCGCATCTCTGAGGGCCAGTCGTACCCTTGCTAACGCCCTGACGAGGGAAATCTTTTTGTGAAACGAAGGATCGTCCCCCACAGTGATGCTGTGAGGGACGATCAGATAGCTTCATTGGCCAAGGTGGGCCTGCGGATCAGCGGAGGATGCCGATCTGGAACGGGTACTTGTAGATCTCTCCGCGGCTGGCTGCGAACGCGGCCTTAATCGGGTGCCAGAGGACGAGGATAAAGGCGACGACCCAGAGGACGATCGCAACGGGGATAAGAATGAGCGTGAAGAAGCAAATCCATGCCACAATCGACAGGACAAGCAGGGCCACCGAGTAGTTGAACGAACGGGCTGATGCTGCTCGGACGAGCGTGCTTCGATCCTTGAAGACAAGCCAGATGATAAACGGTCCGAGGAACCCGAGCCAGCCGGCGGAGAAGATCATGGAGGCGGGCGCTGACAGGTGAGCAAGAATCGCCCACGTCCGCGTGTCATCGGAGCCCATTGAGCGATCGTTGTTGTCGTACGAGTTGTACTGGCTGTTTTCCATGTTTCGATTATGCGCTATTAGCCTGCACGGTGGGGAGAATCTTGGTTATTAACGCACATACTGAACGTTAAGTCTCCGCCACCGAGTGGCGGGAGGAGGCCCGGGTGGTACGTACGGCAGTGCCCCGCTCGCAAATGAACGGGGCACCACTCCTAGCTGCTTTGTTTCTTAATCATGTCTTGGGGATTAATCGAGGATCGCAATGGAATCGGGTTCGAGGGTGATCTCGTTACCCTCGTGGACCGTGCCCCAGGTGGCCAGCACGTTACCGGACGGAACGGGTAGCGACTCGTCCGCGAGGTTGATGACCAGGCGTGCGGCGTTTCGGTGGAGGATGAGCTGACGATCGGAAATCTTCTCAAGACGAGTTGTCGACCTCTCGGGGGATGCGAAGTCGGGGACGGACTTTCGAATCGAGATGGCCTGCTTAATGAAGTCAAGGAACTCGCGGTTCTCTTCGACTTCGGACCAGTCAAGCTTCGAAGACGTGAAGGTCTGAGGATCCTGCGGATCGGGGACCTCGATCGTTTCACCGTAGATTGCTTCCCAGCCGTGGGAGGAGAACTCTTTGACCCTGCCTTCCGAAACGAGCGGGCCAAGTTCATCGTTGTGGTCCGTGAAGAACGCGAAACGGTTCTTTGTGTTCCACTCTTGGCCCTGGAAGAGCATGGGGGTGAAGGGGGAGAGCAGAACCAGGCAGGTGGATGCGAGGGCCTCGGTTTCGCTCAGATGCTCCGAGGGCCTGTCGCCGATGGCTCTGTTGCCCACCTGGTCGTGGTCCTGGTCGTAAACGACGAAGGTGTGACCGTTGATGTCGTCCGGAACGGGGGCTCCCCATTCCTTCCCACGGAAGGTGGAGGTAATGCCGTCGTGGTAGAAGACTCCGCTGAAAACCTTGGCGAGTGCCTCCGGATCGTCAAAGTCAACATAGTAGCCGTGTCCCTCACCGGTGAAGAAGGCGTGGATGGCGTGGTGAACGTCGTCCGCCCACTGCATGTCCATACCCCAGCCACCCAGGTCTGTCGGGGTGACGACCAGGGGATCGTTCAGGTCGGACTCGGCGATAAGGCGGAGCGGCCGTCCGACCTCGCCGGAGAGCGACTTTGTTGCGTCGGCTAGCTCGGCGAGTATGTGGACGTGAGAGTCGTCGATCATCGCGTGGATCGCATCGAGACGAAGAGCATCGATGTGGAAGTCGGAGAACCAGCGAAGTGCGGAGTACAGCAGGTGCTCGCGTACTCCTTCGTTACCTTCATCGTCAAAGTTGAGGGCAGTTCCCCACGGTGTTTCGTGCTTGCCGGTGAAGTAGGGGCCGAACTCTGCCAGGTAGTTACCATCGGGGCCCAGGTGGTTGTACACAACGTCAAGGCAGACGCCGAGTCCCCTGGTGTGGCAGGCATTGACGAACTCCGCGAGACCTTTGGGACCTCCGTAAGCTTCGTGCACGGCAGTCCACGAGACCCCGTCATAGCCCCAGCCCCGAGACCCCGGGAAGGGCGCAACGGGCATGAGTTCCACCATGTCAACACCGAGTTCGACAAGATGATCAAGTGCCGGGATTGCGGAGGCGAAGGTGCCGTCCTCGGTGAATGTCCCCACGTGCATCTCGTAAACCACGGCACCGCGGACGTCGACTCCCTCATAGAGGTCATCGGTCCAGTTCAGAGTTTCGGTGTCGAAGGCACGGGAAGGGCCGTGAACGCCCCACGGTTGCTCTGCGCTACGCGGATCGGGACGTAGCGGCCCACCGTCGATTGAGAAACCATAGGCCGTGCCGTGCTCGATCTCGGGTAGCTCCCAGATACCGTCGGAGCCGGTGAGCGGGATTCTCTCCAGGTCGTCGCCCGGCTTCCAGTCCTTGGTGCCGAGGAGCAGGTCGAGTGTTGTCGCCTTGGGTGCCCACATGGTTAGTCGTTTTCCTTTCGAAGAACGGCAACGGGGAAGGAGGACAGCATGTCGAGGAGAAGAACAGCTCCGCCTTCGTAGACCGTGCCGGTCAGCACATCGGTCCACGTCCCCTCGGGGATCACGACCGTGTGCTCGCCGTAGCCGCCGGTCGCAGCAGCGCCTGAATAGTGCCGTTCGGTAATGACGGCGACCTTTGGTTCGTCCAGTTCGGTACGAATGTAGGCGAAGGCATGTCCCGTCGTGACGGGAAGGGGCGCATAGCCGGAGCCTGCGCCGATAAAAGCACCCGGGGTCTCCTTCCGCAGGCGAAGGATCCGGGATACGACCCAGAGCTTTTCCTTGTCGAGCGTGGAGTGGCTCGGCCTGCCTTGCTCGTCGAGCTTGGCCAGGAGGGGAACGATGTACCTGTAGTCGACGGGCCTGCGGTTGTCAGGGTCAACGAGCGAGTTCTGGAGTACCTCTTCGCCCTGATAGTTGTCAGCAACGCCCAGGACGGTCAGCTGGATCGTCTTGGCGGCAAGCAGAGCGGACCGGACTGCGGGGGCAGTGAGTTCCACGAACTCTGTGAGCTTCTCCGTGGTGTACGGATCGGTGATGAGGTAGCGGGCATAGAGGAATAGTGCCTTCTCGGCATCCTCGTCGGGCTCTGTCCACGTTGTCCAGGTCTTCTGCTCGCGGGAGGCCTTCTCCAGGTACTGGACGAGCCGCTCGTGCTCGATCGGTCCGTCCGCAGTCCAGGTGCCAAAGATGGTCTGCCAGAGGAGATTCTCAGTACGACCGTCAAGGTTCGCAGGACGCTGTTTCTTCGCGTGCCCACGCAGATCCTCGAGGAGGTGCGACCATTCTGTCGAATACTGGGAGAGAACCGAGATCCGTGCACGCACATCCTCGCCGCGCTTCGTGTCGTGCGTTGTTCCCGCCGTCATCGTCATCGGCCACGACGGCAGGATCTTCTGAACCCAGGCATGGAACTGGTCGGCCGAGTAGGTCGGCATGACAGCGTAGGAGCCGACCTCGCAGCTCGAGGTGAGGAGGGTCCACCGGTACCAGGCGGTGTCCTCCATGCCCTTTGCCATGACCGGGCCACACGTCTGCTGGAACCGGATGATGAGCTCGGCGCGCTGCGCCTCATGGGTGCGGCCGGCGGAACCGATCTCGGCTCCGAGGAGGAGCTCAACAACGATCTCGAGGGTTTCGTGCCGATCCTCGGCTAGGCGTTTCTTGGCACGCTCGGCAGCGTCCCGCAGCGCTTTCTCTGCGACCTGCGAGGGCCGTTCACCGGGAACGACGTAAGCTCGGTACCTGTCCATCTCCAACAGAAGAGCGACGACGGAATCGCGCAGGGCCCGGAACGTGTGGTCGCGGAGCCTGACGTCTTCCTGGCAGAGCTCGGACAGGATGTGTGCGAGACGGTCGACCTCGGTGAAGAGCGAGTCACGAATGATCTCCTCCTTACCCTCCATGATGATGTCCGGCAGGTCGCCGGGGGAGTCACCGGCGATGTCGGTGAGAACCGAACCGAGAGTGACGAGACCGGCGGGATCGGTTTGGAGGGCCTGGATGCGCCAGGCTGTGTCGTAGCCCGTCGTGCCTGCAATCGGCCAGTCATCGGGAAGCTCCTCGTCGCCGTCAAGGATCTTCTCGGCAGCGACCCAGGCTCCGCCGGTGGCTTCGGAAAGTTGACGGAAGTAGCCGCGCGGATCGGCTAGGCCGTCCGGGTGGTCGATTCGGAAGCCATCAATGTGCCCTTCGTCAAAAAGCTGAAGGAGCAGTTCGTGGGTGGCGTCGAAGACCGACTTGTCCTCAACGCGGACAGCGGCGAGCGTGTCGACGTCGAAGAACCGCCGGTAGTTCAGTTCCTCGTTTGCGACCTTCCAGTAGGCCAGCCGGTAGAACTGTCGGTCGACAAGCTCAGCTAGGGGAAGCGATTCGGTCTGATCCCGAACCGGGAAAACATAATCGTAGTAGGTGAGGACGTGCTGTTCGCCCTCGTCCTCGAGGCCCGGAACAACCATGGTTTCGAGATTGAGCTCGCCGTTGGCGAGAACAGCACCGATGCGGGAGCCCAGCATCGGCATGAGCAGGCCCTCGCCGTCCTCTTCGAGTTCGATGTCGAACCAGTCGTGGTATTCAGAGTTCGGCCCGTACTTAAGTACGGACCAGAGCGCCTTGTTCAGATACAGAGGGGTTGGCACCGCCATGTGGTTCGGGACCACGTCGACGATGATTCCCATGCCGAGCTCGTGCGCTTTGTCCGTGAACTTCCGGAATGCGGCTTCTCCACCCATCGGTTGCGAGATCGTCGAATGGTCCGTGACGTCATAGCCGTGCGTGGAGCCCGGCGCCGCCTGAAGGATCGGCGAACAGTAAACGTCCGTGATCCCCAGATCAGACAGATACGGGAGGAGCTCACGTGCCTGAGAGAACGTCAGATCGGGGCCGAGTTGAAGGCGGTAGGTTGATACCGGTGCCCGGCGTCCCTCACCGGGCGTATGAGTATGGCTTGGAGCGTATGTTTGGCTGGGCTTCTCGCTCATTACTTGTCCTCCGTCGTAGCTTTTGCCTTGGCGGGCCGGGTATTGGTTACCGGTGCATCCTCGAGGTTGCCGTCAGCAAGGGGCTCCGCCCCGCTGCCTGCACCGCGATCCTCGGCGGTAACAGTGTCGTCATCGTCTTTGTCAGTATCAGCCTGCTCTGAATCAGCGGCGCTCTTGGCCTTATTCTCGGTTCCATTTGCCGAGTCGGATTCTGTCTCAGCGATCTCCTCTGCGGAGGCCGCGGTGCGTGCGGAGATCTCTTCCTCGCGCTCCTCCTGGGTGCGTACCAGAATGATGATCGAGCGGCCCTCAACGGTGACGGTCTCACCGGCTTCGAACACGTGAGGATCGGCACCGGGGTCTGCGGTGTTGATAGCTTCGTGCCAGGTCATGCCGTAGTTGGCGCCGGGCAGCGTGAAATCGATTTCGCTCGCATCGGCCGAGATCAGGAGGAGCAGGTCGTCATCTTCGATCTTTTGACCGCGGTAGTTGGGTTCGGGGATCGCGGCACCGTTGAGGTAGATCATGACGGACTTCGCGAACCAGGTGTTCCAGTCTTCGTCCTGCATGCGGTCACCGCTTGGCACGAGCCACTCGATCTCGCCCAGATGGGACTCGCCGCCATGCTCGGAACCGCCCGAGAAGAACCTGCGACGACGAAGCACCGGATGGTCGGCGCGAAACTCGATCATCTTTTTCGTGAACTCGAGCAGGTCTTCCTGGTTTTCGCTGAGATCCCAGTTAACCCAGGCCAGTTCGTTATCTTGACAGTACGTGTTGTTGTTGCCCTTCTGGGTGCGTCCCAGTTCGTCTCCGTGCGAGATCATGGGGACGCCCTGGGAGATCAGGAGGGTCGTGATGAAGTTGCGGACCTGGCGGAGCCGAAGCTGCTGAATCTTGGGATCATCGGTGGGTCCCTCGGTGCCACAGTTCCAGGAACGGTTGTGGGATTCGCCGTCGTTACCGCCCTCGCCGTTGGCCTCGTTGTGTTTCTCGTTGTAGGAGACCAGGTCCCTCATCGTGAACCCGTCATGTGCGGTCACGAAGTTAATGGAGGCCATGGGGCGGCGGCCCGAGTGCTCGTAAAGATCGGATGAGCCCGTCAGGCGGGAAGCCAGCTCCGAAAGAACCGAGGGTTCACCCCGCCAGAAGTCGCGAACCGTGTCACGGTACTGTCCGTTCCATTCGGTCCATAGGGGTGGGAACCCGCCGACGTTGTATCCGCCTTCCCCAATGTCCCAGGGCTCGGCGATCAGCTTGACCTGTGAGATCACCGGGTCCTGCTGAATAATGTCGAAAAAGGCTGAAAGCCTATCGACCGCATGCAGTTCACGCGCGAGCGTGGAGGCCAGGTCGAAGCGGAACCCGTCCACGTGCATTTCCGTCACCCAGTAGCGGAGCGAATCCATGATGAGTTGCAGGGAGTGCGGGGAGGACATGTTGAGGGAGTTGCCGGTCCCGGTCGTGTCGAAGTAGTGCTCTTCATCGCCGGGAACGAGCCGGTAGTAGGAGGCGTTATCGAGGCCGCGGAAGGACAGGGTGGGGCCCATGTGGTTGCCCTCTGCCGTGTGATTGTAGACCACGTCGAGGATGACCTCGATGTCTGCTTCGTGGAAAGCCTTTACCATGGCACGGAACTCGTCTACCTGTTCGCCGCGAGTGCCGGCTGACGAGTAGGTGTTCTCGGGCGCGAAGTAACCAATCGTGTTGTAGCCCCAGTAGTTCGACAGTCCGCGCTCTTGGAGGTGGGTGTCGTTCACGAACTGGTGCACCGGCATCAGCTCAATCGCGGTCACGCCCAGTTCTGTCAGGTGCTCGATGATCGCGGGATGCGCCAGCCCCTGGTAGGTTCCTCTCATCTCATCCGGGATGTCTGGGTGCTGCATTGTCATTCCCTTGACGTGCGCCTCGTAGATAATCGAGTTGTGGTACTCGTGTCCGGGCGGCCTGTCGTGACCCCAGTCAAAGAACGGGTTGATGACAACGGAGACCATCGTGTGGCCGAGGGAATCTTCCTTGTTCCGCTTCTTTGGGTTGTTGAAATCGTAGGAGAAGATGGCGGAGGTGTTTTCGACGTGCCCGTCGATCGCCTTCGCGTAGGGGTCGAGAAGAAGCTTCGTGGGATCGCAGCGGTGACCGTTGTCGGGATCGTAGGGTCCGTGCACGCGATATCCATAGAGCTGTCCGGGTCGTACACCGGGAATGTAGCAGTGCCAGACGAAGGCATCCACCTCGGTGAGCTCGTAGCGCTCTTCATTCTTGTCGTCGTCAAGTAAGCAGAGTTCTACCCGCTCAGCAATAGATGAGTAGATAGCGAAGTTCGTTCCCGCGCCATCAAAAGTAGCACCAAGCGGGTACGGTTTACCAGGCCAAAGTTCCATGTTCCTAGAATGTCATGAACTTGGCTCCAGTGCAGACAGGTTGTGTTGTCGGCGTAGAACTTGACTCATGTGTGAGCCACGCACGGCGCCCCGCGCACCGCCGGACCATGACCGGACATGTGGCGCACTATGACAACAAGGACTACGGCGCACCGTAGCGAGGAGTGTGGAGCCTGTTGCAATAAGGGAGATCTTGTCGGTGAGTCTTGTGGAACACGCGGCACCGAAAGTAGCCGGTCAGGTGTCCCCATCAGCGGGCTCCTGGTCGTGACCGGAGGGACGAGAATGCAGCACCGAGCCGGGCTACTGACAGGATTGATACGGTCTGGGTTGCTCGTGGTCATGCTTCCTTACCCAGCGGATGTGTGTAGGGGCGGACCGCGCTGAGCGCATGCCGCCCCGTCAGCGAGCTCACCATGAAAAGGAGACGTGCCCGCTTACAGTGAATCAGGCGAGGATGCCTGGGGCCGTGGAAGCGGGGCCGAGGTGCTGGCCGACATTCCATCGTCTTCTTGAGCAACCTTCGCGAGCTCAGGCGTGCGGTACTTGAACACCAGAACAACGAGGGTGAGGCCCACGATTGCGGACACTGAGTTCGCAATGATGAGCGGAGTTGTATCGAACACAATCCCGTACGCGAACCACAGGATGTAGCCAATGAGGAGAATAAACATCCAGCTGAGCGACACTTGCGAGGAATCTCGAGTCCGGAGGATCAACCTGATCTGGAGGACCGGTGCAAGAGCCATGACGAGACCCCAGACGGTGGTTGCGACCGTAAGGAAAGTAGACACAGATCCTTCTAAGAAATGTAGGGAATAGGGGGAGAATCAAGCACCTGTATGAGCCATGTATTCACAAATGGGAAGTAGCTGCTTTGTTGGTGAGATGAGCGGCACGTGAACAACAAGTTTCTGGCGCAAAGTTGCGGGAGAAAGCGTCAGCAACAGGCTAAGTCGTCTTCGTGATAGGTCGGCAATTTCCACGATGTCCAGCACGAACTGGCCGGAGTGGGCTTTGCGGCGAGGAAGTGGTTTCCGGTGATGCGTGGGGGAGAATCCAGCTGTTTGAAGTGACGAATAAACAGCCCAGCTATAGCGCCTAGAAACTCTGGGCTTTAGCTGGGCATTGCGGGGGAACCCCGGCGGGTCTACATCAGTTCTTTAACTTTGACGAGGTGCTCTCGGACAGCCTTCGTTCGACGCTTCTTACCAAACGTGCGCAGAACCGCAGCCTCAAGTTCGCGATCGCTCATTTCCGGATGTTTGGCTTTAATGAATTTTGCGGCATTAAGAATCTCAATGGGACTGATGTAAAGGAAAAAGCGCCTAACCGTGTTGTCGTTGGGACGGAATTCCGACCACGTGTTGGGGTCCAGGTCGCGCGGCCATACAAAGTTGTCTTCGTCGATGTACAGACCTGCGCTACGGAACTGCCGAACAAGTGCTTTTGCACGGCTCTTACTTAGCTTCTTGAGGTCGAATGAACGGGCCGTTAGCCGCGCAAGCCGCTCGACATGCACCGGACCTTCGAACGAGGCGATCTCGTTCACGACCGAACGCACGCTTTCCTTTGAACCAGTTGAGCGAAGATCGTAAAGAACGTCCTTTTCTCCTACTGGAACAACTTCCCAGGGCTCGTACGGGAGTCGCTTGAGCCCGAGTATCTGATCATCGGGATCCTCCGGTGCTTGCTCGAGTACCTCAGGGTCGGGCTCAATCTTGCCCTTTTCGTTTCCGTCGGAAGGATCGTCATCGTAGTCAGTTGTTGGTTCCAGTACCGCGGCCTTCTCAGCTGAATCCTCGGAAACACCCTCTTGCTCGGCGAGCGCGACAAGAGCTTCGCGCCGAATCCGGCGTAACTCGGTTAGGCCCTCGTCATCATTGAAGTACAGGAGCAGTTCAACCGACGCATCGGCGGCACGGTAGGCATCCCGGACGGTAAGAACCTCATTGTGTGCGCTAGCGTTGCGATAGATCTTTAGCTTATTGGCGGTCGAGCTAACGAACCGTGCGCCATTATCAAAGGGATACCCCAAGTCGCCAAGTCGTTGCGACAAAACTCTTAGCTGCGCTTGTAGATCGTTTGTCCGATATCGGTGCGACCGTTCGCTCCCCTTTTTCCCATCGAGGATCTCAAGGATCTTTGTCCACGGAAGGCCCCCGAGATATGGCTTTAGCTTGGCGGCAATGATCGGGTCCAGGCGTACGGAAAGGTGATCGAGTGTTTCTTTGACGGACAGTGAGGGCTTGAAATTCATCGTTGAATAACCATGGCTTCTATATTGGTTCTGCTGAGAGTCGAGCATTATCGATCCCTAGCGCTTCTTTGTATGGCTTTTATTCTAGTTATGAACGCTGGCTAAAACTCGCCAAAAGTCCTGTTTCAGGTCCTGGCGCTGCCGTCATAGCAAAAACTAAAGCCCCGACGTCGTCGGGGCTTTAGTGGGCGATACAGGGTTCGAACCAGTGACCTCCTCGGTGTGAACGAGGCGCTCTACCACTGAGCTAATCGCCCGTGAACCTCTTCGGGTTCGCGATTTGAACCTTATCGAACTTAGTTTGTCCGCGCCAAGTAAACACTCGGTAAAGTGGCTGAAAACTTCGTGATGCTTCCTACACTTTGCCAGTTGGACATTCGGACAGGATCCTGGCTATATTTATTGAGCACCGCCGGGAAGCCGGAAAGGTAACGCGGACGTAGCTCAGTTGGTAGAGCATCACCTTGCCAAGGTGAGGGTCGCGGGTTCGAATCCCGTCGTCCGCTCCGGGAAGCCTGAAAAGGTTTCACACGGTGGGTTGGCCGAGAGGCGAGGCAACGGCCTGCAAAGCCGTGTACACGGGTTCGAATCCCGTACCCACCTCGCAAGCGAGGGCGATTGGCGCAGCGGTAGCGCGCTTCCCTGACACGGAAGAGGTCACTGGTTCGAACCCAGTATCGCCCACCAGATAGGGCCCGAGAGTAATCTCGGGCCCTGAAGTGTTTCCGGAAGCTTTGTGGGCGTTCAGGGTTAGTTCTTAACAAGGGGACAGCCGACATCCGATTGTTAGACAACAGTGACATACGGTGCGGCGGAACAGGTGACGTAAGGCTGTTCCACCGCACCGTTGTTTTCTCTTAGGGCAGGTGACTGGCGACTAAGAGAAGCACTGGGGTCCTACTCTTCGAGGGTTGAGAGGTCGCCTTCGTCTTGGCCGAGTGCGCGTGCTCGAAGGACACGCCGCATGATCTTGCCGGAACGGGTCTTGGGGAGCTTGTCGACGAACTCGATTTCATCGGGTTTAGCGATGGGGGAGAGGTGGCTGGAGACGTGTGCTCGTAGCTCCTCGGTGAGTTCCCTGCTTCCCGCATACCCCTGATTGAGGACAACGAAGGAATGGATGGCGTTGCCTTTGACTTCGTGGGGGAGGCCGATGGCGGCTGATTCGGAGACTGCGGAGTGGGAGTTGATGGCGGCTTCGACCTCTGCGGTGCCGAGACGGTGTCCTGAGACTTTAATGACGTCGTCGGTGCGGCCAATGACCCAGAAGTATCCGTCCTCGTCACGTTTGGCAGCGTCCCCTGTCATGTACCGGCCCGGGTAGGTGGACCAGTAGGTGTCGACGAAGCGCTGATCGTCGTTGTACAGGGTCCGTGCCATGGCGGGCCAGGGATTCTTGAGGGTAAGGAAGCCTTCCTGCCCGTCCGCTACGGGGTTGCCGTGTTCGTCAAGGATCTCAGCAACCTGTCCGAAGACTGCCCGGCCTGCGGAACCGGGCTTTTGCGGCATGGAGGGGACGCCGGTGATCTGGAACATCCCGGTTTCTGTCTGCCACCAGGTATCCATGAGGGGTGCTTTGCCGCCGCCAACTACGCTGTGGAACCAGTGCCAGGCTGCCGGGTTGATGGGTTCGCCAACGGAACCAATGAGACGAAGCGATGACAGGTCGTGGCGGGTTGCCCAAGCGTCACCGAAGCGCATGAGGGAACGGATGGCGGTGGGTGCCGTATAGAAGGTCGTGATGCCGTAGTGCTCGATAAGTTTCCACCAGCGGTCCGGGTGCGGGAAGGTGGGGCCGCCCTCGTACATGAAGGTCGTGGCGCCATTCAATAATGGGCCGTACACGAGGTAGGAGTGCCCGGTTACCCACCCAGCATCGGCCGTGCACCAGAACCTGTCGTCCTCTTGGATATCGAATGTGTTCTTCAGTGTCGTGTAGGTGCCGACCATGTACCCGCCATGCGTGTGCAGGATAGCCTTGGGCTTACCGGTGGAGCCAGACGTGTAGAGAATGTAGAGCGGATCTTCAGCATCCACCTGCACGGTCTCGCATCGCCCGCGCGCGATCGGTAGGTTCTCCAGATCGTGATACCAGTGATCCCTCGTCGGATCCATGTGCACCTCGGTGCCCGTGCGCTTCACGACAATGACGTTCTCGACCGTGGGGGAGAACTTAACGGCCTCGTCGACAATGTCCTTGAGGGGGAACACGTTCCCGTTAATCCACGAACCGTCGGCCGTAATGACGAGCTTAGATTCGGAGTCATCAATGCGGGAGGACAGAGCATCCGAGGAGAAACCGGCGAACACGACCGAGTGCACGGCACCGAGCTTTGCACAGGCCAACATCGCGAAGAACACTTCGGGAATTCGGGGCAGGTAGATCGTCACCCGATCGTCCTTACGTACACCCATGGCCTTCAAAATATTCGCCATCTTCTCAACATCGCGGTTGAGAGAGAAGTACGAGAAGGTGCGAACTTCCTTACCGTCCTCAGACTCCCAGATTAGAGCAAGCTTGTTCTTATGCGGCCCGGTGATATGACGGTCGACAGCGTTCGTCACAATGTTGGTCTTGCCGCCAACAAACCACTTGTAGAACGGCGCATTCGAATCGTCGAGAACCGTCTCCCACGGCTGCGACCACTCCAGTTCGGAAGCCTGCTCTTCCCAATAGGCCAGAGGATCCGCGGCAGCCCGGTTCTCTATCTCTTGCCAGTCCTCTGCCCACGAACCAGCAGAAGCCTCGGGTGACGGCTCAAAGATAGAGCGCTCGGATGAAGTCGACATATATTTCCCTTCCCTAGTTGTGCACCAGGATGCCAGAAACCGTGAGCCATGTCTCAACGAATCCCAAACTTGTCTGATGAGTGGGTGAACGTCCATCCGCCACAAGCCCATAGCCCGCGACAAAAAAAGCCAGCATTGAGCGGAAGATTGAGGGGGCTAGGTAGGGACAAGACTGTGCTTACAGACAGCAACAAGCTCCCGCGTAACGGGCGCCCCATATTGACCGCTCAATAGCAACAACCAGTCATCGAAGTACTGCCTGCGACATCATGCCCGGCTAGGCCGCGGTTAGGCATCGACGTCGGTTCGAACAGCGAGTGGGGACAGGACCACCGATACCATGACCACCGCTACCTGGAACACGTGCACAACCGAGCTATCGGCGCCCCCGGCTGAGCGAAACCTGGGCAGATGGGTATGATGTCTGCGTGCGCACCGTCGTATGTGCGCACAGAACCGAATGGAGTAGAACCGTGCCCAACCTCGTGATCGACGGCTCGCAGATCGACATCTCAGAACCGACGACCGGCCTCACCCACTTCAGCAAGCAGAGGAACATCATCGCCCTGCGTGTCAACGGAGATCTTAAGGATCTCGACACGGACCTGACTACGCTCCCCGAAGGAGCCACGGTCGAAGGCGTTGATATCTCTGAAGAGGACGGGCTCAACATCCTCCGCCACTCCGCCACCCACGTGCTCGCCCAAGCCGTCCAGCAGATCAACCCGGACGTCAACCTCGGCATTGGCCCCTTCATTACCGACGGCTTCTACTACGACTTCGGCAACATCGAACCCGTCACCCCCGAAGATCTGAAGGCGATCGAAAAGATCATGAAGCAGATCGTCAAGGAAGGCCAGTCCTTCAAACGCCGCGTCGTCACCGAAGACGAAGCCCGCGAAGAACTCGCAGACCAGCCCTACAAACTCGAACTGCTCGGCATCAAGGGCGGCACCGACGCGGAAGACACCGCAGAAGGCGCCTCCGTCGAGGTCGGCGGCGACGAACTCACCATCTACGACAACGTCCGCCGCAACGGCGACATCGCCTGGAAAGACCTCTGCCGCGGCCCCCACGTGCCCACCACCAAGATCCTCGGCAACGCCTTCGCCCTCACCAGGTCCTCAGCAGCCTACTGGCGCGGCGACCAAAACAACGACGGCCTCCAGCGCATCTACGGCACCGCATGGCCGACCAAGGACGAACTCGTTGCCTACCAGACGCGTATCGAAGAAGCCCAGAAACGCGACCACCGCAAACTTGGCGCCGAACTCGACCTGTTCTCCTTCCCCGACGAAATCGGCTCCGGCCTGCCTGTCTTCCACCCCAAGGGCGAAATGGTCCGCATGGTCATGGAAGACTACTCCCGCAAACGCCACCTCGAAGCCGGATACTCCTTCGTCCACACCCCGCACATCACCAAGAAGAACCTCTTCGAAACCTCCAAGCACCTAGAATGGTATGCCGACGGCATGTACCCCCCGATGCACATGGACGAAGAAGTAGACGCGGACGGCAACATCACCAAGCAGGGCCAGGACTACTACCTCAAGCCCATGAACTGCCCCATGCACAACCTGATCTTCCGCTCCCGCGGACGCTCCTACCGCGAACTCCCGCTCCGCCTCTTCGAGTTCGGAACCGTCTACCGCTACGAAAAGTCCGGCGTCGTCCACGGCCTGACCCGCGCTCGCGGATTTACCCAGGACGATGCTCATATCTACACGACTCGTGAGCAGATGAAGGAGGAGCTGGCCCGCCTGCTCACCTTCGTTCTTGACCTGCTGAAGGATTACGGCATGGACGACTTCTACCTGGAGCTGTCCACCCGCGATCCCGAGAAGTCGGTGGGTGATGAGCAGACCTGGGAGGAAGCAACCCGCACCCTCGCGGAGGTTGCCCACGACACCGGCCTCCAGCTCGTTGACGATCCGGGCGGTGCGGCCTTCTACGGCCCGAAGATCTCAGTCCAGGCAAAGGACGCTCTCGGGCGCACCTGGCAGCTGTCGACGATCCAGCTGGACTTCTTCGAGCCGGACCTGTTCGAGCTTGAATACACGGCCCCCGACGGCTCTCGCCAGCGCCCCGTCATGATCCACCGCGCTCTGTTCGGCTCAATCGAACGCTTCTTCGGCGTTCTCGTTGAGCACTATGCCGGAGCTTTCCCGGCCTGGCTGGCACCCGTCCAGGTCACCTGTATCCCGGTTGCTGAGGCCTTCGAAGGCTACCTTGAAGGCGTTGCCGACAAGCTGCGCGCCGAAGGTATCCGCGTCGAGATTGACCGGAGCGACGATCGGTTCGGTAAGAAGATCCGCAATGCCGCGAAGGAGAAGGTGCCCTTCGTCGTCATCGCAGGTGGCGAGGACGCGGAAAGCGGGGCCGTTTCGTTCCGCTACCGTGACGGTTCCCAGAACAACGGGGTGCCGATCGACGAGGCCGTGGCGGAGATTGTCCGCCAGGTCAACGAACGCGTCAACCAGTAGGAGAAGCGATGCTCAGCAGGTCGGGACGCCCGCTCTTCCAGATGCTGTTCGGCCCGGTCGCACGGCTGTTCGTGCGCCTGGGGATCAGCGCCGATGCCGTGACGATTGCGGGCACGATCGCCTCTTGCACGGTGGCCCTCTGGCTCATCCCTACCGACCACCTGACGGTGGCGGCGTGGACGATCTTTGCGGTTGTCGTTTTTGACAATCTTGACGGTCAAATCGCGAGGCTCACGGGAACCTCCTCGAAGTGGGGTGCGTTCCTCGACTCGACAATGGACAGGTTTGCCGATGGTGCGATCTTCCTCGCTGTCGCCATCTGGTCGATCCTCCACGCCGACGAGTCGCTAGCCAACTGGACGGCGCTTGGTGCCGTTGTTGCCCTTCTCATGGGAGCTGTCGTTCCCTACGCGAAGGCGCGAGCCGAGTCCCTTGGCTTCACCGCCAATATTGGCCTCGCCGAGCGTGCTGACCGACTGACCGTGATCCTCGTCGGTGTGTTCTTCGTTGGGCTCGAATGGGGCGACTGGTGGCTCACGGTAGCGACCTGGCTACTTGTCGCCGCCTCCTTCTTCACCGTTATCCAGCGCATGGTAACGGTGTACAAGCAGGCGAAGGCCGAGCCGGGCGAGTCGCAGGCGGAGATCGCCTAATGGACGTGTACGCGCTTTTTAAGAGGGCCGAGGCGTTCGTCGCAAAGGCACCCGAGCCGGTCGGTAGGGGACTTTTCGATGCTGTCGGGGTAGCCGCAGCGCTCGCAAACATCAAGGGCGTCAAGCAGCTGAAGAAGAACTATCGGCGAATCGACCCGGGCCTGTCCGGCCTGAAGCTCACAGGTGCGGCTATCGCAGGTATGCGGAACTATATGCGCTACTACTACGAGATGTTCCGCGCCACCCAAATGTCCGGGGAAGAACTAAACCACCGGGTCGTTCTTGAGCCGGATGGCTACCTTCGGGCTGAGTTCGCGGGCGGCAACTCGGTTCCCGCGGCTCTCATGCACACGGGCAACTGGGATCTGGCCGGTGCGTGGGCGGAAAAGCACCTCGCTCACGTTGTCACGGTCGCGGAGAACCTCGGGGATCCCCGCATGGCGCAGGGCTTCATCGACTACCGCACGGGGCTAGGCATGACGATCTATCTTGCCGTGCCCGGCACAAACGTTTTCGAAAGCCTCGTGGAGGAAGCATCCGAGCCGGTTCTCCTGCCACTACTTGCTGACAGGGACCTCACGGCATCCGGCATGGAGACCACGTTGCTTGGCCACAACCTCATGCTGGCTCCCGGGCCCGCCCTCCTGGCGGTCAAAACAGGGCGTCCGTTCGTGCCTCTCATGATGAGGCACACCAAAGATCGGAAGGCCGCGAAGCGCCCGGGCGGAACGAAGTGGGTTACCCACATTGATGTTTTCCCTCCGATTGCTCCCACTGCCGGCCCCGATGCGTCCCGCGAAGAGCGGGAAGCAGATGTGGCACGGATGTGCCAGGAATGGATGGACTCCATTTCGGACTGGATGAAAGAACACTACGTGCATTGGCACATGCTCCAGAAGGTCTACGTGGATGACCTGGACATGGCACGATTGAGAGCACGACGAGCGGAGACAGAGTGAAGATTGGCATCGCATGCCCATATTCGTGGGATGTTCCTGGCGGCGTCCAGTTTCATATCCGTGACCTTGCGGAAGAACTGATTAGCCGCGGACATACCGTGTCCGTCATTGCGCCCGCCACGGAGGGCACGGAACTCCCCGACTTTGTTGTGCCCACGGGCGCCGCGATCCCGATCCCGTACAACGGCTCCGTTGCACGCCTCGCCTTCGGCCCCCGCGTCAGCTGGCAGGTTCGCAAGTGGCTGCAGACCAATCAGTTTGATGTGCTGCACGTACACGAGCCCTTTGTTCCCTCGCTGGCGATGTTGGCTCTTATGAGCGCGGAATGTCCCGTTGTTTCTACATCCCATACGGCGATGGACCGCTCGAAGTTCCTGTCGATCGCTTCCCCGCTCCTCGTTCCGGTACTGGAGAAGACTCGGGCCCGGATCGCCGTCTCGGAAGAGGCACGCAGGACGGCCGTCGAGCACCTGGGTGGCGATGCGTACGTGATTCCGAACGGCGTCAGCGTCAAAAACTTCACGGTGTCCGGTAAGGATCCCCGCTTCACGGGAACCCCGGACAGCCCGACGATTGGTTTCCTGGGCAGGATCGACGAGCCACGCAAGGGACTGCCAATCCTTTCAGGCGCCGTTGCCGAGGTTCTCGCGGCCTATCCGAAGGCCCGGTTCTTCGTGGCCGGACGCGGCGACAATTCGAAGGCGCTCGAAATCCTGGGTGACAACGCTGCAGCGGTCACCTTCCTTGGGTCTGTCTCCGAGGAAGACAAGGCGGCCCTGCTATCGTCTGTCGACATCTATGTGGCACCCCAGACCGGCGGTGAATCGTTCGGAATCGTTCTCATCGAGGCAATGAGTTCCGGTTCCTTCGTTGTCTCCTCCGATATCCCTGCCTTCCAGGCGGTCCTCGACCACGGCACCTATGGAGACCATTTCCGTAGCGAACATCCCGAGGACCTGGCCCGCGTCATCATCAAGGCCCTGGGCGAGCCCGAAAGGCGAGCAGCCACGATCGAGTCTGCCAAGCAAGCCGCGTGGCGATACGACTGGTCGACCGTTGCCTCTCAGATTCTTTCCGTCTATTCCATCGCGGTGAACACCGCCGGCAAGAGAGTAGCGGGGTGGGGCAAGTGAACTGGCCCGTTTTCTTCATCGTCCTCGTCGCCGTGATCCTCGTGATTCTCGGCCTTATCTGGATCATTAACGCCCGCCGACTCGACCGCCTGCACCGCACCGTCATCCAGTCCCGTCTCACCCTCAACGAGGCACTCACGCACCGCGCCGCGGCAGCCTCCGACTTCTCATCGTCGGGTGCGCTCGACGTTGCGGGAGCGATCCTGCTGGCGGACGCCTCGCAGCAGTCGATCTCCCAGGCCCACGTGCCGCTCTCGGACGATGGTTTGGAAGACGGTCCCGGACACCGCCGTCCCACCCGGCAAGCAGATGAGGATCGTCTCACGACAGAATCGAATCTTTCCCGCACGCTCCGGCTTGTCCTCGACGGCCTGGAAGAGGGCGAACTGACCGAGGAACAGAAGAGACTCCTCGATGAGCTCACCGAGGCCCGCGAGAATGTCCGCCTTGCCAGAAGATTCCACAACGCCTTCGTTGACCAGGCGCGCCGCCTGCGCTCCAACGCTTCCGTCCGCGTCACTCGTAGCGCTGGCGGGGCACCCATGCCCATGCCGGTCGACATGGACGACGTTTAGGATCCCGGTTTCCCCCCATCCCTCACCGTTGGCTCGTTGACGTTCAGCGAACCAGCTTAAGGGGTGCAGAAGCTGACGTGGTGCTCGTTAACGTTAGGCGGGCGGTCAGGCTTATTCCCGGTCCTGGGGCTGCATGCTGCAGCGATTCCCACGTTGGTCGTGTCGGAGTGATCTGGTGAGTGTTGCCCAGGGGAAGACTTCCCCTGTCGGTTGCGTACGGAGGCGTCCGTTTTGGTTACTCTTGAGGCATGTCGCAGCCCTACCAGCAGTATCCGCCTAACCAGCGATATCAGCAGGCTCCCAATCAGCAGCGGTACTATCCGCCACAGGGTCAGCCCTACTCTCGATCGCACGAGCGGCCCTGGGTCCCGTCCCAGAACCCGCAACAGGTTCCCACCTATATGCCGTGGAAGCTGCCGCCCCGGCATTCGCCCGTTTTCTACGTCATGGTGGCCGCACTTGCCTTCCTCGGCGTCCTGGGATTCATCATGGTTCTGCCCATGCTCACGGAGAGCGCTGGAAACGCCGGTGCGATATCCGCGGGGATTGTCGCTCTCATTCCGGTCGTTGTCGTCAGCGCGCTGGTGTGGTGGATCGACTCCTGGGAGCCGGAGCCGAAATGGCTCATGGTGGCAATGTTCCTCTGGGGTGGCGGCGTGGCAGTCGCAATTTCCGCATGGCTCAACACTGCATGGGGTGAGGCCATGTGGCGGTCGTCAGGTAGCCCGATCAAGGGCGAGATCTGGTCGGCGATCGTCTCTGCTCCGATCGTTGAGGAAGCCGCCAAGGGGCTCGGCGTCGTCCTGCTCTTCGTGTTCTTTAAGAAGAACTTCAACGGCCCCATTGATGGCATTTGCTACGGCGCCATGTCGGGACTGGGTTTTGCCTTCACCGAGAACATTCTCTACTTCACTCGGTTCTACGACGACCTGGGCGAGATCGCTCTGTTGCGCTTCTCCTCCCCACTCCTGCACCCGCTGTGCACCGCCTGCATCGGAATGTTCCTTGGCTTCGCGGTCTACGCGAAGTCGAGATGGATGGCGTTGCCGCTACTCGTTCCCGGTTTCCTTATCGGCGCCTCCATCCACTTCATGCACAACGGGTGGGCGACCATCACCGACGTCAACGTGGTCCTGACCGGCGAGGGCTCCATGGGCTTCAACTACTTCGCCGTGCAAATACCGTCCTACATAGCTGCCCTGATATTGGTTCTCTGGTTCCGGAAGGAAGAAGAAATGATTATCCGAGAACGCCTGGGGGAGTACCAGCGGGCGGGCTGGCTGGCAGTGCACGAGGTGGACATGATGGGAAGCCTCGAGGGCAGGCGGAAGGCCCGTGCCTGGGCCAAGTCCCGAGGCCCACTCGCGGTCAACGGGATGAAGCGGTTCCAGGAAGAAACCGCGCACCTGGCGCTCAACCGGCAGCGCGCCGCCCTGCAAACCATGACCGTGCCCAGAGCGCAGCGGGAGGAAGCCCGCACTCTCAACTCGATCGGAAGAGCACGCGAGATGTTCATGGCGGGAGTACGTTGAGGCAGACAAGGATGGGGATTCGATGAGCGGGGAAGACGAGTGGACGCCCGGCCCTGATGGGATCCTTGAGCGGAACGCGGCCCGGGTTGTCCTGATCGATGAAGAGGGCCGCATCTTCCTCATTCGCGGGCACGACACCGAAGATCCCAATCATTCGTGGTGGTTCACGGTTGGCGGTGGGATTGATCCCGGGGAGGATCCTGTCGACGGCGCGGCCCGCGAGCTGTATGAGGAGACCGGATTGGCGGTCGATCCCGACCGCCTTGTCGGCCCGGTTCTTCAAAGGAGCGCCGTCTTTCGTTTCACGTTCCACCTGCGCAGGCAATACGAGAGATTCTATCTTCTCCATGTGAGCAACAGCGAGGCTGAGAGCATCTCGCTATGGAACCAGGACTACTTAACCGAGCTTGAGAAGGAAGTTCTCGACGAGGTTGCCTGGTGGCGAGTCGACGAGATCGAGAACGCCCGGCAAAACGGTGTTGCCATCTATCCGGAAGGCATTGCTCAGCTTGCCAAGGGATGGTTCGAGGGCTGGGACGGCTCGCTTACGGTCATCGAGGACGCCTGAGAGTCAGGTAAAGGGATACACTGGGTCGGTAATCCAATCTGTTAGGAGTTATCAACCGTGTCGGGACATTCAAAGTGGGCAACCACCAAGCACAAGAAGGCCGCGCTCGACGCTAAGCGTGGCAAGCTCTTTGCGCGCCTCATCAAGAACATCGAGGTGGCCGGGAGGACCGGTGGCCCCGATCCCGCCGGTAACCCGACGCTCTACGACGCAATCCAGAAGGCCAAGAAGAACTCCGTTCCGGCCGACAACATTGACCGCGCACTTAAGCGCGCCTCCGGTGAGGGCGAAGACGGCGTCCAGTACGAGTCGATCATGTACGAGGGCTACGCCTCCGGTGGCGTTGCCATCCTCATCGAGTGCCTGACCGACAACCGCAACCGCGCAGCCTCCGAGCTCCGCGTTGCCCTCACCCGCAACGGCGGCACGCTCGCCGACCCGGGCTCCGTTGCCTACCTGTTTGCTCGCAAGGGAGTCGTCGAGGTCTCGAAGACCGATGACGTCACCGAGGACGACATTCTTATGGCGGTGCTGGATGCAGGCGCTGACGAGGTCAACGACGAGGGCGAAACCTACGAGATTGTGTCCGAACCGAATGACGTGGTTGCCGTCCGCACTGCCCTTCAGGAGGCCGGATACGACTACGATTCCGCGGAAGTCCAGTTTGTGCCCTCGATGAAGGTTGAGGTCAACAAGGAAGACGCCGAGAAGGTCATGAAGGTCATCGACGCCGTGGAAGACCTTGACGACGTTCAGAACGTTTACTCGAACGTTGATATCCCAGATGATGTTCTGGCTCAGATGAACGAGGACTGATGTCCGCAGGAGCACTCTGCGTGCTCGTCGCCGCGGTGATTCTCGGCGGGACCCTGCAGCGGGTATCGGGCATGGGAATGGGACTCGTCCTATCCCCGGTGCTCGCCCTCCTGCTTGGCCCAGCCACCGGCGTCACGGTGACAAACATGACGACCGTCATGAGCGCCCTACTCATAGGATTTGTGCTCAGGGCCGGAATCGACTGGAAACGGTTCGGCATCATCGCGCCCTCTGCCCTCCTGGGAGCAATCCCCGGAGGGCAGCTCGTTCGCGAACTCGACGGCAACTGGCTATCAGTTATGGTCGGTGCACTTCTTCTCCTTGCCCTGCTCGTCACCGTCGGTGCGGGCAAACTCAGGGGCCTTCCGCACCTCACCAATCCTGCCTGGCTTGTTCCCTTTGCGGCCCTTGGCGCATTTTTAAACACGGTCTCCGGAGTCGCCGCACCGGCCCTGGTCATCTACGCGCTCCTGTCGCGCTGGGACCAGCGTTCTTTCCAGGCCACGCTCCAACCCGTCTTCCTGCTGTTCGGTGCGCTGTCTGTCGCCGTCAAAGTCCTCATCGGAGCCACCCCGCTCAGCGTCCTACCGGACCCCTGGATTCTTCTCGTGATTCTTGCGGGAGTCCTGGTCGCAATCGCGATCGGAGGGCAACTCTCGAAGCGTGTGAGTCCACAGAAGGCCCGTGCCGCTGCCATCCTCGTCGCCGGTGCCGGAGCCGTGTCGGCCCTCATCCGCGGGCTCATCGGTGCGCTAGGTTAGTTCCGGAGGAACCATGAGAATCTTGGGAGTAGACCCCGGCCTCACCCGCTGCGGTATCGGAGTCATCGATGCATCGGGAGCCCGGCAGGTCAGCTACGTTGACGTCGCCGTTGTTCGGTCAACCGCCGACACAGCGCCGCACCGCAGGCTCGAAATCATCGCCGACGGCATCGACGAGATGATGAAAAAGCACGGCCCCGACGTTGTTGCTGTTGAGCGCATGTTCGCCGAGGACAACGTTCGTTCGATCATCGGCACCGCCCAGGTCGCCGGCGTCGCCATGCTTGCCGCCTCTCGCGCGAAGCTTCCCCTCGCCCTTCACTCGCCTTCCGAGGTCAAGGCCGCCGTGACGGGAGATGGCAGGGCTGAGAAGAAGGCCGTTCAGCTCATGGTGCAGCGCATCCTCCGGCTTAACGCACCACCGAAGCCCGCCGATGCTGCGGACGCCCTTGCCCTTGCCATCACCCACGCATGGCGTGGGGGAGCGATATCGCGGAGTGAAACGGCCGAGGGCGCTCAGCACGGTGGAGCGATGATGCCGGGGGTCCCCGGTGAGGGCATGACGGCCGCCCAGCGTGCCTGGGCCGAAGGTGAGCGTTCACGACGCATGTCCGGCATCGTTGCACAACAGATGGCGGGGCGTGCACGCGAAAAGCGCGGCCGCTGATAGTATTGGAACAATTGTTCGATTCCAGGGAGGTTACATGATCTCGCTCGTCAGGGGTACGGTCCTGAAGACCACGGCAAGTACCGCGATCATCGATGTCGGGGGCATTGGCTTCTCGGTCATTGCGACCCCAACAACACTGTCGGAGCTGAGGGTGGGGCAAGAGGGCACCATCTATACGTCCTTCGTCGTCCGCGAAGAATCGATGACTCTCTACGGCTTTGCGGATGAGGACGAGCGGAACACCTTCGAGATTCTCACCACGGTCTCCGGCATTGGCCCGAAGATTGGTTTGGCCGTGCTTTCGGTCCACACTCCCGACATACTTCGTTCAATCGTCGAGCGGAAAGATATCCCCGGGTTGACCCAGGTTCCCGGCATTGGTCAGAAGGGTGCTCAGCGCATTCTTCTTGAACTGGGTAACAAGCTTGGGCCCGCCACCTCCCAGGTGGAGGCCGTAGCCCCGGCGTCGGCTTCCGCCGACGTGGTCGCAGCTCTCGTTGGTCTGGGCTGGAACGAGGATGTGGCCGCGCGCACGGTTTCGGATGTGGAAGCTGAGCATGGCGCGATGCCGGTGTCGCAGACGCTTCGCGTTGCGTTGCAGAAGCTGGGCGGTAAGCGATGAGCGAGGACTACTCGATCACCGACGCCGAAGCACCTGCCACCGAACGTGCCGCAGAGGTGGCTCTGCGCCCCAAAGTTCTTGACGAGTTTGTTGGCCAGGAAGTTGTCCGCACCCAGCTGTCGCTCGTCCTTCAAGCCGCCATTGCCCGCGGGGCAACTCCCGACCACGTTTTGCTGTCGGGTCCGCCCGGCCTTGGTAAGACAACACTCGCAATGATCATTGCCGCCGAGGTTGGTGGAGCTCTCCGGCTGACCTCGGGCCCCGCGATTCAGCACGCTGGCGATCTGGCGGCCGTGCTGTCCTCCCTCCAGGAGGGCGATGTTCTCTTCATCGACGAGATCCACCGTCTGGCCCGGCCCGCGGAGGAGATGCTCTACCTGGCCATGGAAGACTTTCGCGTTGACGTCATGGTCGGTAAAGGTCCGGGTGCGACGTCGATTCCGCTTCCCCTGCCGCCGTTCACGGTCGTCGGTGCGACCACCCGAGCGGGCCTCCTCCCGGCTCCGCTGCGGGATCGCTTTGGTTTTACAGGGCACCTCGAGTTCTACTCGGCGGATGAGCTGGCCCAGGTTGTTACTCGATCGGCGCTACTGCTCGAAGCCGATCTAACGCAGGATGCGGCGCACGAGTTGGCGAGCCGTTCGCGCGGCACGCCACGTATTGCTAACCGTCTGCTCCGCCGCGTCCAGGACTGGGCTCAGATTAAAGGCACCGGTGTTCTCGACCTATCGGCCGCGAAGGCGGCACTCGAGGTTTTCGAGGTCGATGATCTCGGTTTGGACCGCCTCGACCGAGCCGTTCTGGAGCTGGTGTGCACGAGATTCGGCGGCGGACCTGTGGGATTGACCACCCTGGCGATCTCTGTGGGAGAGGAACCGGAGACCGTTGAGTCGGTTGCCGAGCCCTTCCTAGTCCGCGAGGGACTGCTGGTTCGTACACCTCGGGGGAGGGCCGCGACCCCCGCCGCTTTCAAGCACCTGGGACTGCAGCCACCGGAAAGCACTCTCTTCGATCCCTAAGCTTTCTGCCGTATACTCTGGTCTGATCGTCACGTGAAAGAGAGTCCCCGTGGAATTTATTATTCTCCTGGTCGTATTCGGCGGCTTCATGATCCTCATGAGCCGTTCGAGCAAGAAGATGCAGGCCAAGGCAGCTGAGCAGCGCGAGTCCGCACTCGTTGTCGGCAACACCGTCGTTACCCAGACGGGCATGATCGGTCAGATCGTCGATATCGACGGTGGCGTTGTCACCCTCGAGTCTGCATCGGGCGACGAAACCCAGTGGCTCTCGAACGCCATCAACTCCGTCATCGAGCCCCCGTACGAGCACACGTACGCTGAGGACGACTCCGATGATGAGGAGGCCGACTCCGGCTTTGACGGGCTGAGCCCGCGCGACTCGGATCTCGACCGGCCCTCTGATCGGTAGATGAGTTCCACTGAAGAGGCGACCGAACGGTCGCCTCGAACGCGTTTAGTCGTTTTCTTCCTCCTTGTTCTCACCCTCGTGGCATCGCTTGTTGCCGGAACGGTGACGACAAAGGAGTCCCGCTGGTCTCCGGACCTCGCCCTCGACCTTGAGGGCGGCACCCAGATCATTCTGTCCCCGGTCGTGGAACCCGGCTACGAGATAACCTCCGAGGACATCGCGCAGGCAATTGAGATCATTCGTCAGCGCGTCGATGCCTCCGGCGTTGCCGAAGCCGAGATCACCTCGCAGGGCGGTTCCAACATCGTTGTTGGCCTCCCCGGTAACCCGAGTGAAGAGACCCTTGACCTGGTCCGTACCTCGGCCGTTCTGCGCCTGCGTCCCGTTATTGACTACACGGGCCAGGTCATGGCAAACCAGGGACTGACTCCCGTTTACTCGACCGACGGTTCCCCGCTAACCGACGACCAGATCGCCAGGGCGAAAGCTATCGCCGACCTCAATGCCGACGGCGAGATCTCAACCGAGCCGGCCTCGGAGCCGGAATCCCCGTCTTCCGATGCGTGGATTACGGAAGACATCCTCTACCAGGGACTGACAATCAACTGTCAGGCAGTGGACTCGCGCCTGCAGAACACCTACTCCGAGGCCGATATGCCGGTGGTGGCATGCGATCCCGAGACAGGTTCTTCCTACATTCTGGGTCCCACCGAGCTGGACGGTCAGGATCTCTCGGATGCTAACTCCGGTCCCCGCGTTAACGAACAGGGTGTCGCCGTCGGCGGCTTCCAGGTCAACCTCGAGTTCACGAGCGAGGGCGGTGACAAGTTCGGTGATGTCACCACGCGTCTTGCTGGCTACCAGTACGGGACTGCGAAGAACCGCTTCGCCATCGTTCTCGACGGCTCGATTATTTCCGTGGCTTCGCTCCAGAAACCGATCCTCGGTGGATCGGCCTCGATCTCCGGAACATTCAACGCCGACCAGGCAGAGTCGCTGGCCAACCAGCTGTCGTTCGGCTCGCTGCCGCTGACGTTCGAGGTGCTCTCCGAGGAGCAGATCTCCGCAACCCTCGGCTCCGAGCAGCTCGTTAATTCGCTGATCGCGGGTGCGATCGGTGCGGTCCTTATCGTCCTTTACCTGCTCTGGCAGTACCACGGGCTGGGCGTTTTGGCGGTCACGTCGATCATCATGGTGACCGGCACGTCCTATCTCCTCATCTCGCTTTTGTCGTGGACGATGGGGTACAGGCTGTCGCTCGCTGGCGTCGTCGGACTCATCATTTCCATCGGTATTTCCGCCGACTCGTTTATCGTCTATTTCGAGAGAATGCGAGACGAGATCCGCGAGGGCCGCACCCTCAAGGGCGCGGTGGAGTACGGCTGGTCGAGGGCCCGGCAAACGATCCTCGTGTCGGACGCGGTCAACGTCATTGCGGCTGTCGTCCTGTACTTCCTGGCCGTTGGCGGTGTCCGCGGGTTCGCGTTCACGCTCGGCCTCACGACGGTTATCGATGTTATCGTCGTCATGCTGTTCACCTACCCGATGATGCAGCTCCTGGTCCGTACGAACTTCTTCGGCAACGGCCACCGCTGGTCCGGCATGTCAGCCGCGTCGCTCGAGGCCGACCCGGTGTACGCAGGACGCGGGCGCGTCCGTGACTCCGGTGTTTCCAAGAAGGAAGCCCGCGCGGCACGCAAGGCCAAAGTAGCATCAAAGGGATCAACCGAGGACGAGACTGTCGTGTCCGTTCTCGACCGGCCCGAGAAGTCTGTGAACAAGCGAGCGGGCAAATCCTCCACAAAGGCATCGCGGAAGACCGCAACCGAGGCTTCGAGGCAGTCGGCCGCTCAAGGTACGGCATCGGCCTCGGACGTGACCACTGATTCGGCAGGATCACCGGATGCGGCAGTATCCAACGGGGCCAGCGATGCTGGTTCGGCAACGGCGGCAGGGGATTCTGGCTCCGGTAAGCCGATGACACTCGCCCAGCGGAGAGCGGCTGAACGACGCGCCGCGAAACGGGAGGATAACTAATGTCCATGTACTCCCTTGGCAACAATCTCTACTCCGGTGCGAAGAGCTTCAACATCATCGGGAAAAGGAAGATCTGGTACTCGATCGCCCTTGTTTTCATTGCTCTCACCGCCCTGCTTTTGATCGTCAAGCCGATTAACTTCGGCATCGACTTCCGGGGTGGCTCGCAGTTCACGATCTCGGGGACCGCGAATTCCTCCCAGCAGGATGCGATCGACGTGGTCGCCGAGTACACCGGAGACGTCAACGTTCGAGTTTCCGAGGTGGGTTCCAACTCTATCCGCGTGCAGACAGCCGAACTGTCGAGCGAGGAAACCCAGGATGTTCGTGACGGTCTGGCTGAGGCTTACGGAGTCCCGCCTGAGGATGTTGCGTCAACCTTTATTGGCCCCACCTGGGGCGCCGACGTTTCCCAGCAGGCGCTTCAGTCGCTCGTTGTCTTCATTGTTCTCGTGAGCCTGGTCCTGTGGATCTACTTCCGAACGTGGACAATCGCGATTGGCGCGATCGGAGCACTGCTCCACGACCTTGCGATCACCGTGGGCGTCTATGTGGCTTCTGGTTTCGAGGTCACTCCAGCTACCGTTATTGGCCTGCTCACGATTCTTGGCTATTCCCTCTATGACACCGTTGTCGTGTTCGACAAGGTTCGCGAGAACACGAAGGGCTTTGCGGAGCAGACCGACTACACGTATGCGGAAGCAGCGAACCTGGCCGTTAACCAGACCCTGATCCGTTCCATCAACACATCCGTGACCGGACTCTTGCCCGTGGGCTCGATTCTTGTCATTGGCGTCCTATTCCAGGGAGCAGGAACGCTCCGGGACCTGTCACTCGCGCTATTTGTCGGTATGCTAGTTTCGGCAATTTCGTCAATCTTCATTGCGTCACCGCTTGCGGTGACGCTCGGAGAGCGCCAGGCGGACATCAAGGAGCACACCGAGAGTGTTCTGGCGGCTCGCGAGAAGGCCGCCGTAGTGAACGAAGTAAAAGAGAAGAAGGCATGACAGATAACCCGTTCCCCCAGGACATCGTGGAGCTCGTCCAGTCCCATATCCGCGAGGTCAACGACTTCCCGGCGCCGGGCGTCCTTTTCCAGGATGTCACGCCGCTGATCGCAGATCCGGTTGCCTTCAAGGCCCTTATCGACATCCTCGCCGACCGCTACCGCGGCAAGGTCGATGCGGTAGCCGGCCTCGAGTCTCGCGGATTCATCCTCGGCGCTCCGCTGGCCGTGGCGCTCGGTGTTGGCATGCTGACCGTGCGCAAGGCGGGTCGCCTGCCCGGACCGGTTGTCGGAATCGACTACGACCTCGAGTACGGCTCGGCCCGCATGGAGCTCCAGCCGTTCACGGTCAATGATGGTGACCGCGTGCTTGTCATTGATGACGTCCTTGCAACGGGCGGCACCGCCAATGCTGCCTTCGAGCTTATCGAGGCCGCCGGCGGCCACGCTGATACCCTTTGCGTTCTCATGGAGATCGGTGCCCTTGGCGGTCGCGAGAGGCTTGCTGGCCGCACCGTGGATGCTGTCCTGACGTACTAATAGCGCAGCTATTCAAGAACTTTCCTCAGCTTGATCCCTGTTCACTGCGAACGGGGATCAAGCGTTTCTTGAACAAGGTGATACGGGTATTGGAGCGCTCGCATGGCTTGCCCTCGTTCAGGGAATTCCCATGCCAGAAGGACAGGGGTGAATCCCAGTGTGCCCTGCCATCGCGGGCGGGTAGCGGGAAGCGGGTCGGACGTGTCTTTGTCCTGGTCCCCGGTGAGAGCATCGGATGTACCGGAACTGAGGTGGAGAAGATCAATGTGTCCGCGTTCCAGCACTGCACGCACATGTTCCAGTAGATCTGAGGAGAAAACATGCCGGCACTCGCAGTTGGTTCAACGGGCGAGGTCTGTGCACTCTGAGTGCCGGGAACGGATTTAATGGAGACGAGGGCGGCGACGCGACATATGACCCGAGCGGATCTAAACTGAAGAACTCTCACGGGCCGGTACCTTTGGGGGAGATTATCCCCAAGCGCCAATGAGATCTGACACGTGACATGGTCATCGAGCATTCGGGCGTGGTCTCGGGTCGCACTGCTGTCAGGAGAGGGTGCTTCGACCGTCGCGAAGCTGCTCCGGTGCAATATCGTTGCGCTCCGGTGGAAATGGTCAAGCCATGATCCGCCTGTCCTCGGAATTCTCCACCATGATCGACGTCGCCTCTTAAGAAGCATTGACGATAAAGGAGAAATCGCTTGTTGCTACATCGATAGTTCTCGCATGTCTCATAGTGCCTGCTAGTTCTGATGGTGGGAGTGTGGCTGCATCTCAAGGATCGGCGGTGTTTTTCATCTCAGTTGCAAACAGCCGTACAATGATGGACATGGCGGAACCGGAAAGTGATGTTCCCCGCATCCGGTCGAGACTTGCTTGGCTGAGCGGGCGAAATCAGCATGTCCCGACGGCCCTGGAGCCGCTCATGGCGGCGATCGAAGGCCGCAATGTTGACCGCCAGAAGGTCATCCGCGCCTACCAGGTGGCCGAGCGTTGCCACCAGGGGCAGATGCGCAAGTCCGGCGAGCCTTACATCACGCACCCAATTGCGGTCGCAACGATACTAGCCGAGCTCGGCATGGACACGGATACGCTGGCGGCCGCCCTGCTCCACGACACCGTTGAAGACACCGGCTATTCCCTTGACGAAGTACGTACCGAATTCGGGAACGACGTTGCCGTCCTTGTCGACGGTGTGACGAAGCTCGACAAGGTCGAGTACGGCGAGGCCGCACAGGCGGAGACCGTCCGCAAGATGGTGATTGCGATGTCGAAGGACATTCGCGTTCTTCTCATCAAGCTTGGCGACCGTCTCCACAACGCGCGTACGTGGAAGTATGTCCCGTCTGCTTCGGCTCAGTCCAAGGCGCGCGAGACACTCGAGATCTATGCCCCGCTCGCGCACCGCCTGGGCATGAATTCGATCAAGTGGGAGCTCGAAGACCTGTCTTTTAAGACGCTCTACCCTGATGTGTACCGGGAGATCGAGCGTCTGGTCTCCGAGCGTAGCTCGGGACGCGAGGCCTACCTGGAGTCCGTCAAGGAGCAGCTGAGCAAGGAGCTTAAGGCCGCGAGAATCCGTTGCACGATCACGGGCCGCCCGAAACACTACTTCTCGATTTACCAGAAGATGATTCTCCGCGGCCGCGACTTCGAGGACATCTACGACCTCATTGGGGTGCGCGTGCTCGTCGAGTCGGTCCGCGACTGCTATGCGGCCCTCGGCGTGGTCAATACGCTTTTCACCCCAATCCAGGGTCGTATTAAGGATTACATCACGACCCCGAAGTTCAACCTGTACCAGTCGATCCACACGACAGTTATTGGTCCCGACCAGAACACGATGGAAGTGCAGATCCGTACGTACGACATGCACAAGCGGGCCGAGTATGGCGTGGCTGCGCACTGGCGGTACAAGGAGAATCCGAACGCTACGAAGTCCGGCAAGGATGCTCCAAACGAGCAGGAAACCCAGCTTAACTGGCTCCGTCAGCTCGTTGACTGGCAACGCGAAACAGCCGATCCCGCCGAGTTCCTCGACTCGCTCCGTTACGAGATGTCCGGGAACCGGGTCTATGTCTTTACCCCGATGGGGGAAGTCATGGATCTCCCCGCAGGCTCGACTCCCGTCGACTTCGCCTACGCAGTCCATACCGAGGTTGGCCAGCGCACCGTTGGCGCGAAGGTTAACGACCGCCTCGTTACCCTCGATCACAAGCTGGAGTCGGGCGACACGGTCGAGATCATTACCGCAAAGGGGACGGATGCTGGGCCGAGCCAGGGCTGGCTCGAATTCGTTGCCTCTCCCCGCGCCCGCGCCAAGATCAAGTCGTGGTTCACGAGGAACCGCCGCGACGAGGCCATCGAGGTCGGTAAGGAACGGCTCGCAAAGGCAATCCGCAGGAAGAACCAACCTGTCCAGCGCCTCATGTCTCACGACACGCTCAAGGGCGTCGCTGACGATCTGAACCGCACCGACGTGTCCGATCTTTACGCGGCGATCGGAGAAGGTCACGTCTCGGCGGAGACGGCAGTGCGCCGGCTCATCGCCTCCCAGGGTGGTCAGGCCGGTGTTGAGGAGACCCTCGCCGAGGCGGTTACGCCGACAAGGATCCGGGCGACACGATCTGGGACGTCTTCGGGCGTCGCGGTGGAGAATCTGGACGACTCGGACGTTCTCGTCAAGCTCGCCAAGTGCTGCACCCCGCTACCGCCGGACAAGATCGTTGGGTTCGTGACACGCGGTAACGGCCTGTCGGTGCACCGGGCTGACTGCCCGAATGTGAAGAACCTGGAGAGGGAGCCCGAGCGTTTCCTGCCCGTATCTTGGTCGGACGAGGGTACGTCGTCCGTCTACCTTGTTCAGGTCGCCATCGAGGCACTCGACAGGGCTGGACTCCTCGCGGACATTGCGCGCGTTCTTTCCGAGCACGGGGTCAATATGATCTCCGGCAACATGAATACCAACCGCGAGAGGGTCGCGAAGTCGCGCTTTACGTTTGAGATGGCGGACGCGAGGCACCTCCAGCAGGTGCTCCGCGCACTCCGGGACATCGAGGGCGTCTACGACGCGTATCGTGTCACGGGGACTCGGGACACGATGCCAGAGCATGTGCAATCTGCTCCATCATCTGACTAGCGCGCCTGCTCGACACACCGCGGAAGCGGTCACCCAGGATCTCTTGGACGAGATCTAAATCAAGCTCATCCCGCACAAGCGGTATCAGAGCTGTTACACCCCGTTCGTACGGTAAGTGAAGTAGATCCGCGGCCGTCCGCTCTCGTGTTGTCACGTAGCCGTGCCCAATCTTCTCGATGTGGTGCTCCTTGAGAAGCCTCCTGTCGCTCGTCCACCGGGTGGACTTGCCGGGCAGGGGAGCGGTCGGAATCATTCGGAGCACCCGAGGATTGATCGCCCACACGCCCGTATAGACAAAGACTGCGGTCTCATCAACCTGGACTGCGTCACCGGACAGGCTGGAGGCAACGGCGCTTGCCCGAAGCGCAGGTGTGGAACACATATCGGCAGGAACAACTAGATCCGTTCCCACCATGCACAGGTCAGGTGATCTCGGATCTCCATAGAACGGATCCCCGACACGATATGTAGGCATAAGACTGGTCACCCATCCACCACACCACATAGAAGATCCCCATGATCGCAACTTTGGAAAGCTGTGAATAAATAGTCGTGTGGATGATCTGATGCCCGACTGCGGAAAGAATCAGATTGCCCGGATGTGGCAAATGGACACAACGAGCTCGGAGTGTGCACCTTGGCACAACAACGTCGAAGTGGGCGAATGGATGCCAAGAGGGGGACCGGATATAGTTCCGATCCCCCTTCTGTTTCGGTGTATTACCGGGCGAGCGCTACTTCAGCTGCTGGAGCCAGGCGCGGCGTGCGTCAAGTGCTTCCTGGGCGCGTTGCGCGGCCTTCTCGTCACCCTTTGCCTGTGCGTCGGCGAGCTCCTGCTCGTGCTTGGCAATGGCGTCCTCAAGCTGCGCGGCAAAGCCGGTGGCGCGCTCGATCTTTGACGGATCGGACTTGCGCCACTGCTCGTCCTCTGCCGCGCGGACAGCGGACTCAACGTCGCGGAGCCTGCCCTCGGTGCGGGAAATGTCCTTGCGGGGGACGAATCCGATCTGTTCCCAGCGATCCTGGATATCGTGGAGCTTGTTCTTTGCTACCTGGATGTCCTTGATCGGGAGGATCGCTTCGGCTTCCTTGATGAGTTCCAGCTTTGCGGCAAGATTCTCGTTCTGCTCGGAGTTGATCGAGTCGCGGTCGGCCTGGCGAGCATCGAAGAAGACCTGCTGTGCGGCGCGGAAACGGGCCCACAGCTTGTCATCTTCCTTGCGGGTGATCCGGCCTGCGGCCTTCCACTCTTCGAGCAGGTCGCGGTAGGCGGCGGAGGTTGCACCCCAGTCGGTCGACGACGACATCTCCTCGGCGCGCTTGATGAGTGCTTCCTTGCGGGCCGTTACCTCGTTGCGGTTGGCTTCAACCTTCGAGAAGTGCTGACGACGGTGACGGTCGAACTCCGTGCGTGCACGAGAGAACCGCTTCCACAGTCCCTCTTCAGCGGTTCGGTCGATCCTCGGACCGGCCTTCTGAGCACGCTTCCACTGCTCAAGCAGGGAGGACAGCTCATTGCGGGAGTCGCGCCAGTGAGTCTTATCGGGATCCTGTGCGGCGATTGCTTCGGCACGTTCAATGATCGAGGTGCGATCGGCGAGAGCCTGCAGCTTCGCGACCTTGCGTTCCTCATCGAACTCCGCCTGACGAACCTTCAGTCGTTCGCGGATTGCCTCGACGCGGGCACGAAGAGCATCGACATCGCCGACAACCGCGGGCTCAACAAGCGCCTCATCGAGCGTCTTGAGAC
This sequence comes from Flaviflexus sp., assembly GCF_052087705.1. Taxonomy (NCBI): domain Bacteria; kingdom Bacillati; phylum Actinomycetota; class Actinomycetes; order Actinomycetales; family Actinomycetaceae; genus Flaviflexus; species Flaviflexus sp. Next base: position 23,330 of record NZ_JBQCYC010000003.1, on the reverse strand, counting down.
CCGGGATAATCTCTTGTGGGTTGACGATCTCGAGACGGGACTCCAGGAGCGAAGCCTGAGCAACAAGGTCCAGGTACCGGCGAACGTAGACCGACAGGGCATCGTCCTTCGAGTCGCCAATCGCGTACTGTCCAACGAGCCTCTCGCCACCGTCGCCGGATGCTCGGAGGTACACGTTCCCCTCGTCATCAACGCGGCCCCACGCGGCGGCCTCGGAAGCGGCCTTGGGATCAATCGGAGGTGTCGGTGGTACAACTGCGGGCTTGCTGGCCGGCTTGTGCGGAACCGGGGGAGGCTTCGGACCGCTCTTCGGGGGCTTCGGCGTCGGACGTCCCGGCGCGGGCGAGGGAGTCGGACGGGGCTTGCCAGCCACGCCATGCGGAACTGCAGGGGGTCCCGCATGGGCGGCAGGCTCCGCTGGCTTCTCCGCAGGGCTTTCGGCTGCCTCGTCGGCCTTCTCGGCGACCGGTGCCGCTGGCTTCGCCTCGGTCGCAGTGGGCCCTGCCGGTGCTTCGGCAGCAGGTTCTTCGCTGGTGGAGACCTGCTCTGACGGCGCTTCGGCGGCAGTTCCTCCGCTGGAAGCGGCCTGCCCCGGGGCGACGGGTTCTGCCGGTGCCTCTTCGACCGGCGTCTCGGAGTCAGGTGCGGGCGCTTCTGCTGGGGCTTCTACGGGTGCTTCCGGGGCGGGTGCCTCGGCGGCAGTGTTCTGCTCGGTTTCGGCAGGTGCCTGCGACGCAGTGTCCTTATTGGCATTCGCCTGCTCGATGGGGGATTCCGCCTGCTCGGTGGAATCGTTGGTGGTGGGTTCTTGACCCGGTGTTGGCTGCGTCATTTCTGCTCCTTGGGGACGGGGTCGGCGTCAGCGTGACCGTTCTCGTATTCGGGACGTCATCCAGTGTACGATGTTCTGCCTCACATCGTGGCAATGAAACAAAATTGCACGGTGTTGGTGAGATTCGTGAACCGGGATAACGTAGTGTCATGCGTTTGTTCATCTACACCCAGACAGCACTCAATGCGAATTGCTATGTCTGGGAAAACACCGAAACTAAGCAGGCTATGGTCGTGGACCCGGGTGCGGGTAGTGCCGGCTGGGTAGCTGACAGACTCACCAAGGAGGGCCTTAAACTCGCCGGTGTTCTTCTCACTCATGGACATCCCGACCACGTGTGGGATGCTGCCGCGGTAGCGGGGGACAAGCCCGTCTTTATCTCTAGGCCGGACCTGTACCGGCTCGACAACCCCCTGGACCAGGTCCCGGGCCTTGTTGGTGCCGCTGAAGCTATGGGATCCGAATGGGTCAAGCCCACGAACATTGAGGTCATTCCAGAGCTGTGCCTTCAGGGATCTGGTGCGCAGATTATGCCTGGTTTCCCGGTACGCGCCGTGATGGTCCCCGGGCACACCGAGGGCTCGGTTGGATACCTCAGCGCAGGAATCCTTGAAGAAGGTGAAGGAGCGATCACCGTATCGCAGGATGGTTGCGGCGGTGGCGGGTGCGACGGTTGCGACTGCGGCGCAGGTGGAAATGGAGAACCGGAGCCCGTGGCATTCATGTTCCTCGGTGATGTCATCCTCGGTGACTCGATTGGCCGCACGGATCTTCCAGGTGGCGACGAGCGTGAGATGAAGGCGACGTTGCGCATGCTTTCCGTCGCTATCAATCCCGATACGGTGATTGCAACGGGCCACGGCCAGCTCTCAACTCTGGGTTACCAGCTTCAGGCCAATCAGTTCCTTCGCGGGGCTGCCATGGCCGATGCTTGATTACTTCCCCACACTGCCGGTTACTTCACGCCGTTGAATTTGTCGGCGTGAGAGAATAGCGACCATGGCACGTCATTTCTCACTCTCCGGCTTCCCGGAATGGCTTCCCGAGCAGAGGCTCGTCGAGCAGCATGTCCTCAGCACATTGCAGAGGACGTTTGAGCTGCACGGGTTCTCGGGAATCGAAACCCGGGCAGTGGAGCCCGTTTCTCAGCTTCTCTCCAAGGGCGAGACGTCCAAGGAAATCTACCTGCTTTCCCGCCTTCAGGCGGACCAGGCCACTGACGATGCCGAGCTGGGACTCCATTTTGACCTGACGGTGCCGCTGGCCCGCTACGTTGTGGAGAACGCGGGACGCCTTATGTTCCCGTTCAAGCGCTACCAGATCCAAAAGGTCTGGCGCGGCGAGCGCCCCCAAGACGGCCGCTTCCGCGAGTTCGTCCAGGCCGACGTCGACGTTGTCGGGCAGGACACTCTGTCCCAGCACCACGACATGGAGCTGCCGCTCGTCATGGTCGATGCGCTCTCCAAACTCCCCATTCCCAAGGTTGTTGTCCGCGCCTCGAACCGCAAAGTCGCCCAGGGCTTCTACGAGGCCATCGGCCTGGCAGATATTGAGGGCGCTCTTCGCGCCATCGACAAGCTTGACAAGATCGGAGAGAAGGCTGTGGCCGAAATGCTTATGGCAGACGGAGCCACTGAAGAGCAGGCATCTCAGGCACTCGCACTTGCGGCAATCACCGGTTCGGACGGCTCGATCGCCGATCAGGTACTCGCGCTCGGCGCGCGCTCCGAGCTACTCGATACGGGCCTGAACGAGCTCGTCGATCTTGTTGAGGGCGCTAATGAGCTCATGCCTGGCTCGATCGTTGCCGACCTGAAGATCGCCCGCGGTCTCGACTACTACACGGGTACCGTGTACGAGTCCACCATGGTCGGTCACGAGGATCTTGGTTCAGTCTGCTCGGGTGGACGCTACGATTCGCTCGCCACGGACGGCAAGAAGACGTACCCGGGTGTCGGACTTTCTATCGGCGTTTCTCGCGTTCTTGCACGCGTGCTGGGCACTCCGCTGATTGAAGCCTCCCGGTCGGTTCCCACGGCCGTTGTGGTTGCCGTTATGGATGAGGAACACCGGCGTGCTTCTGAGCGCATTGCCGTTCAGCTTCGCGACCGCGGGATCCCGACCGAGGTCTCCCCGTCGGCCGCGAAGTTCGGTAAGCAGATCCGCTACGCCGATCGGCGCGGAATCCCCTTCGTTTGGTTCCCCGGCGATCCCGATTCGGTCAAGGATATTCGCTCCGGTGAACAGGTGGACGCTGACGCGGCCCAGTGGGCCCCGCCCGTAGAGGATCTGCACCCGACCGTCCGGATGCTTTCGTGAGAGCGCCCGCCGGCATCGGCAGGTCGGCCGCCGAGGTAGCCAGCCTGCTGGAGGATCTACGACAGACACTCGACAGGTTGGGCTTCCCGCTCGACCTGCCGCAGTCCGAGGACGCCCGCGAAGAGACGGTGGACCTGCGTCATCAGCTCGATGACTACATTCTGCCCCGCTACGCGTCCCTCGATGCTCCGCTCCTCACCGTTGTCGGCGGTTCCACCGGGTCCGGCAAGTCCGCACTCGTCAACGCCCTCACCCAACGGAACGTTGCTCATTCGAGTGCCATCAGGCCGACGACGCGTACCCCCCTTCTCGTTCACAACACGGCCGATAGGGCGTGGTTCGAGGGCGACCGGATTCTTCCCGAGCTGGCCCGCGTGCGCGGATCTGCCGGTGGTACGCATACCGAGCTCGAACTCGCATCGGTCGACACCCTTCCCGAGGGACTTGCCCTGCTTGATTCTCCCGACATCGACTCCATTGTCGAGGAGAACAGGCGCCTCGCGGCCCAGCTTCTGTCCGCCGCGGATCTCTGGCTGTTTGTGACAACGGCAGCGAGGTACGCGGACGCTATTCCGTGGGCCCTGCTGGACGAGGCCGCTTCCCGCAATATTGTGATCGCGATTGTTCTGAACCGCGTGCCTTCCGGTGTTGGGGTGGAGGTTCGTGCCGATCTTTCCCGCCGGCTCGAGGAGCGGGGTCTTTCCCACGCACCTCTGTTCGTTATCGGCGAGACGGATCTTGGTGAAGATGGCTTTATCCCCGAGGCCGATGTTTCGCACGTGCGGGCCTGGCTCGAAGGCCTTGCCCACGATTCCGCTGCGAGAACCGCTGTCGCACGACAGACGCTTGGGGGAGCGGTCGACGCTGTCGCCATCCGCGGCCGCGGGCTCCTTCCGGCACTTGATGAGCAGCGTTCCGCGCTCGTGACTCTCGCCTCCCAGGTCGATGATGCTTTTGCTTCGGCACACAGCAAGGTTGTGTCAGCCGTCGACGACGGCTCCGTTCTTCGCGGTGAGGTGCTCGCCCGCTGGCAGGATTTTGTTGGCACGGGAGAGATCCTCCGCCAGGTGGAGGCAGGGGTCGGCAAGATCAGGGACAAGATCAGTTCCTGGTTTGGGGGCGATGGTAAGGCACAGGCCGAGCAGGTCGAGGTCGCCATTGAAGACGGAATCGCCCACATGCTGGTTGGCGAAACCGAGTCCGCTATTGCCACCGTGGAACGGGCCTGGGCCCGCGGCCTGGGCGGAGAACGACTCGTTGCCAACGCCGCAGCACGCCTGCGCACCCCTGAAGACCGCCGCGAGGCGGCCACCGAACTTGTTCGCCAGTGGCAAGCAACCCTTTCCGCCCTCATTCAGGAAGAGGGGAAGGACAAGCGCGCTTCCGCGCGAGTCCTGTCCCTGGGCCTCAACACTGTTGCCATCGCCCTCATGATCGTTATCTTTGCCTCCACCGCCGGACTGTCCGGTGGTGAGGTGGTTGTCGCGGGCGGCACTGCCGTCGTGGCGCAGAAGCTCCTCGAAGCCATCTTCGGAGATGAGGCGGTGCGTCGCATGGCGCAGTCGGCACTGAAGGACCTCCACGAGAGGGCAGGAGCTTTCATGGTTACCGACGCTGAGCCGTTCCGCTCCGAACTGGCAACACTTGGCGTTGATGCTTCTGCGGGAGATGATCTTGCCGAGGTTCTCGCACTCCTGTCCGCAGCCCGACGAGAGGAGAACGGCCAGTGACCACTCTGAACGAAGGCTTGCATGACCTGTCGAGGGCGCTTGAAATCGCGGAGGGAAGAGTTGATCCGGACCTGCTTTCGCGAGCTTTCGAACTCAAAGAAGCGGTTGTCGAAAGGCAGGCCGCCGGTCTCGAGACGACCGTTGTCGCCCTTTTTGGTGCGACCGGTTCGGGGAAGTCCTCGCTCTTCAATGCGTTGACGGGCTCAGATTTTGCAAGGGTGGCCGCACGCAGGCCAACGACGAATGCGCCGATGTCCGTGTCGGAACAGCCCGCCGCCGAGGTGCTTGACTGGCTCGATGTCAGAGACCGTCACGTGAAGCCCGGGATGTTCTCCTCCCACGGGGATCGGATCGTCCTGTTGGACATGCCCGATATTGATTCGACGGAGGAAGCTAACCGGGAGATCGCCTCGCGGCTCGCCGGTGTTGTTGACGTTCTTGTTTGGGTTCTCGACCCCCAGAAGTACGCGGATGCTGTCGTCCACGAAGACTATCTGCGCGTCATGTCCGAGCATTCGGATGTCACGCTTGTCGTTCTCAACCAAATTGATACGGTCGATGCTGATGAACGCCCCGGGATGATCTCTGATGCGCAGAAGATCATTCGAGAAGACGGACTGGAAGCCGAGATCATTGCGACCTCCGCACGGACCGGTGAAGGTGTTGAAACGCTCCGTACCACCATTGAGCGGGTTGCGGGCTCCCAGCAAGCCGCTTACGACCGCATGAGCGCGGATGTGCGATCGGTCGGTCGTGAGCTCGGTAAGCAGGTCGGTAGCGCCCCCGCCGGAATCACGAAGAAGGACCGGCAGGAAATTGCCAGTGCCGTTGCAAACGCAGCGGGCGTGGACCAGGTCGCAAAGGCAGCGTCCGGTTCGTACATGTACCGCGGCAAGAAGAGTGTGGGATGGCCGGCGCTGCGCTGGCTCCGCGGTGTTCGCGTCGATCCGCTCAAGGGACTTCATCTCGTGCCGGAGAAGGGCGAGATTCCAACCCTGACGGGCGTTCGTGCAACGCCCGCGAAAGAGTCGCAGGTCCGCGGACTCGTGCGCACCGTCGTCACGAACGCTGCCGAAGGTTTGCCCGCAGCCTGGCAGCGGGATGCCGCCGAGGCCGCCGAGTACCGGACGGGTAATGTTCTCGATCAGGCTGACCGCATCATCGCCAAGGCAGATTTAGGTTACGCAAAGAAGCCTGCGTGGTGGTCGATCATGAACTTCCTCCAGTGGCTCTTCTTTGTTGTCGCCGTCGTTGGTCTTCTCTGGCTCGGAGCAATCTGGCTAGCTAACGCGATGGTTCTTCCGCTACCCGATCCTCCGATGATTGGGGAGACTCCACTACCGCCGCTACTCTTTATCGGGGGACTGGCTGTCGGATTAATTCTCTCCCTGCTGGGCAGGCTATTCCTGAACAGCGGATCAAAGGCCGTTGGCCGTAGGGTGAAGAAGAAGCTCATCAAGGAGATTGCCCCCGTAACCGAGGAGCACATGCTCTCCGGTATCGACAAGGTACTGGAAGACTCTCGCGAACTCGGAGAGATCTCGAACCGCCTAACAAGGGTCGGGCGGAAGTAGTAGGGGGCGAGACTACACATCCTCATTTGGGGTTCTGACTATATCTGGAGCTCGCTAGAGCGGGCCAGGAGTCGACATAGTTCCGCAACGATGAAGCTGTATTCAAGACCAACATCCGGACGTTATTTTTCTGGAGCAAGCCAACTCCGCAGATTACAACATGAATAACAGAGCTGAGGTCCGACCCAATTGAAGGGCGGACCTCAGTGCTAATTCAATGTGTTAGTTCACGTGCTGTTGTTCAGCGGTCTTGGGCTGGCGTATCGATTGTGTTGGGGGTGGACTTCCACGCGATGGAGACTGCGATGGCCACAATGACAGCAACGATGATCGAGGTCCAGTGAATGCTGGGGGCGAAATCTATCTGAGCGTGCGAGCGATGGTGTTGATGGTTTAGGGATTGGATGATACCGAGCTGGGAGACCGTGAGCTCGGTATCATCCAGACCCCTGGTGACACTAAGCTCGATGACGCATCCATCCACTGGTGGGATACGGACCCGGTAATAGACGGAGTTTTACGGGAACGAGTTCGCGTTGTCCGGCGTGCCGCCAACACCATTGCCATTGCACTTGCCGCCGGTGATCTCGTCAAGAAAGACGGTGCACTCGCCCCGTGAAATCTCCTGAACTTGGTTGATTGTGCTCAGATTGAATATCGAGAAAGCATCGACATCCCATAGGTTCTCCTGGGAGTTTCCAGCCGATTGAGGGATCTCGCTAGCAACCGAATCCTCAGGGTGAGCCGTGGGGCCCAGTTGCGCGGGGCATGTGATTTCTCAGGGCTGCTTTGGTGAACTGTTAGTACGAATCATAGAGAATGTCTCAGCGCCGTTGATATTATAGTTAGCAACACGACCGGTTCTGCTCTCCACATTGTGGAAGTCCAGGGCCGGTCTTCTTTTACTGTTTTCGGGCAAGCATGGTGGCGGCAAAGATGCATGCGTGAGGCCCCTCCGAAGAGGGGCCTCACTGGTGTCACTCAAAAGTGACGTGTCGCTCCGCTGTCTCTAGTAGTCTCGGCGACGCTTGGGGCCACCGCTGCGACGCTTGTCGAAACGGTCACCTCCACGCTTATCAAATCTGTCTCCGCCGCGCTTGAAGCGGTCTCCGCCGCGTTCACCGCGATCAAACTTACGGTCTCCGCGGTCGTACTTGCGTCCGCCACCGCCACGAGGTCCTTCATCGGGACGGATCTTGAGCGCCCTGCCGGATACCTCGGCGTCGTAGATGCGGTTGGTGGCGTCGCTCGAAAGCTCACCGGCGATCTCGACGAGGGAAAACGACGGATAAATGTCGATCTTGCCCAGGTCGGATCCGCGGAGGCCGCCTTCGCCGGTGATAGCACCGACGATTGCACCCGGCTTAACGCCGTCGCGGTGGCCGACCTCGACGCGGTAGCGGCGTGATCCGTGGAGCGGTGCACGGTCGCGTCCCTTACGCGGGCCACGATCATCGCGATCACGGTCACGATCGCGGTCGCGAACGTTAAGACGGTCCGGTTCGTCGTTCGCCTGGGGGCCGGGATCGCGAACGCCAATGGCGAGGAGCGCGTAGACCAGGTCGTCGACTGACATGTCGGTTTCCTCGGCCTCCTGGGCTGCCTTAAACGAGTCGAGGGCCTCGCGGTATACGGAGAGGCGGCCAACGGAGTAACGTTCGGTGGCTTCCTTGATGAGGCGGTTCGCGCGAAGCTTCGAGACCTCTGCCGGGGTCGGCAGGTCGACCTCTTCCATATTGGCCTTCGTGGCCTGCTCGATCTTGCGGAGGCGGGCCCGCTCGCGCGGGGTAACGAAGGAAAGGGCAACGCCTTCGCGTCCGGCACGGCCGGTACGGCCGATGCGGTGCACGTAGGTGTCGATTTCCTTCGGGATGTCGAAGTTGATGACGAGTCCGATGCGCTCGACGTCAAGGCCACGGGCCGCCACGTCGGTGGCGACGAGAACATCGAGGAAGCCGGAGCGGAGACGCTCGATGAGCTTCTCGCGGTCACGCTGGGCAACGTCGCCGGAAATGGCGGCGGCCTGCACTCCGCGTGCATTGAGTTCGAGGGCGAGCTCCTCCGCGGAGGCGCGGGTGCGAACGAAGACAATTGCTGCGTCAGCATCCGTTGTTGCCAGCACGCGGGCGAGTCCGCCGATCTTGTGGCGGGAAGGCACGACCGCGTAGGTCTGCTTGACCGTGGAAACGGTGGAGCGGGGGTTCGATACGGAGATGTGCTCCGGGTCGTTCATGTGCTGGTCGGCGACCCTGCGGATCTGGGGAGGCATTGTGGCCGAGAAGAGGGCCGTGATCCTACCTTCGCTGGGGAGCGATCCGGCGATCGTTTCAACGTCTTCGGCAAATCCCATGCGGAGCATTTCGTCGGCCTCGTCGAGGACGAAGTACGAAACGTTGTTGAGCTTGAGAGCGCCCTTGTCGATGAGGTCCATGACGCGGCCGGGGGTTCCGACAACGACCTGGGCGCCTCGCTCAAGCCCGCGGATCTGGGGTACGTATGAGGAGCCGCCGTAAACGGAAAGGACCTTGATGTCGTGGTTGACCTGAGCGAAGTCAGAGATAGCGTCCGCAACCTGCATCGCCAGCTCGCGGGTGGGTGCCAGGACAAGCGCCTGGACGCGTCGCTTATCGGGGTCGATCTGTGCGAGAAGGGGAAGACCGAAGGCGGCGGTCTTGCCGGTTCCGGTCTGTGCGACGCCAACAACGTCGCGGCCGCCGAGCAGGGTCGGGATCGTCTGTTCCTGGATTGCGGTGGGCGTCGTAAAGCCGAGAGTTTCTACCGCTTCAAGCAGGTCGGACGGCAGTCCAAGATCGGCAAAAGTGGTGGTGTTTTCTTCTACTTCAGGTGTTTCGGGGGTGTCTGATGCGGGCGTATCCGCCATTGTGTTCCTCAATCTGCCAACCTGCCCGAATCACACAAGAGTGGCAGCGTCAGCCTGTTCCAGCGCCTCGTGGGCGCATTCCCGGCGCCTTATGACGCCTCTACAGCGCTCTTTAGCGCCTTGTCTACCTTACCGGGGATCGGCCTCGTTGGGCAGTGGCGAAGTGGTGACCTTCGGCTCAACCCGGAATGAGATGAGCAGGGTGCACAGGGCGAGGCCACTCATGACGGACAGGAGGAGAACGAAAGCTGCTGTGCCCTGGCCTGCGATGAGGGCGAAGGCGATGCCTGCGATGGCGATGGCGAGCGCAGAGCCAAGATTGTCAGCCATCTGCAACGACGATGATGTGCCGCCCTGCTTCTCGACGGGGGTGAGACCGAGAGCATGCGTGGACATGGCCGGGTGTGCCAAACCGATGCCGAGACCCGCGACAGCCCAGGCAGCAACGAGGAAGCCCGGTGAGACGGATACGAAGGCCACGGGGATCGTGCCGAGGCAGCCCAGCAACATGAAGAACGCACCCCAGTTGGCGATGTACTTTCTGTTCTTGGGGTCGACGATGCGGGCCTGGATGAACGAACCGACGGCCCAGGTGGCGGAGCCAACCGTGAGGGTTAGGCCGGCTTCGAACGGATCCCAGCCGTGGATCCATTGCAGCATGAGCGGCAGGTAGATCTCAATCCCCACGAAAGTGCCGTTCAGGAAGGTTCGGAAAGCGATCGTTGCCGGCAGTCCGCGACCAAGCGTGATCGTCCGAGGGGGAATAAGGGGGCGGACGAACGCGAGCGCCGCGATCATCGCGACCGCAATGATGATGAATGTCAGGGGCGTGAAGTCCGCGGACTCCGTGCCGGAAAGAACTTGAAGAATGATGGCTGCACCGCCGGTACCAAGTGCGACACCGATCGTCTTGTTTATGCGCTTCAGGCTGCCGGTGAACTCCATCGGCGGAAGCATGTTCAGCACCTTGCCGATGACCGGCATGATGACTACCAGCGCGATGGGAACGATGGCGAACACCCAGCGCCAGTGCGCCTGCTCGACAAGGAAACCGGAGATGGCGGGGCCCACGAGCGAAGGGACGACCCAGGCCGCAGAGAAGAACGCGAAGAACTTCGGTTGCGTGTCGGACGGTACGAGGCGCCCGACCAGCACGTAGAGGGGGACAATGCAGAGTCCGCCACCGAGCCCCTGCACCAGGCGCCCGATCGTGAAGATTTCGATTGTCGGTGATGCAGTGCAGATGAAAAGGCCTAGGGCGAACATCGACAGCCCGATAAATAGAGCTGGCTTCACGCCCTTCGCGTCGATCCACTGGCCCGCGATAGCTGTCGTGATGAGCTGAGCGGCGAGCGCGATTCCATTGGCGAGTGCAAACAGGTGCTCGCCCTGCAGTTGCGTCGTCACCGTTGGCATAGCCGTCGTCACTGCGAGAGTTTCGAACGCGATGCAGGTGATGATGGCGGTAGCCGTCCACAGAAGCCACCGCTGAGCCGATTCGGATGCGGTGCGTTGTTTGCGGGAAATCTTAGCCATCATGGGCATTGTCTCACCCATGTCTTCGAAGCCAAGAACTGGACATGGGTGATGCGTATCCTAGACTGGTTCCTGGCGCCGGCTCGTCTCGCCTCCGCCCGGGTCCGCTCGTCTCGCGGGCTAGAACCAAAACAGAATTGAGGAATCGTGCTTCGTACGCACCACACTGGAAGCCTGCGGGCCTCCCACATTGGAGAAACCGTTACACTCGTCGGCTGGGTTGACCGTCGCCGCGACCACGGCGGCATTGCCTTCATCGATCTTCGTGACGCCTCCGGTATCGCCCAGGTTGTTATTCGCGAAGAGGTTGCCCACGAGCTCCGCTCCGAGTACGTCATTCAGGTGACCGGGACCGTTCGCGAACGCCCCGAGGGCAACGCCAACGCCGGCATCCCCACCGGCGATATTGAAGTTGTTGCCGACGACGTCGAAGTTCTCAACTCCGCCGCACCACTTCCGTTCCAGGTCTCCGAGCATGCCGAAGACTCCGGGAAGGTTGGTGAGGAAACCCGTCTCAAGTACCGCTACCTTGACCTGCGTCGCAAGTACGAGCAGAACGCTATTCGTCTCCGCGCGAAGGTTAACCGTGCCGCCCGCACCGTCCTTGATGATGCTGACTTCGTAGAGATTGAAACCCCGACGCTGACTCGTTCCACCCCGGAGGGTGCCCGCGACTTCCTCGTCCCGGCCCGTCTTGCCCCCGGTTCCTGGTATGCACTCCCGCAGTCACCGCAGCTGTTCAAGCAGCTCCTCATGGTGGCCGGCATGGAACGCTACTACCAGATCGCACGCTGCTACCGCGATGAAGACTTCCGCGCAGACCGTCAGCCCGAGTTCACCCAGCTGGACGTCGAGATGTCGTTCGTCGAGCAGGATGACGTCATTGCGATTGCGGAGAACGTTCTTGCCGAGATCTGGAAGCTCATCGGCTACGAGCTCAAGACCCCGATCCCGCGCATGACCTTCGCTGATGCGATGGCCAAATACGGTACCGACAAGCCGGACCTGCGCTTCGGACAGGAACTTGTCGACCTCACCGACTACTTCAAGGACACGCCCTTCCGCGTATTCCAGAACGAATATGTTGGCGCTGTTGTCATGCCAGGCGGTGGCTCTCAGCCGCGCCGTACCTTCGACAAGTGGCAGGAGTGGGCGAAGGCCCGCGGTGCCAAGGGCCTTGCCTACGTCACCCTCGCGGAAGATGGCACGCTCGGCGGCCCGGTTGCCAAGAACATTTCGGAAGCCGAGCGCGACGGCCTTGCCGCCGCCACCGGTGCTCAGCCCGGCGACTGCATCTTCTTTGCTGCCGGCGACATCACGTCGTCTCGCGCACTGCTCGGGGCGGCCCGCCTCGAGATCGGTGAGCGTTGTGGCCTCATCGACAACAAGGAATGGTCGTTCGTCTGGGTTGTCGACGCCCCCATGTTCAAGCCGGCCTCCGAGGCCAAGGCAGAGGGCGACGTTGCTGTCGGTGGGGGAGCCTGGACCGCAGTGCACCACGCGTTCACCGCACCGAAGCCCGAGCATCTTGACACGTTCGACACCGACCCCGGTAGCGCACTGTCCAATGCCTACGACATTGTCTGTAACGGCAACGAGATCGGTGGCGGATCGATCCGTATCCACCGCTCTGATGTTCAGGAGCGCGTCTTCAAGACCATGGGACTGTCGCAGGAAGAGGCGCAGGAGAAGTTCGGCTTCCTCCTTGACGCCTTCAAGTACGGTGCACCGCCCCACGGCGGCATCGCCTTCGGCTGGGACCGCATCGTCGCACTCCTCATCGATGCTCCGTCGATCCGCGACGTTATCGCCTTCCCGAAGTCGGGTGGCGGATACGATCCGCTGACCGACGCCCCGGCACCCATCACGCCCGAACAGCGTAAGGAAGCTGGCGTGGATGCCAAGCTCAAGGCCAAGGATGAAGAGTCCGACGCCGAGAAGTCCGAGGCAGAGGATTCAACTAACTGACCATGGACCAGTCAACCGAGGTGTTCTGGAGGACAGGGGCTTTGCGATGGCAGACCATGGCTGAAGAGGGACACAACCTCTTCAGCGACGTAGGCCCCGAGCATGCCGTTGTGCTGACCGCAGCCAGGCCACTTAAGGACTTCGACGACCTTCTCGTCCGCGAGAAGGAACACGAGTTCGTACGAATGCTCGCAATCGGCGAACCCGATGCGGTGAACACCTCACTCGACCGGGTACGGGAGCAGGCGGCGGAGGGTAACCTCGCCGCCCTCCCGGGCCGGGGTACCCTGCCCGCACCCTCGCGGGCCATGCTCCAGTCCAACACTCATGACGGTTTAGCTGACCGTCACCGCGACTGGCTCGGCCCCCATATCGGCAACCGGTGGGACTTCTTCTACAGTGACTCGCCTCTACCCACACCGAAGGGCGATGAATTTGTCGCCCGCCTAGACCTACCCACGTGGCGGGCAGAGATTGAACGCGTCATCTCGGCTTCGAATCCAACTACGTCGGCACTACGCGATCTCGATGACCTCACCTGGTACGGGTACATCGATGGCAACCTGCTTGGCGGAGCCATGGGAGTTGAACGGCTCCCCAACGCCGATGGCACCAATGGGTCCCACTTCGCCGGACTGGGAACCGATCCCGAACTCCAGGGCAACGGCATAGGCGGTGCCGTTATGGCTGGCACAATCAATCGAGAGCTCAACGAGGTTGAGATCGTTTCCTTCGGTATGTGGTCCTGGAACGACCGTGCCCGCAAGCTCTACCGCCGTCTCGGCATTACCGAAGGCTATTCTTACGTCACCCATTCGCGAGAGCCCCTGCCTGAACAGTAGGCGACCCCTTTCACCTGGCTGGTAATTCTGCGTACCCTGGGCAAAATACCGGCGTAGAAGCGACGCGTGAACGTTCAAGCCGAAGCCTTGTGAAAACCGAGTCTTGACCGAAAACCGATGAACGCGCGGAAGAGGAACGGAGGAGACGGCATGAATCACTTGGGAAATACTGGCCCCTCGGTGCCAATCTGTGTCTACGACCGCGGATGCAAGATGTGCGCGCGCATGGCAAAGTTTGCGAGCAAGCGAACCCACGTTGAGTTCACGGGATTCGCCGACCTCACAAGCAGGGGAGTGAACCCTGCCGAATACTCCCAGCATGTTGTCTACGCAGGAGAGACCGTTGAGCGCGGACACCGTGCAGTGGCTGCAGTGCTCGCAACAATGGGCAGACCCTGGACATGGGTCGGGAGAATCATCGACCTCAGACCTATTGATCCAATAGCCCGAAGAGCGTACGCATGGGTGGCGAGGAACAGGTCGTGCTCGGCACTGGGTAATGGAGCCTGCTCTATCAAGAAGTAGTTTGGGACTAGGAGCAAGGATTCCTAGTTGAAATGACGGTTGTGTCACGACCTAGCATTACCTGAATCGGCACACGAATTATTCGGCCTAAACGGCCACCAGTTCCCACCCGCACCACAACCGGCTCTCACGAGTGCAATATCCACTGATGATTGAAGATCCGAATCTATAGGATATATGCGTCGATTTATGAACTTGGACTGTTGTATGTGGCCCAATTGCATCTTCCGGTTTGGTTCGGATTACTTATTCCATAGTTTTGATGGAGGGCAAGATTGAAGCTCCAAAAGTGCGAAACCTGTAAAGGGTATTGGTTATTCACAGTAACTTTTCTCAGGGAATGCTGCCTGTTGTGCCAGATATAATTGGTTCCGTAAGGATTGGCATGACAGCCAAAGTAGTTGTCCGTAACTGACGGAGCGGATGTTTGATGGTGAGGAAGAATTCCAAGCTCGCCGATATGAGCGGGGCTACGGTTCAAAGCTATAAACCGCCGCCCCAAAGTGCCCGAGATCCAGATTCTGTATTTCGCCTTGACCTCCGCTGGTATGAGGACTACCCTCACCTAGAGCTTCGAGTGCGTCAGGCCATCTATAGGAAAATGATCGTCGATTTCAGCATTGAACTACATTGGAGGGAAGAACTTGATGGTCCGTGGTATCGAATATGTCGGGTCGACACCAGTCATGGAACTGTCCATTGGCATCAGTACAACCGCAACTCCGGTGCTGAAAAGAAAGAAGTGCTTTCGACAATTCCTTTGAAGACAGGCTGGAATTATGTTAATCATCAGTACCACGATATTTATGACTATCTTCTAGACAATATTGAGATGATAATGGAGAGGTGGAAAGCGTGAGTGAGAAGGAAACGATGAGGTTGCTTCGGGATACGAACCGCGCCCTAGGACGGTTCCTAGGCTCTCCGACCGGTCGTGCGACCCTTCGCCATAATGGTTACGACTCGTCTCGTCGAATTGTTCCGATGCTGGAAAGCGAGAGTCTCGATATTCTGTTCCGTAACCTAAGGGTGAATGGAGCAGCAGTCGTAGCAGTGTACTACCCGAAACGCGCCGAGGACGAACGATTCGAGTTCTTGGAATTTGGCGATCTAGAGTTGGATCTGTCAGGCGATACCAGCGAAGATGACTCGGTCGTAGTTGGTCGCGATAGGAATGGGGAGTTGTCGACGGTTGGCATGCTGTGCGATTCGATTCGAAGAAATTTTGAGGTTCGCTTTACCCAGCCAACAATTTCAAGGAACGATTCGCTCGAACTGCCGTTTGAAGAGCCACGTGTTTATTCTATGGTGAGTTAATCACGTACGAGAATATCGCTGAGATCTATTGAATGAGGTGGGCGCCCAAAACGCGATTTGGGCGCCCACCTCAAAATTATGGTCCCCGTGCGCTCCTTGGTTGAAGTGAGATCGCGTCGTTGAGATCAGCTTAAGGAAGCTTACGAGCCGATAATTAATTTCTGAAACTTTGCACCGAAGAGCGACGCTCGCTCAGCGAAGGTGGGCTAGGTTTTGTTATGGAAGCGACCGTCCTGTCGTAGAGGACTTGGTGATCTGTGCAGCAAGTCCTCTACTCAGTGTGATCCTCGCCCGCCATTTAATTAAACCGGTTTAACGTGTAATAATTAGGTAAGCGTTCATACTCAATGGAGGACATAATGTCTGAGCTTTCGATCAAAGATGTTTCTGCTCACGGTGGCGGCGGCTGCGGCTGCGGCGGGCACGATGAGGACGTTCCGGTCCTTGACGTTCGGATCATTCCGCACGCAATTCGTCATGGCTCCGTCATTGGTGCCTTCTCTCAGCTACGCCCGGGCATGACCATGCACATCATTGCTCCGCACAACCCGAAGCCGCTTCTGCAGCAGCTCGTCGATCTCAACGGTGCGGACGCCATCGAGATCTCCTATGTTTCCGAGGAACCGTGGACCATCGCGCTGAAGCGCAAGTAGCCTCTTGACGAGGCCACAAAGAACTTAGTCTCACGGAGGGTCGGGTCCGCGGTGACAGCCGCGAGTATCCGGCCCTCCGTGTTCGAGCCAGCGCTGTCTGCTCGGTAGGCTGGGGAAAGCAAACACTGGCCCCAAAACTATTGGTACATATCTGTTTCGGATAGTTACCTTCGATGAATAAGCTGTTTCGCCACTAAATCTTGAGGAGACATGACAGTTACCAGTTCGCTTCAGGCCCCCGGACCAACGGGCAGTGGCGGTAAGCGACGCCGAATCTCGTGGCGCGTCATTTTTCTTGTCCTTGGTGGGCTGTCGCTTCTGATGGGAATGAATGCCGGGCTTCTCAATCTTGGGTCCTGGGCACCTGCCGAAGCGCAGGATGATTCGGTTCATGGGTTCGTCATGACAGCGGGCTTCCTCGGCACTCTGATTTCTCTCGAACGTGGTCAGGCACTCGCTCACAATGAGCCGAAGAACAGCTGGGCATTTCTTGCGCCAACGCTCCTCGGTGCCGGTGGCATTCTGCTGGCTATCGGCGGCACAGCATCCTTCTGGGGCCTGGTCGGTCACCTCCTCATGATCCAGGGGGCCCTCGCTTTCACGCTCGTTTACCTGTGGCTGTGGCGCAGAGCCCCACTCCCGCTACTAGCAACGCAGATCCTGTCGGCGGTACCTCTCCTTGTCGCAACAATCCTGGTACTGCGCTTTGACGTCTCTGCGCTGATCCCGCTGCTTGGCTCTTTCCTGATTATTACTATTGCCTCCGAGCGCGCTGAGCTTGCCCAGCTTTCGATGGGACCGCGTGCGGTGCCGACATTGCTGACGCTGTCTCTCCTGCTGATTCTTGCAGTCACCGCATCTCTTATTTGGCCGGATCCGGCTTCTCGTGCCTTTGGCGTTGTGCAGATCGTTATTGCGCTGTGGCTGATCAAGGATGATGCCCCGCGCAGGCTGATCAAGTCGAAGGGCTTGCCGAGGTACTCGGCCTACGCACTGCTTGCCGGCTACTTTTGGTTGATTGTTGGCGGAATTGTCTGGATCGCGACGGCGGGTGCAGTGGGCACTCCCTACTACGACATCGTCATTCACACGATCTTTATCGGATTCGCTTTCACGATGATCATGGCGCACGCACCGGTAATTTTCCCGGCTGTCATGGGTATCCCGGTTCCGTACCGCAGGATCATGTACATCCCTCTCACCCTGCTGAATGTGGGGCTCGCACTTCGAGTGGGTGCTGAGCTGATCGTTGGACAGGGATCGCTCTGGGTACTTGGCGGTCAAATCAACGTCATTGCCGTTTTGCTCTTCCTCATCACCGTTATTGGAACGGTGATTGTGGGAGAACCGAAGAAGAAAACAAAGCGCAGAACTAAGCCTGCTCCTGCAACTGTTTCGGGTGGGGAGGGCGTATGAAGATCGGTTCCCCCGGTTCAGGCAATAGGCAGGCCGCTCCGAAGCCCATAACTCCCGCGAAGAAGGGCAGGGGCGTGAGCCCAATCCGCGACATGGTTGCGGTGATCTGGCTAATCGTCCTTATCTTCGTCGTAATGTTCCACGAGCAAATCTTGTCCTCGGACTGGCTCGCCATTCACGTCACCTTCCTTGGTGCCCTTTCGCACTCGGCTCTTGTATGGTCCGAGTACTTTGCGAACACGCTCTTGAAGACTCGCCCAACTGCGAACGAAGGGAAGATCCAGGACCGCCGCAGCTTGCTCATGGCGCTGGGCGCCCTGTTTGTGTTCGTTGGGTTCCCCATGGATGTCTGGGTCCTCGTTCTCATTGGCGCCACTTTTGTCACGGTCTCCGTGCTGTGGCACGCGGTATACCTGGCCCGGAAGATGAAGAGGGCCCTGCCCGGCAGGTTCCGGATCGTTATCCGCTACTACATCACCGCTGCCTGCATGCTCCCCGTCGGAGCCGCTTTCGGTGTTCTCCTTGCCTTTGGGTTCGGTGATGAGTGGCGGGGCCGGCTCATGATTGCCCACATGACGTTCAACCTGCTCGGCTGGATCGGTCTCACGGTGATCGGCACCCTGGTGACTTTCTGGCCCACGATGGTGCGGGCCCGCATGGACGAGAGGTCCGAACGGATGACCCGCCAGGTCCTCTGGCCGCTGCTGGCAGGTATCGTCATCGTCGCCGGGGGAGCAGTTGCGGGCATTAAGCTCATCTCCATCATTGGCGTAGCCGTCTATGCGCTGAGCATCGTCTGGTGGGGCAGAACCTTGTGGAAGCCCGTTTCTCTCAAGGGCATCCGCGAGTTCGCACCGGCTTCGGTTGGTGCCGCGGGCACCTGGGCGGTTGTCGGCCTGGTCTGGATCGGCGTACTGCTTGCTCTTTCGGATAGCTGGCCCGAGGTCACGGACCGCCTGGTGTCGATGGCGCCGCTCCTCGCCTTCGGCTTTGCCCTGCAGATCCTCCTCGGTACCCTTTCCTACCTGCTACCCGTTTTGATGGGCAAGAGCCCAGCTAACCTCGCGGTGTACCAGGATGCTCTCAACGTCGGAGCAACCTTCCGCATTGCCGTTCCTAACGTTTGTCTTGTGATCTGGCTACTTCCCGTGCCGTCCTCAATCCGTCTGATCGTTGCCATTCTCGGTATCGGAACCATCATGTCGTTTATCCCGATCATGTTCCGTGCCGTCTTCCTGGGCCTCAAGCACAAGAAGGCCCTAGAAGCCGAGCGAGAGGTAAAGGCTGCTGAGAAGGCCGCCGAGGCGGTTGCCAAGCAGGAAGACGAAAAGGCCCAACTGAACGAACGTCACCAACAGCCAGTTAGCGATAAGAACTCTGAGTCAGGAAGCGACATGAATCGTGCTGGCTCTACCAGGACAACTAACGGCACGTCCGACAAGGAGAATGATGTCTGAGACAACGAAGAAGAGTGCGGGCATGAGGGGGAGCCAGTCAAACTCCGGCGTGTCCTCGGTCTGGTCTGCAGCGGGAATCGTTGCTTCCGTTGTTGCGATCCTCCTGGCCGTGACTTTTGGGGTTGCCGCCAATCCGTCCGGCACGTCCCTTCCAGCCAACCCGAACTTTGCGAGCGGCGGTACTGCTCAAGCGGGCGCCGCAGTTGAACCGACGGGGGAAACCACCGAGGTTGAGGTGACGATGACGGCGGACATGACCTATGAACCGAGTGTCATTGAGGTCCCGGCCGGCGATGAACTGGTCGTCACCCTGATCAACGAGGACGACAAGAACGGTCACGACCTTGTCATTGGCGACGTCGAGTCTTCTCGTATCCAGCCCGGCAAATCGGAGACTGTGAACTTCGGCGTGCAAAGCTACTCCCAGGAGGGTTACTGCTCCGTGGCGGGCCACAAGCAGATGGGGATGACTCTCGACGTCGTTGTTACCGGAGGTTCGTCATCGGCAGTTGATGCAGGAGGCCATGCCGGGCATGCGGCGCCTGCCGCAATTCCCGATGTTGTCGATGCGGAGATCTCGGAGGTCTACCCGGCTAAGCTCGAGCCCCTGGCAGACACCGACGAGCCCGTCACGCACGAGCTAACCTTCACGGTGACCGAGGTTCCGTTAGAGGTTGCTCCCGGCCTGTGGCAGACCAGGTGGACATTCAATGGCAGTTCCATGGGGCCAACTCTGCACGGCAAGGTTGGTGACAAGTTCATCATCACCCTTGTGAACGATGGAACGATTGGCCACTCGATCGACTTCCATGCCGGTGCGCTCGCCCCGGATGTGCCAATGAGAACGATTGCCCCGGGTGAAAGTCTCGTATATGAGTACACGGCTGAACGTGCCGGGATCTGGATGTACCACTGCTCGACCGCTCCCATGTCCACGCACATTGCGGCTGGCATGCACGGCGCTGTCATTATCGAGCCTGCCGACATTGATCCCGTCGACCATGAGTTCGTCATCGTTCAGTCCGAGGTCTACCTCGCAAACGAAGCCCACAGCCCGGAAGAGGCCGAAGAGGTCAACGCGGACAAGATCGTGAACGGCACCCCGGACCGCGTTGTTTTCAATGGCATCGCGAATCAGTACGATCAGGAACGCTTCGAAGTAAAGACCGGTGAACGAGTCAGATTCTGGGTGCTGGACGCCGGGCCGAACGTGCCGTTCGCCTTCCACATTGTTGGCGGACAGTTCGATACCTATTGGATTGAAGGTGCCTACCACCTTCGCCAAGGAGTGTCCTCGTCCGGCGCAACCGACGGTGGCTCCCAGGTGCTCTCGCTCCTCCCGGCAGAGGGCGGATTCGTTGAACTCGAGTTCCCGGAGGCCGGCAACTACTCGGTCGTCAACCACATCATGAGTGAAGCCGAACGCGGCGCCCACGGTTACGTGCACGTTACCGACTAGAGAATGGTCCCTGCCCCCATGCAAGAGTGTGGTCAGGCAAAATCATCGAATGTGTCGGCCCCGGATTAGTCCGGGGCCGACGCTCTCGGCGTGGTAGCAGGCGGGGTCAAATTGACGATCATTGACGGAAAGGTCGGAAGTTCCTCATCTCGCCGCCCGTGGCGTGGCTGGTTCGGACGTCCTAGTGGTGGATCCCGAACTTGTTGTAAATCTTGACCAGGGGCTTGGGTGCCCACCAGTTCCATTTGCCCAGCAAGGTCATGGTTGCCGGGACCAGCAGGAGGCGAACAAGGGTGGCGTCTAGGCCAACAATGATGGCAAGGGCAACGCCGACCTGTTTGACCATTATGAGCTCGCCAAACACGAAGCCGATGAAGACAGCGATGATGATTGCCGCTGCGGACGTAATGATACGCCCGGACCGCTGGAGGCCACGTTCGACGGACTCGTCGTTCGAGTAGCCAGCGTCCCAATATTCCTTAATCCTGGCCAGGAGGAAGACTTCATAGTCCATGGCGAGACCGAAGCCGAAGGCTAGGGCGATGGCAACGACGTAGGCTTCGAGCCCCTTGGCCACTTCCAGCCCGAAGAAGCCGTTCTGGAAAATCCAGATGGTGAGGCCAAGGGAGGCAAGGAGGGATAGTCCGTTGAGGAGGATGGCCTTGAGGGGGACCATGAGGGACCCGGTCATGAGGAACAGGAGCACGAAGACCGCGACAACGATGATAACGAGGGCGAGCGGGAGACCATCAGCCAACGAGTCATTAAAGTCGAGCTGAAGGGCCGCCGATCCGCCCACCCAGAACTCGAAGCCAGCATCCATGTCCCTAATGTCGAGAACGATCTGTTCCACCTCGACGCTCAGGGGATCGTCGGTCTCGAGATCCAGATTGATGAGAGCTCTATTGTTGTCACCCGTGTCCGTGTAGCTGATACGAGCATCCGGGTACTGTTCCCGAAGCTCTGCCACGAAGGCGGAACCAGCAGCTTCTTCCTCCGAGGTGCCGGTGAGGATCTGAATCTCGGAGGTGCGGAAGGCAGGGTACTCGTTGCCGAGAATCTCGATAGCCTGGCCCGTTTCCGTGTGGGCAGGCACGTACTCGTCGTAGGAGGAACGTAGGTGCATCGACCATACGGGAATCGTCATGGCAACGAGCAGGGCGCCCAGCAGGATCAGGATGGGCCAGGGGCGGTCGTGAACGAAACGTGCGAGCTTTGAGAAGAAGCCGTGATCAGAGGCTGAATCGCCTACCGTCTTGGTGATTCGGCGAACGCCGGGAAGCCTGACGAGAACGGAGGGACGCAGCAGCTTGTTGCCGAGCAGAACGATGATTGCTGGGACGAGTGAGATGGCGGCGGCCACTGCGAACAGAACCGTGATGACGCCGCCGAGGGCGATCATGTGGAGGATTTGAGCATCCATGACGAGTAGAGCGCCAATGGAAATCGCAATCGTGAGCGCGGAGAAGAAGACCGTACGCCCGGCTGTGCCGATCGTGGTCTCGATTGCCTCGTGGCGCATATCGGAGAGCTTCTTTTGCTCTTCGGCAGAGAGCCCGTGAGGAATGTTGCTGCCGTCGGCCTCGTAGCCAATGGTGGGCAGGAGGATCTGGATTTCTTCTCGATATCTCGACACGATGAGGAGGCCGTAGTCAATAGACAGGCCCAGGCCAATGATCGAGATGATGTTGATGACGAAGGAGTCGACCGCGGTGAACTGAGAGAGAACCCAAATGCCTCCCATGCCGAGCGCGATCGTCGAGAGTGCACCAATGAGGGGGAGGCCAGCAGCCAAGAGACCGCCGAAGACAATGATCATGATGAACAGAGCAATGGGCAGGCCGATTGATTCACCCGTGATGAGATCTTGCTGGACCTGACCGATTACGGCATCCATCGCCAGCGTCATCGACTGCTTGTAGCCCTCGATACCCGAATCGATGGCCTGGAGTTGCTCCGTCGTCGCATCGAACTCGGCCATGACCTCCTCGTGGGCCGTGTTTGCCTGTTCTTCGGTTAGGCCCTCCGCGAGTTGAACGACAATGATCTGTCCATCGCCTTCGGTCGACAGGAAGGAGGTTATGTCGATCGCCTCATCGCCCTCGGTTTCGGCTGTTCCGGCAAGAACGGATTGGAGCTGGCTATCGACTTTTTCGTTGACCTCGTCGAGCGCGGCTTGCTTCTGAGCGTCGAGCTCGGCCTGTGCGGCGGCAGCTGCCTCGGGGTCGAGCTGGGCGAGCATGTCGATCTCGGCCTGAGGTTCTTCAAAGCCTGCCTCGACCTCGGCGAGTGCAGCGCTTCGTTCCTCCTCAACCGTTGAGGCAATCTCGGAAGCCACGCCCTGATAGGAGAGGACGCTCGCCACTCCCGGTTGATCTTCCAGCGCCCTGCTCAGGTCCGTGAGGGCCTGAGAAACCGCGGTGTCCTGTGCCAGCTGTTCTTCGGGAACCCCGTCAAGGATGTAGAGCAGGCTTGCTCCATCGTCCTCGGTTTCCTCGTAGACCGCAGCCGATCCCGTGTTCGGAAGGACCGGATTCCCCGAACCCAGATTGTCGAAAAGGGCCTTTCCACCGAAACCGGTGAACGTCGCAGCAACCGCGAGCGCCATGAGCAACACCCAGCTCACAACGGTGGCAAGAGGGTGATGAGATATCAAACGACCGAGCTTCGAGAACACGCCTTCATTGTCTCGCAGTACCCCAGATGGGTGGGATCCTATTATCAAGATCACGACCGAAGCGGAGCAACGATCTCGGGTCGATTAAGGGGCTCTTCATAATTGGGGGTGTAGTTTGTTTTGGAATCTGCCGCTGTTGAGGAG